>DASXBZ010000001.1:0-43704 GCA_036491435.1 Acidimicrobiales bacterium
CTGATTACGATTTCTGGTTTGAATACTCCCTTGCGCTTGGGGACGACTAGGGCCGGCGCGGTGACGTCGCGGCCCTCGTCGGGCCGACCTCGATCAGTTGGTGCTACCGGCTGAGCCGTCGGTTCCCGCACCGTTCTGCACCGTCGCTCCCGGGTGTTGTGCGCTCAGGTCGAGGAGCGAAAGATTGGCGGTCGTAGCGGGCAAATACTCGTAGGTCTCGAAGTGCAACGTCTCCGGGCACTGACCCTGCGCGCACCCCGCGGCCGCCGATCCCGTCGCGGACCCCTGGGCCACGGCGGTCTGGACGAGCAACGGGCGATAGTCGCTCTTGGCCACGTCGAAGGTGCCGTCCACCAGCCCGCTGCCGACGGGCAGGTTCGTCAGCGACAGGACATCTGCCGGCACACCGTCGACGACCGTCGAACCGGTCACCTGGGCCTGCCCCGAGGCAATGAGCGAGCGGATCGTGGCGGGCTGATCGACTGGTGCATGCTCCGGCGGGTGATAGATGCCGGTCGTGATGGTGTTCGTGGCGGCGTCGTAGCTGGAAATTGTGGACCCGCTCACGTTCCCCGCGAACTCGACGCCCTCCTTTATGACCCGGAAGGTGGTGTCCGTGGCCCAGAGTTCGTAGGGCTGCGCCGGCTGGGTTCCGACCGTCACCATTGCGCGTACGTGCATCACCGCGTTCGGCGGCGGGGTCAGAGCATTTTCGGCGCCCGTGAGGATGGCGGCGTCGGCTGGGCTCAGGCCGCCACCGGTCCCGAGCACCAGGCCGAGGGAGAGACCGAGTGCGGCGAGCACGGACCCCGGTGTGCCGACGGTGACCGCTCGCCGAAGGTGGCGCCGGCGCACACGATGCCGTTCGAGGTCGGCCGCGACGGCCCCGCGCAGCTCGTGGCGGAACTGGAGCAACTCGGACTGAAGCACGGACATGATC
Organism: Acidimicrobiales bacterium; assembly: GCA_036491435.1. GTDB lineage: Bacteria > Actinomycetota > Acidimicrobiia > Acidimicrobiales > RAAP-2 > Bog-473. Next base: position 941 of record DASXBZ010000001.1, read on the forward strand.
AGGATCCTCCTAGGACGAAGTTGAGACGACGAAGCGATCGGGACACGCGCAAACGCGCGGCGACGGGTGTGCAGTGGAGGCGGTCGGCGATCTCCTTGTACGGCCGCTCCTCGACCACGCGCAGCACGAGCAGCTCGCGATCTGCATCAGGGAGTTCGGCGAACGCCCGAACGACGGCGGAAGGGAAGGAGAGACGGTCGTCCACGGCCTCGTAGTCGCCGTGGGCGACCGAGAGTGGGAGGCCCAGGCGTTCCCTAGCGCCGTGCTCGACCCGGCGCTTGCGGAGCGACGACCGCAGCACGTTCAGGGCGATGCCGTAGAGCCAGGGCAGGGCGGACCCGTGGTGCTCGTCTCGGAACCGCTTGCGACTCTGCCACGCGAGGGCAAAGACCTCGGCGGTCAGGTCAGCGGCATAGTCCCCGACGCGGGCACCCGACCAGGCGAAGATCCGGCCGACGTGCCGGTCGTAGAGCTCGGCGAAGGCGTCAGGGTCGTCCAAGCCCAACAAAGCGGCGTCCGACTGCTCCGACCACGAACTCACAACATCTATATGACATCTCGGCTGGAAATGTGTCACGCCGGGATAAGATTTCCGCGCGAAGGGCGACTCCGAGCGAAGTCACATGGGGGCGCAAACCCAGGCTGATCTGAGAGCGGAAGACGGGATTCGAACCCGCGACCCTCACCTTGGCAAGGTGCTGAAATCGCTCCTTCTGATGTAGCCCAGTTCCCTGAAATGTGGTTCCGTCCACCCAGTTTCCACTCCGTCCAGCCAATCCGTCGCTGTAGTAGAGCGATCTACGACAGCCCTCGACCCCTAAAAGGCACATCAGCGGGATCAGGCCTCGTTACCGCGCCGGAATGGGCGGTCGGTGCACGGCATTTCCGGAGCAAGCTGTGATGAAACGTTCGGTCGAGCGGTCGTGTCGGTGACGCTGGTTACGTGCTCAGATCGATGACGGTCTTGCCGTCACCTAAGAGAGCGTCCTCGCTGTACAGGTCTGGCACCTCGTCAAGCTTGACCTCTCTGATCGGCGGCGTGGTGATGCGGCCGGCAACGACCTCGCCTGCCAACCTCGTAAGGAGCTGCGGAGTCAGGGCCACCGCGAAGTTGACGCCGGTAATCCCGACGCCCGCCAGCGCGTCTGCATCGGCAACATAGCGGGTGGTCAGCGCCGTGCCACCTTTGCGCACGAGTTTGGCCAGCGCTGCGAACGCGTCCGCGTCGTTCGCCACGTCGACCAGGACGTCGATGCCGTCGGGGTGGCCCACGCGGACGTGATCCATGACCGAGTCCTTCGTGTAGTCGACGGTCTCAACCGCGCCGTAGGTGCGCAGGCGCTCGGCGGCGCTAGCGCGGGCCACCGCGATGACGTTCGCACCGGCGCTGGCGGCGATCTGGGTGAGGAACGACCCGACGCCGCCGTTGGCGCCCACGAGCAGCATGGTCATGCCGCCCAGCGACCCGAGGCGATCAAAGATCTGCAAGGCCGTGCCGCCGGCTGTTGGCAGGGCGGCGGCGGTGTCGGGTTCCATGCCTACCGGTATCGGGGCCAAATTGGCGTCTTGGGCGACCGCTATCCGCTCCGCGTATGTCCCCGTTGATCCGAGAGGTGGGACGACCAGTTGCCCGAACACCTTGTCGCCCGGGGAGAACCGCGTAGCGCCCGCACCTACGGCCTCGACGACGCCGGCAACGTCGGCGCCCATGATGAGCGGGAACGTAGCGTCCATCTGCGCTGACCAGGCGCCGTTCGCGATCGAGCGATCCATAGGGTTGACACCCGCGGCACTGACCTTGATGAGGACCTCGCCTGGCGCAGGTCGAGGGTCAGGTAGGTCCATGATGGTGGGCTTCGCGCCGTACTTGGACACCGCTATTGCACGCATGAAAGCACCTCGCGTTCTCCATGAGAGGGTTTTGGGGCGAACCACACTCGTGCTGCACTACGCATTGTGAACTGGTCAATGCCGCAGGTCTAGTCGAGCAGCGTCGGCTAACGGGTCGTAAACCTGCCAGCAGCGTTTGGCCATTGGCCCTGTAGCCGTCGGTGAGCAGCAAGGGGCTGATGAGCGCTTCAGAGTGCGAAGGAATATCGCTGACCCGCCCGACCCCGGAAGCGTCTCAACCCTTTTCAAGCCGGACCTCGAGAGCGGAAGACGGGATTCGAACCCGCGACCCTCACCTTGGCAAGGTGCTGTGATCTGTGCATACCGTTTCCACGAGTTCGTTGATTTGCCGTTCTGTCCAGTGAATGTCCGCCGAATTCCTCTGAGTCCGCCCCTGTAGTAGAGCGATCTAATACAGGGCTCGTCGCCAGAGGTTGCGGCAGTAGACGATCTTCCCATCCTCAACCGGCGGACTGGGCGCCCGGTACTAGCGTGCCGTCTATTCTCGAACCGATGCCACCCATCACCTGGATGGTCATGACTCGAGATGTTTCGCGCTCTATTCAAGTGGTAGATCAAGCCGTCGCGATTGCCGTGATGATTCTTGACGTGGACACGGGCCTGATTCGGGGTCTCTCGGTGGCGGAAGACATTCCTCAGGCACTGTCACAGTCAGTGGAACGCGCACTCAACAAGCCGGCGGACTCCCTCCCGCCCGGGTACCCTCAGCGAGTTCTGGCGGCTGTCGGCTTGGGTGATTTCGTAGCGCTCGAACTCTCGCGTCAACCGGGCCTCAATCTCATTCCACCCATCGATGAAATCGTGCCAGGCGACGAAGCCGAAGAGATCTTCGACTTATTTGTCGAAGCTTTCTCCTAGCTTCGACATAGCAGGTCCGCTCGAACGACTTGGACGATTGGACGGTCACCGACCCAGCTGCGGGAGCTACGCACGCTTCGCCCGCGATGGTCAGGCGGTAGGCACTGGGATGGAGTCCAAAGAATCGGACGGAATCCCAAGGGTCCCATCGGACAGCCGGACCCGCGGGACCTTCCTTTCGTACATCGCTTGAATCACGACCCGTGTGGGAACACCAAGTCGGCGCGCCGCTTCGGCCGGCCGCAGCACCTCTGACTCGCTCATCCCACACCTCCTTCGTCCAGGCCAAGCCTAACGTGGAGCAGTCGGATGACAGTTGCAAGTTCGTCTTGGAGCCCGGGAGACACGCTCACATCCTCCATAGTCAAGAGCGCGTCCTCAAGGGCTTCTAATACGCGGAAAGCCTCATCAAGACTGAGAAGGAGTCCCGGCGGCACCGGATCGTCGTTCTGATCCACGTTTGAAGAGTGCTGGACGGGTGTGACGACCCCGGGTTCGCGAGGACTGAACTGTGTCACCTATGTTCCTGGATTGGACACTCCATGGCCTCGACCTGAGTCACAAATCGGGATCGGGATCGGATCACGCTCGAACTGGCGCGCCCCCCACGAGGGCGTTCGCGAGACAGGAAGACGACGTGACGACGAGAGCGGAAGACGGGATTCGAACCCGCGACCCTCACCTTGGCAAGGTGATGCGCTACCGCTGCGCCACTTCCGCGTTGAGCCAACACTGTATCGCGCCCGCTCCGCCTCACTGGGTGGCACCCATGGCGTCGCCGACCTGCAGAATCAGGTTCTCGGAGGCCCGAACCGCCGGACCGCCGTGAGACCGCTCCGGTAGATTCCGGAAGTGCTCCAGGACGAGAACACGGCTGTGCTCCGCGGGGCCTTCGGCGCGGTCGCCGGCGAATACGACCGGCTCCGGTCCGGCCCACCGCCCGAAGCGCTCGACTGGATGCTCCCTCCGCACGCGACGGACGCGCTCGAGATCGGCGCGGGCACCGGCATCCTGACCAGGCTCCTCGTCGAGCAGGTCGCCCACGTGACCGCCGTCGAGCCCGATGACCGGATGCGGGCTGTGCTCGCGGCGACGGCCGCCGGCGCGGACGTGCAAGCCGGCGTCGCCGAGACGCTCCCTGCTGCGGATTCCTCGTGCGACGTCGTCATCGCCGCGTCTGCCTGGCACTGGGTCGAGGAGGCCCGCGCCGTGCCCGAGGTGGCCCGCGTGTTGCGCCCTGGCGGGCGCCTTGCCCTCGTGTGGAGCGGCCCCGACCGCTCGGTGGACTGGATGCGCTCGCTCTGGGCGGGCGGCATCGTGTTCGAGCCTGAAGAGCGCGACGCCGTCGATCAAGGGCGACGGAGCCGTCACGTCGTGAATCTGGAAGCCGGCGGGCCGAGCCCGTTCTACGAGCCGGAGACGTCGCTCTTCCGCTGGACCAAGCCCATGACGCGCGAGGACCTCGTTGCGCTGTGCGGCACCTACAGCATCGTCATCACCATGGACGACGATGCCCGCGAGCGGCACCTGATCGCGATGCGGCGCTTTCTCGACGAACAAGAGTTCCTGTCCGGGCGCGACGTGGTCGACGTGCCGATGCGGGCCTACTGCTTCCGGGCCGACAAACGCTGACCTGATTGCGGCCTGCGGCGTTGCTGTGGGCGGCCGCCGAGCGCGCTGTGCGGCGCCTACCGCCACGCACGCCCGCTGTGGATCGTCACGCGATCGTCGGGGAACGCAACCACCGCGCTGCGGGTGCTGTGCGCCGACTCACAGGACCGGGGCGCAGGGTGTGACCGCCACTCCGAAGGGGGCGGCACCTCACACGAAGAGAAAGGACACAACCATGAAGATCCGACTGCGAAACGTGTTGGCGATGGGCGCGCTGACCACCGGTCTTGTCACCGGGGGTGCGCTCGTCGCCGATGCCGCCACGACCGGCTCGTCCAACACAGGTACCACCGGCTCGAGCTCGAGCACCAACTCCTCGACGACCACGACGCCGTCGAGCTCGAGCAGCTCCAACTCCGGGTCGAGCAACGCGAGCTCCGGGTCGTCCAGCTCCTCCGGTTCCGGCTCGAGCAGCTCCAACTCCGGCTCCACGAAGAATTGCCCCAACATGCCCAGCGGCTCGGGGTCGGGTTCTCAGGGTGCTCCCCCGGCTGCCGGATCCGGGTCTGCCCCCTCGTCGTAGGCCGAGGAGAACCGCATCGGGGCAATCGGATCCCGACCCATGAGAACAGAGGAGGTGGCGGGGGCCGAATCTCCACACGGCCTGCGCCACCGCCTCTCGGACCGCCCGGACGGCGCTCCCGCGCCGCCCGAAGGAAGAACCCCTACGCCGTTGCGCCGCGCGCGTCGAGAGCGCACGCCACCAGCTCGGCGAGCGCGTCGTCGATGTGGGTCCCGAGCTCGTCGAGCTCGGGCAGCAACTTGCGGCAGGCGAAGAGGCCGAAGTGCACCCGGTCGAGATACGAGAACACCGTCACGTTGAGCCCGATCCCCTCCGCGATGGGCCCGACCGGATACAGGTCGGCCACACGGCTCCCCGCGCAGAACAATGAGAAATCGGGACCCCGTACGCTCGACACCGTCACGTTGAACGGCGGCCGCACCTTGTCGAACAAGCGGGTGCCGGCAACGGCCCGGGCCAGCCGGGTGGTCAGCGCCGGCAGCGCGAGTTGCGCCAGGTCCCCGATGAACCTCCCGCGGTGCAGCTTCTCCTGCTCCTTGGCGACCCGGGCGGACTCGGCGATCGCGTCGAGCCGGCGTACCGGCTCTTCGATGTCGCTGGCCAGCGACACGAGCATCCCCGAAATCTGGTTGCCCAGCGCCTCGCCCTCACCCTGGGGTCGCGTCGACACTGGGACCATCGCCACGAGCGGCTGGTCGATCGGCTCCCGGCGTGCCGCCAGCAGGAGGCGGAGGCCGCCCGACACGCACGCCAGCACCACGTCGTTGACCGTGGCCTCGAACACACTGCCCACCAACTTCACGTCCTCGAGCGGCACCGACAGCGAGGTGAACCGCTTGCGGTTCGACACCGCCCCGTTGAACGTGGTGCGCGGCGCGCTGAAGAACCCGGGCGGGGCCTGCTCGCCCCGACCGGAGAGCTCGCGGTTGTGCATGCCGAGGTCCGCCACCGCCTCCACGCCCGCCTGCAGCGTCGACAGGGTCGTACCCGGTTGGTGCGCGAGGGAGGAGGCCGCGTGCTTCAACATCTGCGCGTTGGACGGCAGTGCCCCGGGATGCCATTCCTGGGGCAGCGCCACCACGCGCGAGCGCGGGTTGAGGTCGAGGAACGCCGCCAGGACCGAAGCGCCGCTTACCCCGTCGAGGATGGCGTGGTGGACCTTGGCCACCAACGCGGTCCGCTCCCCCACCAGCCCCTCGACGACGTGCATCTCCCACAGCGGCCGGTCGGGGTCGAGCTGGCGGCTCATCACCGACGCCACGAACGCGTCGAGCTCCGCCTTGCCACCCGGTGACGGCAGGCTCGCCCGGCTGAGATGGTCGTCGAGTTCGAAGTCCGGGTCCTCCACCCAGACCGGGTGGTGCAGGCCGAAGGGCACCCGCACCGCCCGCTGGCGCATCGGCCCCACCAGATGGAGGCGCTGTTCGATCACCCGGCGGATCTGCGCGTAGCGGGTCTCGGGCGAGAAGAGCGAGCGCCGCCCCTCCGGCGGGTCGAGCACAAGGGCCACACCGACGTGCATCGGGGTCGTCGGCGTCTCGAGCGACAGGAACGCCGCATCCATCCCGACCAGGGAACGCATCATCGCATTCTTAGCCACCGGCTTAGGCGCCGTCACCTGGGTCCCGCGGCATACCGACCGGGCGCATCAGATGCCCGTATGGCCGAAGCCGCCCGCGCCCCGCTCGGACGACCCCAACTCGTCGGCCTTCACGAGCTCGAAGGCCACCTGGTCGGCCCGCAGGATGACCAGCTGCGCGATCCGGTCCCCCCGGCTGACCTCGTAGTCGTGCGACGGGTCCAGGTTGACGAGGACGACCTGGAGCTCGCCCCGGTACCCCGAGTCGACCAACCCCGGCGTGTTCAGGCAGGTGACCCCGTGGCGCGCCGCCAGGCCGCTGCGCGGCAGGACGAACCCGGCGTAACCGTCGGGGATGGCCACCGCCACCCCCGTGGGCACGACCGCGCGGCCCCCGGCGGCGGCCAGGACCACATCGGACCGGGCCACCAGGTCGGCGCCCGCGTCGCCCTCCCGCGCGTAGCACGGCGCCGGCAGGTCCGGGTCGAGCTGGTGCAGGGGGACGCGCAGCATCGCCGGACATTACAAGGCACCACGACGCCGACGGTCGCTGTGCGAACCGAACCACCCTGCCACCCGGCCGTGCGCCCGCGACCTGCCACTAGCATGCCCGCGACATGCTGGCCTGGATCGATCTCGAGATGACGGGGCTCGATCCGGCGCGCCACACCATCGTCGAGATCGCCAGCCTCGTCACCGACGACGATCTCACCATCATCGAAGAGGGCCCGGATCTGGTCGTCCACGCCTCGCCCGAGGAACTGGCCCAGATGGACGACGTGGTGCGCAACATGCACACCTCTTCGGGACTCCTCGCAGACATGGAGGCCTCCACCCTCACGCTGGCGGACGCCGGCGCCCAGACACTCGCCTTCCTGCAGAAGCACATCCGCCAGCCCCGCACCGTTCCGTTGGCGGGCAACTCCATCGGGACCGACCGGCGCTTCCTGGCCGTGTTCCTGCCCGAGATCGAGGACTACTTGCATTACCGGTCGGTCGACGTGTCGACGATCAAGGAGTTGTGCCGCCGCTGGCGTCCCGAGGTCTACAAGGCGGCGCCCGCCAAGAAGGGCGGCCACCGCGCACTGCAGGACATCCGCGAGAGCGTCGGGGAGCTGGCGTACTACCGCGGCGAGCTCTTCGACCACGCCCCGGGAACCGAGGAAACGGAAACCGGAACCGAGACCGGCACCGAGGAGGCAAGCACGTGACCACGACCGGCAAGGACACGCCCAAGATGTCCATCGAGGAGGCCAACGCCCAGCTGACCGCGCCGGGCCAGATCTTCGAGATGGAGGAGATCGACATCCGCGGCGTCCCGACCCGCATCTGGAAGAACGCGCCCCCCACGCTGCGCAGCGTGTTCGACATGTCGGCCGCGCACGGCGACGCCACGTTCATCGTGTACGAGGACGAACGCACGTCCTTCGCCGAGCACTACCGCATCGCCTCGACGCTGGCGCACCGGCTGCGCGACACCTTCGGCGTCGAGCCCAGCGACCGGGTCGCCATCGTGATGCGGAACATCCCCGAGTGGATCATGGCTTTCTGGGGTGCGGCCCTCGCCGGCGCCATCGTCGTGCCGCTCAACGCGTGGTGGAGCGGCGAGGAGCTGCGCTACGGCCTCGAGGACTCGGGCTCCAAGGTCGCCTTCGTCGATACCGAACGCGTCGAGCGCATCCGGTCCTTCCTCGGCGGTCTCGAGACCCTCAAGACGATCATCGTCGCCGACGAGCACCGCACCGAGCTCAAGGCACCCCTGGCCGTGTACGAGCCGCCGGGCGGGACCCCGCCCATCGCCGAGTGGCCCTTCCCCCTCGCGCTCGGCCCGGTCGCCGAGGACGCCACACCCCCCGACGTCTCGATCGAACCCGAGGACGACGCCACCATCTTCTACACGTCGGGCACCACCGGACGCCCAAAGGGCGCGGTGGGCACGCACCGCAACATGGTGACGAACCTGATGAGCCTGTTCTTCCTCAACACGCGCGGCTCCATGCGTTTCGGCACCTCGCTCCTCGACGAGGAGGCTGCCGAACCGAAGGACCGCGTCCAGCCCGCCATGTTGCTGTCGGTCCCGCTCTTCCATGCCACCGGCTGCCACTCGATCATGGTCACCAACACCGCCGCCGGCGGCAAGATCGTGATCATGCACCACTGGGACCCCGACCGCGCCCTCGAGCTGATCGAGCGCGAGAAGATCGGCACCTTCGGCGGCGTGCCCGCCATGGTGATGCAGGTGCTCGACTCGCCCAACTTCTCGAAGTACGACACTTCCTCCGTCCGCGGCGTGTCCTACGGCGGCGCGCCCGCCCCGCCCGACCTCGTGCGTCGCATCCGCGAGGCGTGGCCCGTCGGCCAGCCCTCGAACGGCTACGGCCTCACCGAGACGTCGTCGGTGACCTCCATGAACGCCGGCGGCGACTACGTGGCCAAGCCCGACAGCGTCGGGCCCCCGGTGCCCGTGTGCGACGTCGCGATCGTCCCCGAGGACTACGAGAAGGACGAGCCCGACGACACCATCCTCCGCGGCCCCGACGTGCGCGGCGAGCTCTGGATCAAGGGCCCGAACATCGTCCGGGGCTACTGGCACCGGCCGGAGGAGACAGCCACGACGTTCTCGAAGGGGTGGCTCCACAGTGGCGACGTGGCCCGGCTCGATGACGACAACTTCATCTACATCGTCGACCGCGCCAAGGACATGATCATCCGCGGCGGCGAGAACGTGTACTCGGTGCAGGTCGAGGCCGCACTGTTCGAACACCCCGCCGTTGCCGACGTGGCGGTCATCGGCGTCCCCCATCCGACGCTCGGCGAGGAGGTCGGTGCGGTCGTGGTCCTCCGCCCCGGCGCACGGGTGACGGCGGAGGAGCTGGGCCTGCATGTCAAGGCGCGCCTGGCCGGCTTCATGGTGCCGACCCACGTCTATTTCCGCTCTGAGGCGTTGCCCCGGAACCCCCAGGGCAAGGTCCTCAAGCGCGAGCTGCGCGACGAGCTCGTCGCGTCCTCCAGCTGAGCATGCCCCGCCCTTAATTCGCTGCCTCGAATATGAAGGGCGCGTATACAGCGCGCACACGCCCAGGCGTCCGGCTTCGGACGACCCGTTCACGCGATCGAGCCAGCCCGCGGGCCGGCTCGATCGAACAACATGCAGTTCGAGAACCCGCCTCCCGGCGGGCGCCCGCTCAGCGGTTCGGCTGAGGCGTTACCCGCAGGTACGGCTTCAAAGCCTTCCAACCCTTGGGGAAGCGGGACTTGGCGTCCTCGTCGCTCAGCGCCGGCACGATGATGACGTCCTCGCCCTCGGTCCAGTTCACCGGCGTGGCCACCTTGTACTCGTCGGTCAGCTGCAGCGAGTCCAGCACGCGGATGATCTCGTCCACGTTCCGACCTGTCGACGCCGGGTACGTCAGCGTCAGCTTGACCTTCTTGTCCGGCCCGATGATGAAGACCGACCGCACCGTCAGCGTGTCGTTGGCGTTCGGGTGGATCATGTCGTAGAGGTCGGCGACCTTGCGGTCCTCGTCCCCGATCAGCGGGAAGTTCAGCGCCGAGCCCTGCGTCTCCTCGATGTCCCCGGCCCATCCCTTGTGGGACTCGACCGAGTCGACCGAGATCCCGATCAGCTTGGTGTTCCGCTTGTCGAATTCGGGCTTGGCCTTGGCGAACGCGCCCAGCTCGGTCGTGCAGACCGGGGTGAAGTCCTTGGGGTGGGAGAAGAGGATCCCCCAGCTGTCGCCGAGCCACTCGTGGAAGTTGATCGTCCCGTCCGTGGTGTCCGCCGTGAAATCCGGGGCGGTGTCCCCGATTCGTACTGCCATTTGCTCCTCCTGGAATTATCTCGATCTGTTTGTGAGGGCTGCACCTTACCGGGAACTCCTTCAATTGTCGACACGATTGGTCATATTTGGCTCCGCCCAGCCCCGTCGCCAAAAACCACCTCCCACCTGGGGGTGGGCCCGGTGCCGATGTGCGGAGGCACCCCGTCCTCATGCGAGAATGCCAACCGTGAGTGCCCGACCCGCCGCCGCCTCCCCCTCTGCCGCCGGCTCCACCGATTCCGCCGGGCCCACCTACCGCCCCTACAAGAGCGACACCCTGGTCATCGAGCGGGACGGCCCGGTCACCATCGTGACCATCGACCGGCCCGAGCGGCGCAACGCCGTGGACAGCGTCTGCGCCGACCAACTCAGGGAGACCTTTCTCGCCTTCGACGCCGACGACGACCAGTCGGTCGCCGTGCTCACCGGCGCCCAGGGCACCTTCTGCGCCGGAGCCGATCTCAAGGGCATCGCGGAGGGCGACCGCCGGCCCATCCCCGACGACGGCCCGGGGCCGATGGGGCCGACCCGCCTGACGCTCTCCAAGCCCGTGATCGCGGCGGTCGAGGGCTACGCCGTAGCGGGCGGGATCGAGCTCGCCCTCTGGTGCGATCTCCGCGTGGCGGCCGAGGACGCGATCTTCGGCGTGTTTTGCCGGCGCTTCGGGGTCCCGCTGTGTGACCTCGGCACCGTGCGCCTGCCCCGCCTCATTGGCCACAGCCGCGCCATGGACCTGATCCTGACCGGCCGCGCCGTCGTCGCCCCCGAGGCGCTGGCTCTGGGCCTTGCCAATCGGGTCGTTCCGCCGGGCGACGCCCGTACGGCCGCGGTCGCTCTCGCCCACCAGCTCGCCGCGCTCCCCCAGTTTTGCCTGCGCTCGGACCGCGCCAGCGCCCTCGAGCAGTGGGGCATGACCGAGGCGGAAGCTGCGGTCAACGAGGCACGCCGCGGGCGCGAGGTCATCAGTAGTGGGGAGACGCTTGCCGGAGCGGCAAGGTTCGCCGGAGGAGAGGGACGGGGTGGCGCTGCGATCGACTGACCGGCGCGACGATGGGCCGACCCCCTCAGACCGCCCCACTGTCGCCGCCTTCGACTTCGACGGCACGCTGACCAATGCGGGCAGCGTGTTCCCGTTCCTCGTGAGCGTGCGCGGCCTCATCCCCGTCCTGCGCGCCGTGCTGGCACTCTCGCCCTCCCTCGTCCGCGCCGCCATCGTGGGAGGCACGGCCGCCGACGACGTCAAAGAGCGGCTCTTCACCCGCCTCCTCGCCGGCATGCCCGCCGAAGAGCTCAACCGCCGCGGCGCAGCATTTGCACAGAGGCACCTCCGCCATCATCTCCGGGAGGACATGCGCCGCCGCCTCGAGTGGCACCGCAACCAAGGTCATTACACAGTGATCGTGTCCGCCTCTCCCGAGTGCTACGTCAGTCCCGCGGGCAGCGAGCTCGGCGTCGACGGCGTCGTCGCCACACGGCTGGCGACGGGCGGTGGCGGCCTGCTCACCGGCGGATACGAAGGCAAGAACTGCCGGGGCTCCGAGAAGTATGCCCGCCTGGTCGGTCACCTCCGAGCCGTCGGGCCCACTCCGGGCTCATCCGGCGAACAGCCGATCCTGTGGGCCTACGGGAACAGCCGCGGCGACCTCCGCCTGCTCGAAGCGGCCGACCACGGCGTCGACGTCGGGCGCCTCGGACGCTTCGGCCGGCTCCGTCGTTTCCCCCGCCTCTCCGAAGTCACCGCCGGTCGCTCGTAGTTCAGGTCCAGATAACCCGGGCTTTCTCGGCCTGCCTCTGAGGAATCGACCTCAGTCGTGCGGTGCGCTCGGCGAGATCAGGCCGACGATTCGAGATCTTGCACTGAGGCTGGATCGATGCCGACACCGCCGCCCGCGCTACTCGCATACACGGCGAGCGCGAACCGCAAGACGTCGACGGCCTCTTCGGCACTCCACAACAAGGGACCTTCGCCGGTACGGAGCCAGCGCAACCAGTGACGGCCGGAATCCCGGAAACTACTGGCCCAGTCGTCGTCGAGCGCGTGGTAAGTACGCATCTCGCCGTCGACGTAAGTCTCGAGACTCGGTTGCTGGATACCCCGGCCGGTACACCGGTTCACCCTCGAATACCCGCGTCGACCGGTGACTTCCCATCGTTCGTCGTTGGTGTAGTAGTCGGACCGCAGATACATATCCGGCGCCAACGTGATGTCCCACACGCCGCGAATGCCGTTCTCGTGCTCCCACGCGATCGTGGTTGGCGCGTCGACTGCGATGTTGGGGAAGACCTCCGTTGCGCCGACCCACGCCCGGACCTCTCGCAGCGGGCCAAACAGCCACAATGCCGTCGCGAGCTTGTGCCACCCGTCGTCGAACACCAAGATGCCCCTGCCGCGGCGCATCTGGGCGAACTGCCATTCGTAGCTGGACATGGGCACGTCCCAGCCACCACTGCCGCTGCCCACCATCTTCATGTGGTAGCCGCTGACCGCGCCGAGATCACCCGATTCGACGGTCTCCTTCAGCTTCAGTAATGGCTCATAGAAGATGTAGTTCTCCATGACGCGCAGCACGCGGTCGTTCGCTTTGGCGGCATCGAGCATCCGCTGCGCCTCGCTCAGGTCATTGCACATCGGCTTCTGCAGGTTCAGGTGCCAGCCGTAGCCGAGCATCTCGCACACACCGTCGGCATGGAGCGGGACCGGAAGCAGGACCTCGACGGCGTCCACCGCGAGTCCACTCGCAGCAAGATCGGCCGCCGTGGCGAACGTTTGCGCCTGCGGCCAATATGCCTGCCGCTGGGCGCGCCGTTGCGGATCGGGGTCGACGAGCGCGACCACTTCGACGTCCGGGTTGTCGATGTAGGCGCGAACGTTGAGGTCGTAGATGCGGCCAAGACCCACGAAGGCAGCCCGGACGGGCCTGTCGTACGGAACGAACGTCATAGTGGCGATGCCTTCTCTCGTGCGGAAGATGCGGGTGGTGAGCGATTGTGCCACTACACGGAGAGTGTCGCTTCAAAGAGACGGGCTCAGTCAGAGGTTGGTCTGACTGGCTGCGTTCCAGTCGCAGCGGAATCGGTTAGATCAGCCGTTGTCTGGCGGATAGATATCCGTGTGCAACCGGGTGAGCGTGGACGACTTGATCTTCCAGTCCTCGCCCACCTTCTCGTACGTCTCGTGGTAGTGCCCGTAGCCCACCAGTCGCGTGCCATCAGGCCAGATCACGAGGTCGTTCAGGGCCCAGATCCCGGTCGCCGTCGTCGATGAGGTGAGCTCGATCTCGGGCGTGTGACCCTGGTGTGCCGTCACCGCACCGCGCAACACCTCCTGGAGGAACGTCATGAATTCGTCGGCGCCACTCACCGCGCTGCCCCCGGCCTCGGTGGTGTCGACCGTGACATCGTCGGTGAACACCTGGCGCATGGCCGCCCAGTCTTTCGTGTCCATGGTGCGGAAGTATCGGGCTTTCAACTGCCGAATCGCTTCGAGGTCGTCCACGTCAGCGCCCCGCTCAGCTCGGGGTGACGGCGATGCCGACGGCGTGGCCCGAATACCCGGGGACGGCCGTCGTGACGTCGCCGAACCATGGCGCGTCGCCGAAGGCGAAGACCTGCCCGCTGCCGTTCACGGCATCGAAGCCCTGCCCGCTGAAGTCCGGGATGAGCCCGGTCATCGGGCTCCGCATGGTGCCCAGTCCCGGGGACACCGCGCTCACGCCGAGCTGGGGCGCGTCGCCGAAGGGAAAGACGGTGCCATTGGCGCCCAAGACCCAGTACCCCCCACCGTCCGGCGTCGGGGCAACCCCGACCAACGCTGTCGCCGGCGGGGCACCTCCCAGTGAGCCGAAGAAGCCGGCGTCCCCGAATGCGAAGACGCCCCCGTCGGAGGCGATGAGCCAATAGCCGCCACCGTCATGGGTCGGCACCATGCCGATGATCGGTTTGTTCAGCACGATGGAGCCGGTACTCCCGTGGAACTGGGCGTCGCCGTAGGCGAAGATGCCGCCGTCCGACGCGACCAACCAGTAGCCACCGCCATCGGGCGTCACTGCCATGCCGACCATTGGCTTGTTCAGCACGATGCTGCCGGTGCTCCCCATGAAGTGTGCGTCACCGAAACTGAAAACGCCCCCGTCCGACGCGACCTCCCAGTACCCGCCGGCGTCGCGCGTCGCCGCCATGCCGACGACGGGCTGGTTGAGCCGCATACCACCGGTGCTGCCGTGGAACTGGGCATTGCCGAAGCTGAAGACCCCACCGTCCGTCGCGTTGACCCAGTAGCCGCCCACGCCGCCGCTGTTGCCCCCTACCTGTGTGATGTTCGAGAGACTCTGCAACGACGCCGGCTGGTAGAAGTGATTGACGATCTGGCTGTACGTCCAGTTCCCGTCGCCGTGATCCGCACCGATGGCATACCCGAGCGCACCGTACTGACCCATTCCGATGCCATGGCCATAGCCCTGGGTCGTGAGGGAGACGGTGCTGCCGTTGATGGAGTTCACGTTGAAGAGGTCCGATTTGATGCCGAGCGTCGTGTAGAAGGCGGCGCCGGAGACGACGCGGTTCCCGGCAGTGCCGTCGAGCGTGATGGTGTCCATACGCCCGCAGCAAGGAAAGTCCGAGGCTCGGCCGGGATCCTCCACCGGATTGGAGAACCCGGTGAATGTCCCGATTTGCGGCCACGCGGCTTGAATCGCGCTGTAGCTGACTGAGCCCGGCAGGTTGTGATACGGATTGCACACGACATTCGTCACGCAGACCGCGTCCCCGTCGTCGGGAACGGCAGTGAACGGAGACTGACCGCTGGCGTTGCTCGACGTGTACCCACCGGTCGACGCGGAGTACTCGGTGGTGGCGATCTGACCACCCGGCATCACCATCACCTGGCCGGCGGTGTCGTTGGCCGCGGCAATGCTCGTCGGCGTCTCGTACTCGACACCCCGATACGTCTGGCAGAAGAGGTCACACGTGTCGGCGTACCCGCCATAACCCCCGACGTTCGCCAGCACGTAGGAGCGGACGGCGATCGCTTGGGCCTCAAGCTCCTGGAAGCCCCACGGCATCCCTTGCGGACCGGATCCACCCAGTGTGCCCCAGCTCGAGGGTGATTCACCGGGGACGGTATCGGCGACGTAGCGCTCGAGCGGCAACGAGTTCACCGTTCTCGCGGCGCCGCCGGAGTTGTAGGTCGCGCTCAATGTGCCGTACACGGTGGGGCTGTAGCTCGCCACGCAGAGCATGAGGAGCCCGCCCGCCGGCGACGCCGTGATTGGGCCACTCTGGTTCGCCGACGCCTGCGTCCAGGGGCCTCCGCAGGACCCACCGATGTCGACGTTCCACGTCCCACTTAGGCTCTGCTGGAAGCGGATTGCCGGCGCATTCGACACTCCGGGGGCAGACACGCCGCCGCCGAAGCCCTGGACGATGACGTCGAGACCGTCGTTCTCTTGCATGTCGATGTTGACGTTGGTCGAGTCGGACGGGACGGACGCCGCCGCCGTTGGCGCCCGGCCGAACTGGGCGGCCGGCAGCACAAATGCGAACGCAACGAGGAACGAGCCGAGGATCATTCGCGTAGGGCGCTGCCAGCATCCGGCGCGCGGGGCAAAGGCTCGAGACGTCGGCACGGTGCAACCAGGCTAGGGCGTCGACCAGGGCGAATTGGTGCATGCGGGCAATCGAGGTGCTCGGTGCGCCGATACACTGCTGCGCCGTGCGAGTCGACCAGGTCATTCCGTCGCTCGCGAGTCGCGACGCCATCGGCGTCAGTTCGCTGAATCTGCGCAACGGTTTGCGAGCGACGGGCATCGACTCGGACATCTACTACGGCAGTTTCACACCGGACGTCGAGCAGGAGGGCCGCCCGGTCATCGAGCTCGGTCGGGCCACGCGTGGGCGCTGGTTGCTCTATCAAGCCTCGATCGGAAGCCCTGTCTACGACATCCTCGCGGCCCGGTCCGAGCCCAAGCTCGTCAACTACCACAACATCACCCCGGCGTCGCTGTTGCGCGACTGGGAGCCTGCGGTCGCCTACGAAGCCTCGCTCGGCCGCGAACAACTGGCGCGTCTCGCGCCGCAAAGCCGCTTTGCCGTTGCAGACTCGGGCTTCAACGAAAGCGAACTATTGGCGCTCGGGTATTCGGGGACTGCGGTCGTGCCCTTGCTCATCGACATGCACTCGAAGAGCGACGAGCCTGACCCCGAATTGACCGACCGGTTGCGGCGACGCAAAGAGCGCGACGGTGGCGCGGACCTCTTGTACGTAGGGAAGATCTCGCCGCACAAGGCGCC
The DNA here is from genome assembly GCA_036491435.1 of Acidimicrobiales bacterium. Classification (GTDB taxonomy): domain Bacteria; phylum Actinomycetota; class Acidimicrobiia; order Acidimicrobiales; family RAAP-2; genus Bog-473. Next base: position 17,592 of record DASXBZ010000001.1, read on the forward strand.
GCACGACTTGGTGAAGATGCTCGACGTCCTACGACGTACGCACGACCCGGCGGCGCGGCTGCATCTCATCGGTTCCCCGCTGGGCGAGACGTACGAGCCGGCGCTACGCGCGTTCATCACCGAGCTCGGCTTGGAGGACGCAGTCAACCTGCCCGGCTCGGTATCCGGTGCCGAGCTGGAGGCGTACTTCCGCGCCGCGGACGTATTCGTCATGGCGTCCGACCACGAAGGGTTCTGCGTGCCGCTCGCCGAAGCCATGGGCCACGGCGTCCCCATCGTCGCCTACGGCGTCGCTGCCGTGCCCGAGACCGTTGCGGACGCCGGGCTGGTCCTACCCGACAAATCCGCGTTGCCCTTCGCGGCCGCGGTGGGACGGGTCTTGGAGGACCCCCATTTGCGCTCGTTGCTGGCGGCGGCGGGGCGGGAGCGCGCAGCCGGGTTCGACCTGACCGCCTCCACGGACCGCTTCGTAAGGCTGATCCGGGAGGCCGTCGGGGCTTAGATCTCAGCGATCGAGCCCGACGACGAGGTCCACGGCCCGGTCCCCGGCCGTCGGAAGGTCGAGTTCTTTCACCCGCTTTGACCCGGCCTCCGCCAGCGAGCGCCGCAGCTGACCGTCGGTCGCCGCTCGAAACGCCGCATCCGCCAGCGCATAGGGATCGGTCGCGTCGACGAGGAGGCCTGCGTCACCGACGATCTCGGGGAGCGCACCCTCCCGGTTCGCCACCACGGGCAGGCCCATCGTCATGGCCTCGATCACCGGCACCCCGAATCCCTCGTGGCGCGAGCCCATGATCAGGACGTCCGACGCCCCCATGGTGGCGACCAGGTCCGCGTCGCTCACACTCCCCCGGAACGTGACCGCGTCGCGGATCCCGAGTTCGTCGACGAACCGCTCGAGCGCCCGCGTGTATGCGGGCACGACGGGCCGACCCACCACTTGCAAGGTGACGTCGGGATCGTGATGGGCTCGAGTGACCAGCAACGCCATGAGTGCAAGCTCGATCCCCTTGTTGGGCGCAACGCGGCCGACGCAGACCCAGCGCGCGCCGCTGCCGGTGAACGAGGCTGCATCTGCCGCATCGGTGCCGGACGTCGGTGCAATGGCCGCGGGCGGCACCACGGCGGTACGGGCGTAGCCCGCGGTGCGCAGCTCGGCTTCGTTGAACGCCGATACCGCGATGCCGAGACGGGTACGAGGGGCGAGATTCGCTCGTTCGTGGAGCGCACGCAGCTGGTGACGGGCGATCGGGTTGTTCCATGCCGCGTAGTACTCGGGCGGCGTGACGTTGTGGTAGTTGACGACCAGGGTCTCTCGGCGCGCGGCCAGCCATGGGGCGATCGCCGATGCCGTCGCAAGTTGATAGAGCAACACGTCGCCCCGCTGTGCCTGATCGGCGTAGCTCGGGAAGAGGAACGTCTCGGACTCGGTCTCGGGGTCGACCATCTCGACGTAGATCCGCGACTCGATGCCCCGTTCCACCAGCACATCGCGCAGGCGCAACGTATGACGCCCCACGGCATCGTCACGGTGCAGCATCGGGACGAACTGATGGACGGCGTTCATTTGCGCCGACTCGCGCCTTGTTGCTGGACCGTGACGAGGAGGTCGACGAACCGATCGGCGGCATTGGGGAGGTCCAGCTCGGCAAAGCGACGGCGTCCGGCTTCGGCGAGGGCCGTCCGCCGCGTCGGGTCAGCGAGCAAACTCCCGATGGCGTCGGCCAGGGCGTAGGGGTCGCGAGACGAGACCAGAACCCCCGCATCGCCGAGGACCTCGGGGACAGCGCCTTGGTCGTACGCCACGACGGGAAGGCCCGCCGCCATGGCCTCGACCACCGGGACGCCGAAGCCCTCGTGCTCGGAGGTCACAACGAGAACGTCGGCCGAGGTGTACGCGGCGGCGACCGCGGCGTCGCTGGCATACCCCGTAAAGGTCACGGCGTCTTCGAGCCCGAGGTCCGCCACGTACCGGCGGAGTGCCCGTTCGTACGCGTCGGTCGCGGGTTTTCCGACGATGCGCAGGGAGGCGCCCCGGTCGTTTGTTTGGCGGGCCACGGCCAACGCGGCGATCGTGTGCTCGAGCGCCTTGTTCGGCGCGACGCGTCCAACGGCGAGCCACACGGCGCCAACTCGGGTGTCAGAGCGCGGGGACAGGACGGCGTCGCGCTGTGGCGCTGGCGTGAGGTCATCTCCGACCGCGGCCGACGGCGGCACGACGGCGGTGGCGGCGAAGCCCGCCTCGGCCAAGTGTGTCTCGTTGTACACCGAATCGGCGATGGCGAGCGTCGTCCGTGGTGCGAGCACCGCCAGGTCCTCGCGGGCGCGCTCCTGACCGAGGGCAAGGTGGTGGTCCCAGGGCGCCATGAGCTCTGGTGGCGTGATGTTGTGGTAGTTCACCACCAACGTCTCGGTCCGGCCTGCCAGCCAGGGGGCCATGAGCGAGGCGGTCGCGAATTGATAAACCACGACGTCGCCGCGGTGCGCCTGGTCGGCGTAGGAGATCGCGGGAAGCGTCTCGTCGGCCGTCTCGTCCTGCACCACGTCCACAAAGATGTTGGATTCGAGCCCCCTGCGGCGCGTTGCGTCGCGTAGACGCAGCGTGTGCCGGCCGACCGCGTCGCCGCGGTGGAGGACAGGGACGAAGTGGTGGACTCCGCTCACGTGGTGGGCGTGGCGGCGGAGACGCAGAACCGTTCGTCGCCCCCGGTCCCTGCAGGCAACGTCGTCAGATCGACGAACCCGCTGCGTTCGAGCAGCAGCTCCCAGGTCTCGAGGTGGAGGGCCGCCCGATCGACCATGTCCCGCGACAACGGTTCGTTGCGCGCAGGGGGAACGGGCGGCTCGGACACGACCACGATGGGCGCGCCGCTCGCCAGGACACGACGGGAGTCCGCGAGCAGCGGGAGGATTGCGTGAAGCGGTAGGCGGTCCACGACGCCGCTCAACACGAGACCGCCAAGCGAGGCGGTGGATTGCTGTGGCAGGTGTTCACGTATCTCGCTGATCGAGACGTCACTGCCCCGTTCGAGGGCGCGCAGTGCCACGCCACCACGCGGTTCGACTCCGGCGGCACGCACACCTTGTTGCGTCAGCGCTCTGATGAGCGCACCCTCTCCACAATCCGCGTGGAGGACCTCACCTCCTTGCATCCGTGCCGTGACGAGTGAGGCGAGCGGATCGATCCATCCGTCCAACTCGCGCGCCGGCGCGAGCCATGCCGCGCCATCGAGCGGGACGTCCTCCGTGCCCAGGCGTTCTTCAAGCGTGCTGACCCGCGCGTGCAGAAAGCGGAATGCCTCTACGACGTGGGTCATCGCGTCTTCGACTTCCGACTTCTCTTCCTCTCCCCCCGCCGGACCACCAGACGTGGCCCGTCCTCGCCGGCCGCGCCGGTTCGCGGAGCCGCTCTTGGATCGCAACAGGTCGGCCAAATCAGACGCTCCCGGCTGGTACGGGCCGTACCGATCCCCCAGGTGTGTAAACGCGCCCATGAAGTTCCACTCGTCGCTCCCTTGGGGAGACAGACGGGAAAACGAAGCCCGAAGTGCTGCGCCCGCCCGAGCGAGGTCCTCGGCTGAGACACCGCTGGATGTGGGCTCGTCGGGCGGTTCGTCGTCGTGACCTGCGTCAGGCCCTGACTCGGAGGTCGACACGCCGGTTGATGCTAGCGGCGGCTCCTCGCGCTCCCGAAATTTCATGAAGTTGCCAAGTTTTTGGCTCGGACGGACCGCTAACTTTGCATGCTTGGCGAAAGCACGGAAAGGCAGCGTACCGTGACGCACGTATATGCAACGGCAGCGCGGCTCCTCTTGGCGGCCGTGCTCACCACTGGACTCGTCGTGGTTGTTGAGACTGTTTATGCCCCAACGGTGGACGCGTCGAACACCATCCCCGTGAGCCTCATGTGGCAGAACCAGCTCGATGACGCACCGTGCGGCGTGGCCCAAGCCTCTCCCGCCGTCTTCAACGACGGCGGCACGCCGGCCGTTGAGATCGGCGACCGCCAGGGCGACCTATACGCGTTCGACCTGGCAAGCCCCGGAACCACGGGGACAGTGGCGCCGGGTTGGAATCCCGCGATTGGGACTGCCGTCGGTGCCGGCACCGGGTGCAACCAACCGACGTCGAATGTCGGCACGGTTCTCCCAGGGAACCAAGGCATCGGAGTCCCCGGAAGCGCACCCATCGACTCCACATCGTCGATCGATCCAAGCAATGGCACCCTGCTGTTCGACGCAGGGAACGCAGCTGAGGCTGGAGACGGTGGCTACTACGACTACACCTCGAATGGGGGTCAGGTGTGGAACCAGGTAGTTACAAATCCACCGACCGACACCGTGCCCAACGGCGGGGTCCAGGCGTCGCCCAGCATCGGCGATGCAGGCAGCATTGCGGAAGCCGGCTCGTTGGGACAGATGGCGTACGCACTCAACACGGCCAACGGGTTTCCCGCTCGCGGATGGCCGCAGTTCGACGCCGACAGCAATTTCTCCACCGCCGCGGTCGCGGACTTGTACAACACCGGCAGCAGCAACTTCATCACCGGCGGGGCGACTTCTCAGGGCTTCGCCTACGGGACCGGTTACGGGAACGGCGGGCAAGTGCGCATCTATAACGACCACGGAGGCCTCGTCTGTGCCGCCAACACGACGGAAGAAGTCGACTCCTCTCCCGCGGTCGGCCCGATCCTGGCCGGCGGCTCGTATGGGATCGCGACTGGGACGGGAAGCTACTGGGGCACCGTCAGCGGGCACCCCGTATCCGACGACAACGCCGTCAAGGTGTTCGACACCAAGTGCAACCAGGTATGGAGCCAGAGTCTGGACGGCTACACCGGAGGCAGCCCTGCATTGGCCGATATCCAGGGAAACGGCCAACTCGCCGTCGTCGAAGGCACCGTCAAGAGCGGAGGAGCCGGCACGGTCTATGCATTGGACGCGGCAACCGGTGGGGTCATCTGGAGCACGCCCGTGCTCGGCTCCGTCTACGGGTCAGTGACGACAGCCGATTTCGGCGAGGGCTACCAGGACGTCATCGTGCCCACCACGCAAGGCGTCGAGATCCTGGACGGCAGGTCCGGAGAGACCGTGGCGCACTTCGACGATGGGCAGAATCTCGATGGGACGAGCGGAACCTTCGGCTTCCAGAACGCACCCCTCGTGACAGCCGACCCGAACGGGAAAATCGGAATCACCTTGGCCGGCTATCACGGTGTCAGCGGATGTGCATTTCCACCCTGCACTGCGGTTCAGGGCACAGTGCAACATTTCGAGGTCTCGGGCTCGAACGGCGCGGTTGTCAATGAGAACGGCGCCTGGCCACAATTCCACCACGACGCGCAGCTGACGGGTCTCGCCGGTGCCGGCAATGCGCTTGCCGGCTGCGACCGTCCTGACGCAGCCCAAAACGGATACCTGACCGTGGCCTCCGACGGTGGAATTTTTGCGTTCGGACAGGACTTCTGTGGGAGCACGGGCGGCATTGCCCTCAACAAGCCCGTTGTAGGGATGGCCGCCGTTCCCGGTGGCGGAGGGTACTGGCTCGTGGCGTCGGACGGCGGCGTGTTCACTTACGGCAATGCTCCGTTCCTCGGCTCGACCGGGTCATTGCATCTCAACGCACCCGTGGTGGGCATCGCGGCGACGCCGGACGGCAAGGGGTACTGGCTCGTGGCGTCCGACGGAGGCATCTTCAGCTACGGCGACGCGCTCTTCTACGGGTCTGCGGCCGCCGCGCCGAACCAGGACATCGTCGGGATGGCGTCGTCACCCGATGGTGGCGGATATTGGGAAGTCAGCACCACCGGACGCGTCTTCGTGTTCGGCGACGCCGTCTTCGCCGGAGACATGAGCGGCGCGCACCTCAATGGGATCATGGTTGGGATAGCGCCGGACCCGGTTACGGGCGGCTATTGGCTCATCGGGTCCGACGGTGGGGTCTTCTCTTTTGGTGCCCCGTTCTTCGGATCCACCGGAGGCATTCAACTCAACCAACCCGTCGTCGCCATGCAGTCGACCGACGACGGTGGCGGCTACTGGTTTGTTGCGAGAGACGGGGGCATCTTCTCCTACGGCGATGCACCCTTCCGTGGCTCCATGGGAGGACGACCGCTGAATCAGCCCATGGTCGGAATGTTCGGCTTCTGAGGCACCCCCTCCCCCTCCAGGGGCACGGTGTGTCTGGCCTAGAGTGACCGCCCATGTTCCGGCGGCGCGAGAGCGATCACACAGGTAACGCGAGCGACAAGACGTCGGCGTCGACCCCGGCGTCGGCCCGCGGTCCACTGCTTCCCTACTACCCACCCAAGGGGTATCTGGGCCAGCTGGACGACGACCATCAGAGGGCAACCGCGGCTCGGCGCGCCGGAGCGGACCTGCGCGAGTTCACCTGGTACCACGCCACCGAATTGCCCGACGGCACGGTGCTTCCCGGTGTGTGGGACCTCCGTGGTCACGAGTCCGAATACCTCGGCGGAGTCGACGTCGCGGGCAAGCGGGTGTTCGAGCTGGGGCCGGCGACGGGATATCTCACGTTCTGGATGGAGCGGCAGGGAGCCGACGTGGTCTCTTTCGAGGCCGGGTTCGACGTTCCGATCGACACACTGCCCTTTCACGGCGAGGACAAGCCCGAGGAACGACAGCTCGTCATGGAACGGACGATCGATCCCAACCACGACGCCTGGTGGCATCTGCATCGCACCTTCGGCTCGGCCGCCAAGTTCGTCCAAGGGAACATCTACGACATGCCGGCGGACCTCGGGACCTTCGACGTCACGCTGGTCGGCGCGATCCTCCTGCACCTGCGCGAACCGTGGGGAGCGCTCTCGCAGGCGGCGCAGCGCACGACCGATGTCATGATCGTCACCGAACCGCTACAAGACGACGTCGACCCACCTGAATCCAACATCATGCGGTTCGCCCCCTCCGCCGACCACCATCTCACCAACTGGTGGTCGATCTATCCCGGCGCGGTGGTGTCCATGCTGAACCGGTTGGGCTTCAGCCGTACCGAGATCACGTATCACACGCAGCGGCATCATCTCTCACACGACATGGGCAGCGACGCCATCGACCAGCGCATGTACACGGTCGTAGGACGACGCCCCGCCTGACTCACCGCGCACTCGGGGCCTCCTCGCTGCGGCGGCCCGCCAGCGTCAGAAAAGCCCCGGCGTCCCCCGTCCTCGCTCCACCACTGAGTTGAGGAAGGTGTCGTAGCGACTCACCAGGACGGGCCAGCGGAAGTGGGTGTCCACGTAGGCCCGGCCCCGGTCGCCGAGCCTGGCACGCAGGGCGGGGTCGCCCAACAGACGGTCCAGCACCGCCTCGAACTCGGGGTACGAGGAGAACCACAACCCGCCGCCGGAACGTTCAGCGTGCTCGCGGGTCGCGCCGCACGAGCCGTTGACGAGCACGGGGACGCGATCCACCCAGGCCTCGATGACGACGAGTGAGAACGACTCGAGCGCCGATGCGGAGACGGCGACCACCGAGTCGCGCACGATGTCCCACTTGTCGGCCTCGTCGACCGGGCCCGTCACCACGATGTCGGGGTGCGGCTCCGTCTCGTACGAGATCGGCCCGACGAGCGCCAGCGCCAGCGGGCCCGGGTGACGCTCTTTGTAGGTGGCGAAGTAGGCCGCCAGCATCTTGGACCCCTTGTGCTCGTCGACTCGACCGACGCTGACGAGATAGGGCCGGTCACCGAGCCCTAACAGCTCGCCGCCCGCACGCCCGGTGCCCTCGGAGTCACCCACCCCGAGACCGAGCACGATCTGAGGCCGCTCGGCCACCGGGTACATGCGCTCGACGAGCGAACGCTCCGAGTGCGTGTAGAAGCAGAACGCGTCGGCGTCGCCGAACGTGCCGCGGAACACCGAAAAGTAGAGCGCAGGTTCGTCGTGCGCGGCGGGGTGGAACACCGCGGGCATCGGCACGCGGCCGATGGTGGCGACGGTCGGATGGTAGAGGTACGGCGTGAAGGCGACCACGTCGGCGTCCGACGCACAGACCGCGTCGACGAGTTCGTACGAGACCGGGCCGTTGTAGTCCACCCAGCGCTTCCCCTGCTCCCGCGTGGTCAGGCGGGGGGCGAGCCGGAGCAGCCCGTCGAGCATGTAGAAGTCCATCGTGCGCCCTTTGGCGGTGGGATGGCGGTGCACCGTGACCCCGTTCAGCTCACTGGTGCCGGGCTCGAGCTCGTCCTGCCAGGTGATGGCGTCGAGGGCCGCCGTGGTGTGGACTTCGGCCTCCCACTCGGTCTGCGCACACAGGTGCTCGGCCAGCTGGCGGACGGCGGTCTCGGCGCCGCCCATGATCTCGGTGCCGTAGCGGGGACTGACGAACGCAACCTTCTTCTTCGTCTTCATGGTCGGCTCACCACACCGGCGATGGCCTCGACGAAGCGTTGCCCGACCCGCTCGCCCTGGAGCTCGGCGGCACGACGACGCCCGTGGTCGGCGAGCGTCCGTTGCAGCGCCTCGTCGGTGCACACCCGGTGGAGGGCCGCCGCCACGTAGGCCGGATCGCCGGACTCCAACACCAGGGCGGCGCCGCCCACGGTCTCGGTGACGGCGCCCGCGCCGCGGGCGACGATCGGGAGGCCGGCCGTCATGGCCTCGACCAGCGGCACGCCGAACCCCTCGTGCACGGACAAGGAGAGGAAGACGTCGGCCTCTTCGTAGTAGGCGGCCAACGCGGCGTCGGAAACCTCGCCGGCGAGCCGCACTGCGCTGGCAAGGCCGAGGTCCTCGACGAAGTCGTAGAGCGACTTGCTGTACGCGTAACTCGAAGTGCCTCCGACCAGATGCAACCGGGCCGCGGGGTCGTAGAGCCGGCGGTAGGTCCACAGGCACTTCACCAGCTCGTGCTGTGCCTTGGACGGCACGACCCGGCCGACGAAGAGGATGTCGGCCCCGCCCTCTTCGGCTCGGCGATCCCGGAGCTCGGCCGCCACCCGCGGGTCTGGGGTCGCCGTGACCCGGGCGTAGTCGGCCAATGCCGGGGTGACCGCCGTGCGGCGGCAGCCGGCATCTCTGAGCGTCCGCTCGCTGTACGTGCTGCGAGCCAGCCCGAGGAGCGCCTCGGGCGCCAGCAACGCCAGGTCGTCCGCCGCCTGCGCCGCCCGCGTCACGTTGCCCGGCTCCCAGCCTGCGAACAGCTCGGGGCTCGTGAAGTTGTGGAAGTCGAGAATGAGCGGCAGACCTTGTTCGGCGAGATACGGGGCCACTGCAGACGACGTCGTGAACTGGTACACGGCGACGTCACCGTCGGCCGCGTGCTCCGGGTACGTCCAGTGCTTGTACGCCTCGGCGGCCAGGTCGTCGTGGACGGCCTCGGCGAAGATCTCGGAGCGCCACCCCGCTCGCCGCAGGATCTCGCGCAGCTTGAGGGTGTGGGTGCCGGTTGCGTCGTGCGGGTTGAGCGCGGGGAGGAACTGGTGGACGGCCACCGGCCTCCCGGCGGCAGTGCTCACCGGATGCCGGGCTCGCGCTGCTCGTACGGCGTGAGCCCGCTGCGAAGGGCCGTGATCAGGTAGTCGCTGCCGTCCGGGCCTTGTTGTGCGGCCGCGGTGTAGCCGCTCTCCTCCAGGAGGCGGCACCAGGTGTCAGGACGCAGCGGACGTCCGGCTGCAAGATCGGCGCCGTAGGGGGCGTCGGCCGCCTCCCAGGCCCCCCGGCCCACCGAATGGATCACCAGCGTGCCGCCGGGAGCCAGCCGGGTCCCGATCGCCGCGAGGAGGTGCGTGCGTTCGCCGCCGGCCATGCCCTCCACCGTCCCGCTGAGCACGATCCCGCCGAGCCCGGCCGCGGCGACGGCGCGCAGGTGCTCGGTGACGCGTTCGTCGCGCAGGTCGAGTGCGCCGAGCTCGGCGGCGTCGACGACCGGGGCGCGGGGGTCGATGCCGTACGCGTCCAGACCGGAGTCGACGATCCGCCTCACCAGCCAGCCGTCGCCGCACGCCGCGTGCAACACGCGTCCGGGCGCCTTGGCCAGTGCGGCCAGTGCCGGCTCGACCCACCAGGCGCCGGGGGCCACGGAGGTCGGGAACTCGACGACAGTGGCGTCGGGCACGCGTTGCGCCTCGATCCGCCGCTCCAACTCCTTGAGGTGGTCGTCCACGATGTGCAGTGCGCGGCTGACCGCGGACGCGGATTGGCTCATCTGGTGGGTTACCCAGCCCATGTACCAGAGCAGCATCGTGCGCATGCCCTTTTTCACGGCGGCGCCGGCGGCCCGCTCCGACTCGACCGGCACCACGGGATCAATAAACGTCGCGGCGTCGACCAGGCGGAGTGCCTCGCTCAGGTCGCCCCCGCGCACGCCGATAGGCGAGTGGGCGAGGAACAGCTCGTCGAGCTCGCGTTCGAGCCGCGGCGGCAGGTCGCCCGAAGCGCGGCGCAGGCGCACTTCTTCGGCGATCTCGGCCATCACCTGTTGGACGTAGGTCCCTGGGTCTTCTGCTGCCCCGTCGGCCTTGTGCCCGGCGTCGCTCATGCCCGCTTGCGCTCCGTTCAGGCCATCGCGGCCGAGTCGAGGCTGCTCTCGGACGAGATGAGGGCGGCGTGGACGTCCATCCGCACCGCGCCGGTGACCTTGCTCGGGTTCATGACCTCGAAGGTGCCGGCATTCTCCTGCCAGTCGTAGAGGATCCCGCTCCGGCTCTGGATGCCGAGCGCGAACGAGAACGAGCCGTCGAGCATCGGCATGTTCACGATGCCGAAGTGCATGATGCCCGTCCCGGCGGGGGCGTCGATCTGGACACCGATGATCGATGTATCGGTGCGCATGATGCTGCTGCCGGCGTCGTCGCGGATCTCGAGCGAGAAGACGACGTCTTCGGTGGCGCGGAGCGCCTCGAATTCGACCCGGACGGTGAGGTCGTCACCGGTGGTCATGTAGGGCACGGTGTTGTCGCCGGAGTACACGCGGTGGACCGAACGGAACCGAACGGGCCGCGTCGCTTCGTTTGCCGGCCCGACGTCCCCGACACCCTCATTGCCCACCATGTCGGGCGTAGCCGGGACCGCCACGAGGGCCGGGTCCACCACTGACATCCCTGCACCCTCAGCCATAAGGCGCTCCCGGAAGATGCGGGTCGCCTCGCCGGGATCGCCCTCGGCAACCATGAGGCCGTGGCTGAGCACGACGCCACGGTCGCAGATGCTGCGCACTGTGTCGGCGGCGTGGGTCACCAGGAGGATAGTGCGGCCCTCCTTTTGGAACTGCTTGACGCGGTCGATGCACTTGCGCTGGAAGCGCTCGTCGCCCACGGCAAGGACCTCGTCGATGACGAGGATGTCGGGATCCACGTTCACTGCGACAGCGAAGCCCAGCCGCACCGTCATGCCCGACGAATAGAACTTCACCGGCCCGTCGATGAACTCCTCGAGTTCGGAGAAGTCGACGATCGCGTCGAAGGAGCGGTTGATCTCGCTCTTGGACATACCGAGCAGCGAACCATTGAGATAGATGTTCTCGCGCCCGGTCAGGTCCTGCTGGAACCCCGCACCAAGCTCCAGAAGGCCAGCCAGCTTCCCCCGCACGGCGACCTCGCCCGACGTGGGCTGCAGCACGCCGCAGATGCACTTGAGCAGTGTCGACTTGCCCGAGCCGTTCCGGCCCAGGATGCCGACCGTCTCTCCCGCCTTGACTGTGAGGGACACGTCGCTGAGAGCCCAGAAGTCCTCGGTGGACTTACGGCGTCCGCCGTGGATGATGCGCTCTTTGACCGTGTTGTACTGGCCGTGGGCGAGTCTGAATCGCTTGGAGACATTGCGGACGTCGACCGCGAAATCGCTCATGCTCAGAGCTCCTCGGCGAAGTTGCCTTCAAGCCGCCCGAAGACGGCCAGAGCAACAAAGAAGAGGCACACGGCGATCAGCAGGACGGCGAGGTCGAGGCCCACATACCACAGCATGCCCTTCGGTGGCAGCACGTCATATTTCGTGGTCACGTGGGTGACGTGATTGCCGACATGGACGGCCGTCGTCACGTAAGCGGTCTGGACTGCATAGATGCAACGCTGGAACGACAGTACTAACGGCACCATCGGGTTCAGGAAGTAGATCCAAGTTCGCCCCTCAGGTCCCAGTCTGTTGCCGATGTACTGCTGATAGGCGTAAACGATAGGGCAAGCCCAGAACCACGCCGCAAGGATGACCTCGATGAGGTGTTGCATGTCGCGTAGGTACACGTTGATCGCGGAGAGCAGCACGGCCAAGGCCGAGGCCAAGACGATTCCGGTGACCAGAGCCAGCAGAAGCACTGGCAGATAGGACCAGTCCGGGACCGTGTGAAGCGCGACCATGAAAATGATCATCACGATCGTCTGGAAGAAGAAGAAGACGCAGGCCGATCCGACAGCGGCGAGCGAAAGGATTTCCCGCGGGAAGGAAACCTTTTTCACGATGCCCGCGTTGTTGACCACCACTCCAGTGCCTGTGAGCACACCTAAAGAGAAGAGATTCCACAGCAGGAGGCCCGCGAAAAGGAAGATGACGAAGTGGGGCTGTTTGTTGTTCAGGACGATCGAGAACACGACGAAGTAGATGGCGAGTGACATGGCCGGCGCCAACATTGACCACACGAGGCCGAGGACCGAGTTCTTGTACTTGACCTTGATCTCGGTCCGGACGAGATAGATCAGGAGCTCTCGGGACAACCAGATCTCGCGCAACCGTTTCCCGACGCTGGTCGTGGGCGTGACGATGCGCGTGTTGTGGCCTTGGCGAGCAGCGCGTTCGCTCAATCCCCCCGCCTCCGCCGCCATGGGCGAGCGGTCCGCCACTCTCTCTTCGGGGGCCTCCTCGGATCTCCTCTCGGCGTTCGAGGAGGAGGCCGGGACGTCCAGGGCCACGCCTATTTGTTCCCCGCCGCGGTGGTGGCCGCCGACCGGTCGATGACTTTGTCGATGAAGCCGTACTCCCGCGCCTCTTCCGCCGTGAACCACCGGTCGCGGTCGGAGTCCGTCTCGATCCGCTCGATCGGCTGCCCGGTGTGGAACGCGATCCGCTCGGCCATCATCCGCTTGAGGTAGATGATCTGCTCGGCCTGGATGGCGATGTCCGCCGCCTGTCCTTGCATGGCGCCCGACGGCTGGTGCATGAGGATGCGCGAGTGGGGCAGGGCGAACCGCTTGCCCGGGGCGCCGGCGCACAGCAGGAACTGGCCCATGCTGGCGGCGAGTCCCACGCAGATGGTGGAGACATCGGGCTTGACGTACTGCATGGTGTCGTAGATCGCGAGGCCGTCGGTTACCGACCCGCCCGGCGAGTTGATGTAGACCGAGATGTCCTTCTCGGGGTCCTCCGCCTCCAAGAGGATCAGCTGGGCGCAGACGAGATTGGCCGTGACCTGGTCGATCGCGCTCCCGATGAAGACGATCCGCTCCTTGAGGAGCTGCTGGAAGATCCGGCCGGAAGAGTCGAGATCAGCCCCCGCAGCAATGATTTGGGGGGTTTCAAATGGGTGGGACATGGCCGCGAGGCTAGTGGCCGCAGCGGGTACCCGTAGGCACAGCGCCGTAAGCTCCCAGGTCACCGGTACTACTGGGACCGCTGCGGGCGTGGCGGAATTGGCAGACGCGCCGGGTTTAGGTCCCGGTCCCCGCAAGGGGGTGGAGGTTCGAGTCCTCTCGCCCGCACCCGACACTTCCTCTGGCTCTTGGATCCCCGGGCGAAGGGTCGCGACCGGCGGCTCGCGCGGCCCTGTGTACGCGCGGCCGGCGGGGTTCCGCGCGGCCGTATACGCGGGCCCGGAGACCTCGTATACACACGAAAGTGGGATGCCCTTCGTTGCGTTTTAGAGTTCCAAGGACTCTCGTCGCTCGGCGCGTATCCGGTCTCGCGCGAACACCCGGGTCCAGCGCATATACAGGCGCGCGCGAGAACTCCTCAACTCCTCGCCCGGCCCAACGTTCCGATCCGACCCGTCTCAATCGCCGCACCCCGCCCGGACCGTTCCCCGAAGCGCCCGCCGCGTGGGTCGCATAGCTTCCCCGAACGTGCCGCATCTCGTCGCCGCCCCCGACAAGTTCCGGGGCACGGCGTCCGCCGCCGAGGCCGCCGCCGCGATGGCTGACGCCGCCCGCCGGGCCGGGTGGACCGCCGACGAGGTCCCCATGTCCGACGGCGGCGAAGGCCTCCTCGATGCGCTCGGCGGGGCGCCGCATACCACCGCCGTCAAAGACCCCCTCGGCCGCCCTGTCGACGCGGAATGGCGCATGGTCGACGGCGATGACCAGGATACCGCCGGGCCCACCGCCATCGTCGAGATGGCACAGGCCGCCGGCCGCTCCTTACTCCCCCATCCCAACGGCGACGAGCCCGTCCGCGCCGACACGACCGGCGTGGGTCAGCTGCTCCTCGCCGCCCGGGACGCCGGTGCCCGGCGCATCGTCATCGGCTGCGGTGGCTCTGCGACGACCGACGGCGGTCTGGGTGCGCTCGAGGCGGTCGGCTCGCCCGACGCCCTGCGCGGCGTCGAGCTGGTGGTCGCCTGCGACGTCACGACGGCGTTCACCGACGCCGCCACGATCTTCGGACCGCAGAAGGGGGCCACGCCCCAGCAGGTCGCGCTCCTCACGCAGCGCCTGCAGGACCTCGCAATCCGCTACCGCACCGAGATGGGCGTCGACGTCACCACGGTGCCCGGCGCCGGCGCCGCGGGCGGCCTCGGGGGCGGGCTGCTCGTGCTCGGCGCCCGCCTCCTCCCGGGCTTCGACCTCGTGGCGGATCTCGTTGGACTACCCGACCGGCTCAAAGCCGCCGACCTCGTCGTCACCGGCGAGGGGCATCTCGACCCGCCGTCCTTCAGCGGCAAGGTGCCCGCCGGCGTCCTCGATCTGGCCCGGGCCCGCCCTGGTCCCGCTGGCCCCCTCCCCGTCCTCTGCGTCGCCGGCGGCGCCGACAGGGACCTGCTCGCCCATCCGCCCGAGGGCATGGAGGTTCGCAGCCTGGTGGCGCTCTACGGCCGCACCCGGGCCCGCCGCGACACGGTCGCGTTGATCGCGCGCACGACGGCCGAGTTCCTGGCCACGTTTTGCCCCTGACCGGGACCATCGGCAACACTGCTTCGCCGCACCACGACGGTTTGACAGGCACAAGGCGGCACAGGAGGCATCACCATGGGACTGCTCGACGGCAAGGTTGCAGTCGTCACCGGCGCCGGGCGCGGCATCGGCCGCGAGGAAGCGCTGACGCTTGCGGAAGAGGGCGCCAAGGTCGTCGTCAACGACGTCGGTGCGGGGCTGCACGGCGAGGGCGGCGGCGACGTCCACCCGGCCCAGGAAGTGGTCGACCTCATCAAGAAGAACGGTGGCGAGGCCGTGGTCAACGGCGACGACATCAGCTCCTGGCAGGGCGGCAAGAACGTCGTGGAACAGGCGATCGACACCTTCGGATCGCTCGACATCCTCGTCAACAACGCCGGCATCCTCCGGGACAAGATGTCGTTCAACATGGACGAGTCCGACTGGGACGACGTCATCCGCGTGCACCTCAAGGGCCACTTCGCCGCCACGCATCATGCTGCCGTCTATTGGCGCAACCGGTCCAAGGCCGGTGAGGAAGTGACGGGGCGCATCATCAACACGTCCTCGGAGGCCGGCCTCTTCGGGAACGCCGGACAAGCCAACTACGCCGCCGCGAAGGCGGGCATCGCCGCACTGACTTGGGTCGAAGCCCGCGAGCTCAGTCGGTACGGCGTGACGTCCAACGCGATCGCCCCGCGCGCCCGCACCCGCATGACCGAGACGCTCTTTGGTGGCGACGGAATGGCGGCCAAGGAAGGCGTGTTCGACCAGTGGGATCCGAGGAACATCGCCAACGTCGTCGCCTTCCTCGCCGCACCCGAGTCGGCCGATGTCAATGGTCAGATCCTTGTCGTCTTCGGTGCCGACGTCTACGTGATGAGCGCCTTCCAGGCGATCGGCCAGGTGAGCCGGGACAAGGCATGGACTCCGTCAGAGCTCGTCGCGGCGAAGGGCGACATGTTCAAGGGCATCAGCTCCGGGGTGCCGGACTTCAGCTTCATCTAAGAAGGCGGCCTCGGGCGCCTACCCGCTGACGGTGACGGGTGAGCGATGCTCTCGCAAATGCGCTCGACCTAGCGGCGACACCGTGACGAGTTCGCCGGAACCGGCCACGCGCCGCCGCTCGACAAATCCGCGGTCGTTTGCCTCCTCCCACACCGGCAGCCGCGGGCAAGACGTCCGCCATGCCTCCATTACCTCGGCGTAGGGTCGCGGCGTCGGCCCGAGCCACTCGAGCAGGTCCAGGACCAGCGGTTCGACCGTTTCGCTCACTGGCAACCTCCGACCATGAATTCTAGGACGCCAGCCCAGTTCCCGTAACAAGGCTTGCCGCGGAGCGCAGGAACTCGGCGCCACGCGACTAGAGCACTTCATTTTCTCAGCGAGCGATGTCACCAGGGATGAGGCAGCATGGCGGCATGGCACACGATCGAAAATTCCGTTTTGCCGCGCAGCTGAGCAAGGCCCCCGACGGGACGGCAAAATCCTGGGCCGAGCAGGCCCGCAAGGCCGAGGACATGGGCTACAGCGCGCTGCTGATGCCCGACCACTTCGACGACCAGCTCGCACCGGTCCCCGCCTTGGCCGCCGTCGCTGCCGCCACCACCACGTTGCGGATGGGCGCACTGGTCTTCTGCAACGACTACCGCCACCCCTTCGTCCTGGCCAAGGAGGCGGCGACCCTCGACCTGCTGAGTGATGGTCGCCTCGAGCTGAGCCTCGGCGCCGGCTGGAAGCACACGGACTACGACTACGCCGGGATGACCTACGACCACCCGGCGCTCCGTGTCGACCGCTTCGAGGAGGCGGTCAGCGTGATTCAAGGGCTCCTGCGCACCGACGGCCCGTTCAACTTCCACGGGGAGCACTACGAGGTGATCGGGCACACCCTGACGCCGCGTCCGGTGCAACAACCGGGTCCGCCTCTCATCATCGGCGGCGGCGGCCGGCGTGTCCTGACCTTCGCGGGGCACCACGCCGACATCGTGAGCATCAACGTGAACCTGCGCGCAGGCACGGGAGGTGTCGAGACGGCGGAGGATGCGACGCCCGAGCGAACACGGACAAAGGTGGGATGGGTGAAGCAGGCCGCCGGCGCGCGCTTCGACGACCTCGAGCTCAACGCCCTGATCGGTTTCGTGATGATCACCGACGACGCAACGGAGCTGGCGGGTCAGATGGCGCCCGCTTTCGGCCTCGATCCGGCGGATGCGCTCCACGTCCCCATGGCTCTGATCGGTACCCTCGACGAGATGGCAGAGGAACTCGAGTGGCGCCGTGCCGAATACGGGATCTCGTACTGGTCGATCGAATCGGACGCGTGGGAGACGCTCGCCCCGGTCGTCAGCAGGCTGGCCGGCACGTGACGATCGTGACGACCGTCGGGTGGGAGGCCATTGGGCAGCATCGCGAACTGCTGGGCCACCAGATCTTCACCGTCGACGTGCCCTCCATCGGCCCCGAGGAGCACGACCCGTTGCTGGTGTTGCACGGCTTCCCAACCTCGTCGTTCGACTATGCCGCCGTCCTCGACGGCCTGCGCGCCGGCCGGCGCGTCCTGCTCATCGACATGCTCGGCTACGGCCTTTCGGACAAGCCCGACCGCGGCTACACCATGGCCCTCCAAGCCGACGTCGCCATGGCGTTCGTCGCCGAACTCGGGCTCGAACGGATGGCCCTGTTGACCCACGACATGGGCGACACCGTCGGTGGCGAGCTGCTCGCCCGGCGGGCGGAGGGCGCATGGCCGGTGGAGATCACCCGCCGGGTCGTGACGAACGGGAGCATCTACATCGAGCAGGCCCAGCTGACCGACGGCCAGCTGCTGTTGCTCTCTCTCCCCGACGAGCTCCTGCCCGAAGGGGTGCCGATCGACGTGGCGTCGCTGACCCAGAGCCTGCGCGACACCTTCAGCGCCCAGACCGCGCTCGTCCCGCCGGGCTGGCCCGAGGATCCCGTGCCCGAAGCGGCCGCACAGATCGTCCACGACGAGGGCCATCGCATCCTGCCCCGGCTGATCCGCTACATCGAAGAGCGCCGGGCCAACGAGCGCCGCTTCACCGGGGCCATCGAGACCGACCCCGCGCCGCTCCACATCGTGTGGGGTCTCGACGACCCGATCGCCGTGCCGTCGATGGTCGACACGTTGCTGGCAGCCCGTCCGGATGCGACCAGTGTCCTGCTCGACAACGTCGGGCACTACCCGATGGTCGAGGCGCCGGCACGCTTCCTCGAAGCGGTGCTCCCCGGGCTGACCTGAGCCGTCAACGCCAGCCGTCCAGCGCGACCCGGGCGCGTTCGACGACGGCGGCGATCTCCTCGCGATCGGCGTCGGGCCCGAGTGTGCACTCCTCCGTGAACGACACGTGCGGCTCCGCGCCTTCGGCGTAGACGCGCACGTGCACGACGGCGGCCAGCGGCCCACGCGCCCGGTGCCGCTCGATCATGGTGCGGCGCACCTGCTCCCGCCTCCCGGGCGGCAGACCGCCCCACGAGTCCCCCGTCCAGCTGACCCAGCCGCTCTGACCATCGACGTCGTGCATGCGCCCATTCTGCGCGCCATGCGGCCGGCTATGCCGGGGCGATCACCTTGAGGTGACGGACCTCCTCGGGAAGGTTCGCGTAGAGGTCGTCGACCAACTCGTCGCGCCGCGACCGCGCCGAGGGATCGTCCCAACAGTTCTCGAACTGGTACGGGTCCTCGTCCACGTTGTAGAGCTCACCCGTGGCGATGCCGACGCCGCCCGGCCCGGTCGACGACTGCTCGTAGACCACCGAGCACGGCCGCAGCACGGCCTCACCCCACGTCTCCTCCAGGCCGTTGGGCTGGCCGGCGGTCGACGGCTCGTACACCGTGCAGAGCCAGCCGTCGCGGTAGATGGAACGCAGGTGCATGCCGTAGCCGGGGAACTGGCTGTCCCACTCGCACAGCATCCGCTCGCGTCCCGGCGCGCCGTCCTTGGTGGGGAGGGCGTCGCCCTGCATCCAGTCCGCCGGCTCCACGCCGGCGATCGCGCAGAACGTCGGCGCCAGGTCGACCTGTCCGACGGGATCGCGTACCTCCGCCGCGGGGATCCCGGCGGAAGGGGCCGGCCGCCACACAAAAGGCAGACGCATCAACGCGTCGGTGTGGTACGGGCCCTTGTAGAGCAGACCGAAGTCGCCCTGCAGCTCGCCGTGGTCGGTCGTGAAGATGACGTCGGTGTCGTCGAGCCAGCCGCGGGCGGCGACGGTGGCGAGGACGCGGCCGCAGGCCTCGTCGATCAGCTCGTTCATCACGTGGGTCTTCGCGTTGACCTCGCGGATCTGGTCGTCGGTCAGGCGGGAGGGGACGAAGGCCGCGGGGCCGCCCTCCATGTTGGCGAACGAACCCTCCCAGTAGCCGAGCCAGTGGGGCGGCTTGGTGGCGAGGATCTTGCGGATGGCATCGTCGCTGCCGGGGTGGCCGGGCGGCAGGTCGAGGTCCTCCCACGGGACGCGGCCGAGCTCCGACTCCGGTGGGTCCCACGGGTGATGGGGGTCGGGGAACGACATCCAGCAGAACCACGGCTCATCGGCGCCGAGCGAAGACAGCCAGTCGACCGTGATGTCGGCGACCCAGTCCGTGTGGTACCACTCGCGCGGGATCGGGTTGTTCTTCGTCTCGGGTGCGCCGGTGTCGCCACCGGGTGCGGCCTGGAGGAGGCCGGCGAAGCTGTGCAGGTGCTCGGGGTGGTTCTTGCGCAGCCAGCGGCCGTAGTGCGCGATCGGCGTGTCGCCCCAGGCCGCCGCGTGCATCGCCTGCTCGGAGCGCTCGAAGCCGCGCCACGGGCCCGTGTCGCCGCGGGCGACGCGGGCGTTCTCCTCGAAGCGGAGGTCGGGGTCGAAGCCGGGCTCGAAGTGGGCCTTGCCGAGAAGAGCGGTGCGGTATCCAGCCTTGTCGTGCAGGTATTGCGCGACGGAGGGGGCCGATTCGGGCAGGGGGATCCCGTTGGCGACGACGCCGTGGGTCCTGACGTACTGGCCCGTCAGCATCGTGGAGCGCGCCGGCATGCAGACCGTGTTCTGGTTGTACGCCCTGGCGTAGTTGATGCCCTCTTTGGCGAGTTGGTCGATGGTGGGGGTCCGAGCAACCGTGCCGCCGTTGCAGCCGAGGCTGTCGTAACGCTGCTGGTCGCTCGTGATGAAGAGGATGTTGCGCCGCTTGCCGTTGCCCGCTGTGTCCGCCTTGCCCGCCTTGCCCGCCTGCTTCTGGGCCGAGGGGGTGTCAGGCATCCGGCGCCTCGTCCCGTGACGCCAATGCGTTCAGCACCGGCTCGCAGGCCAGCAGCACCGTGCGATCGAGCCCGCGCTCACGATGGGTGTGGGCCTCCTCGTACTTCGGCGACGTCACCATGTCGATGAAGGCGGCGCGGCTCGGATACGACACGAGCGCGACGAGGTCCCAGTCGTCGGCTTCGGAGTCACCGATGAGGACGTTCTCCGGACGCCCCGTCCAGATGACCTTCCCGCCGCGGGACTCGACCATCTTGACCACCTGGTCGCTGTACTCCCGGTAGGCGCCCGAACCACTGGTGGCGCTTGCGGTGGCGCCGGCGTCGGGCGGGGTCGCTTCGTCGGGGCGGGCGAAGTGGAGCAGGTTGATCATCACCACTTCGCCCTCGCGGGTGTTGTGGGCGAACTCTGTGAACTGCTCCCTCGTCGGCGTGATGGCCATGCCGTCCTCCGTGCTGTGGTTGGGCGCCGGGCCGGGGGTCCCGGGGCCTTGGCTCCGACCGGCTCGGTCAGCCGCGCACCGCCCCCGCGATGAGAACTTCCATGACCCGCGCCGCCGAGGTGACCGACAGCCCCTTGCCCCGCCGGAGCAGCTCCCAGTTCTCCCAACTGGCAGCGACGTCGATCGCATCGAGCGCAGTGGCTCGACGGTGGCGGGGCTTCTCCTTGAGCTCCCGCTCGAACACCTCGGCCACTTGGGTGCGCAGCACGAGGTGGTGCAGCTCGAGACCTTCGGCGATGGCCGTCGACGTGGCCGCCATGCGCTCGCCCACCCGGCGCACCGGCGCGATCGTCTCGAACACGTCGACGCGGTTCTTGACGAGCAGGCGCAGCCGGGTGGTCAGTGGCCCGGTCTTCGGCAGGGTGACGTAGAGATGCGCCGTGCGCTCCATCTGGCGGAGGATCCCTGCCGCGTGGAGGGACTCGATGTCCTCGGTCAGCCGGAACACCGTGCGCACCGAGATCCCTGACCGCTCGGCGATCTGCTGGGCCGTCGGGGCCTCGTTGCCGGACTCGATGAGATCGAGCAGCGCGTCCACGGCCCGCTCGTAGGAATTGAGCCGCCGGCGGGTGCGGCCGTCCTCGAGGGAGGGCTCGGCGCCCGCAGGCTCTAGCTCCGTGTCGAGGTCGACGTCGAGGTCCCCCGTGCTGTCGGCGTCGAGCGCGGCGCCGCGTGAAGTCAGCGATGGCATGGACAAATGCTGCCAATTGTCATCGCGGCTGTCAATAGGTTGTGCGGTCGTTGATGGTCAGATGGGGCAAAGTTGGGCTCAAGTCCCGGGCTACCCGGGCTCTTCCGGCTCACCGGGCTCCCCTGGCGCCCCGGTCAGCATCCGCCGCAGGTCGAGCTCGAGGTCGTCCATCAGCTCCACCAGGAGGGCGAGCCGTTCGCCGGCACCGTCCGCGGCGAGCAGGCGCTGGGCGTCGTAGGCATTGACCGGGGCGACGCTGCACAACTGCCAGGCCGCGAGCGCCGCGTCCCCTCCCCCGTCGAGGACGAGGCCGGGCTCGAGGGCCGGACCGCCCCCGTGTTCGGCGAGCAACGCACGGGTCCGCCGCACCCGCTGCACCGCGTCGCCGAGCAACGGCCCGGGGTCCATCTCGTCGTCGGGCACCGGCACCGGCTCGGGCTCACGCACCAGCGCTTGGGGATAGGGATCGTCGGGCAACCATTCCTCGATCACCACGACCGCCTCGCCGCGCACCTCCAAGACCCACCGGCCGTCGGGGAGCTCCGCCGCCCGGGTGATGACGCCGCGGGTCCCCAGGCCGGCCCGCTGGTCGCCGCCGCCGACCTCGGAGCCTCGTTCGATCAGGACGACACCGAAGCGGGGATCGCCCTCCAGGCAGTCGTGCATCAGCTGGCGGTAGCGCGGCTCGAAGACGTGGAGCGGCATCGTCGACTGCGGGAACAGCACGGCGGAGAGGGGGAACATCGGCAGCCGCGTCCCGGACATGCCCCACCTTGGCACCTCGACGCCGGCGACGCCCTCCTTTCGCGAGAAGGACCGGCCTCTCGGCCGGTCCTTCACTCGTAGTGATTCTGTCTGTATGCAGTTTGTCTGGTCCCAGCCTGCGGCGTTGTCTGGTGCGGGGGCCGCCTTGTCGGCCGGCCGGCACACGCACCGGCGCGAGCGCGGCCATGAATACAAACGCCGGACTTCAATGCCAGACGTACTGCTTGCTGCGCCACCGAAACCGACATCGGTGACGCGGGCTCAACCCGGCGGATCGCCCTCCTCGGTCGAGCGTGTCGATTGCATCGGCAAGCTCCTTTCCACTCGGGGGCAACGGCGGGTGCTCCAGTTGCCGCTCGCTTGTAGTCCTCAGTATCTGCCTGCCGCGCCTGCATGTGAACCCCACGCGAACTGGATATTCGCGAACGCCCTGGTCGAACGGCGCGCCGTCACGCGAACTTCATTTGTTGTGCGGCCGGCGTGTGCCTCGGTGGACGGCGGGACACCCGAAGTCGTCGCCCCGGCGGTCACCTACGATCGAACCATGCCCCTCCCCACCCCCAAAGAGAACACCACGGCCGTCGTGACCGGTGCCTCATCCGGCATCGGCGCCGAGATCGCTCGGGAGCTCGCTCGGCGCGGCCACGGCGTCACGCTCGTCGCCCGCCGCGAGGATCGCCTCAAGACGCTGGCCGACGAGCTCGTCGTCGACCACAAGATCCGCGCCGAGGTGATCGCGGCCGACCTCACCGATGCCGACTCCCGTGGCGACCTCCCCGGAAAGATCGAGGCGCGCGGCCTGACGGTCGACATCCTCGTGAACAACGCCGGCTTTACCACAATGGGGCCGGTGGCCCGGGCCGACCGCGCCGCCGAGCTCGCCATGATCCGGACCGACGTCGAGGCCGTCGTCGACCTGTGCACGCTCTTCGTCCCCTCGATGGTCACGCGCCAGCGCGGCGCCGTCCTCAACACCGCGTCCACCGCGGCGTTCCAGCCGCTCCCCGGACAGGCCGGGTACGGCGCGTCGAAGGCGTTCGTCCTCTCCTACGGCCGTGCCCTCGGCGCCGAGCTGCGCGGGAGCGGCGTCACCGTCACGACTCTGTGCCCCGGGCCTGTCGAGACCGGCTTCGCCGAGTCGGCCGGTCTCACCGACGCCGAGGCCAGCGAGTCACTGCCCAAGTTCATGTGGGTGCCAGCGGCCGACGTCGCCAAGGCCGCGGTCGAGGGGATGGCGACGGGGCGCCCCGTCGTGATCCCTGGCGCGGCGAACAGAGCCGGCGCAGCGTTCGCGCATCTC
Source organism: Acidimicrobiales bacterium (assembly GCA_036491435.1). Lineage (GTDB taxonomy): Bacteria > Actinomycetota > Acidimicrobiia > Acidimicrobiales > RAAP-2 > Bog-473. The sequence continues at coordinate 41,139 of DASXBZ010000001.1, forward strand.
GCGCCCAAGGCGCTGCTCCTGCCGATGATGGCGCAGCGTCATCCGGCCCTGAAGCCCGACAACTAACCTCGTCGGGCGGGTCGGCGCGATTCATGCTCGGCCCGACACGGCACGGGGGTCCCTGATGGCACAGTTGGTCACGGAGCTCGAGCTCCCCTATCTCGACACGGTCGGGCTCGAGCGCCACGATGCCATCGAGGCGGTCAAGGCGGCCCGCGCCCGACACTGGCTCGCCCGCACGGACATGGGCTTCTCGGTGACCCGGCTCCAGGACGTCACCGCCATCCTGCGCGACAAGCGCTTCCACTCCGCGCTCTCGTTCGTCCAGGGCCAGCCCGATCTGGCCGACTCCGACTGGGCGCGCAACCGCCGCCAGTCCATCCTGACCATGGAGGGCGACAGTCACGCCCGCCTCCGCCGGCTGGTGGCCCCGGCCTTCACCCCCGCCTCCGCCAACCGGTTGCGCCCGACCATGCGGACGGTCGTGGGCGAGCTGTTCGACCGCGTCGCCGACCAAGGCGAGTGCGAGCTGGTCGCCGACGTCTGCGAGCCGTACCCGATCCCGATCATCTGCGAGCTGCTGGGCGCGCCGCCCGAGGATTGGAAGCTCTTCTCGGGCTGGGCCACCGACATCTTCCGCATCTTCAACAACAACCTGGCCGAGGACCTGCCGCTGATCGAGCGGGCGAGCACCGAGCTGTACGAGTACGTCACCGCCATGATCGCGGAGCGCCGGACGGACCCCCGCGACGACCTGCTGAGCGATCTCATCGCCATCGAGGAGGAGGGCGATCGGCTCTCGACCGACGAGATGTCCATGCTCGCCACCGCCGTCCTCATGGCGGGCACAGACACCACGCGCAACCAGCTGGCCTGCTCGGTGGCGCTCTTCTGCGAGCACCCCGACCAGTGGGCCCTGCTGGCCGAACAGCCCGAGCTCGCACCGCGTGCGGTCGAGGAGTCGATGCGCTACCTCGGGGCGGTGCGCGGAACCGCGCGGATCGCCTCCGAGGACATCGTCTACCGCGACGTGCTGTTCCCGGCCGGCACGCTCGTGTCGACCTCGCTGGCCGGGGCCAATCGCGACCCCGAGGCCTTCGAGGACCCCGACGTCTTCGACATCACCCGCGACCGTGCGACCGCACAGATGACGTTCGGTGCCGGGATCCACCACTGCATGGGCGCCGCGCTGGCCCGCGCCGAGCTCCAGGAGGCGTTGCCGCTCCTGGCGCAGCGCATGCCGGGGCTGACGCGCCGCGGTGACATCGAGTGGAAGCCCTCGAACTTCGGGATCTGGGGCCCGGCGCTGCTCCCGCTGCGCTTCGAGCCGAGCGTCGAGACCGTCGGCGGGTAAAACGCCGTCGGCGCCCCCGGGCGGCGACCCGACGAATCGCTACGGGCGGCGCCCCATGAACGCCGCCATCTTGTCGGCGGCCGTCGCGCCGGCCGGTGCATCCTGAACCGGCCCGAACGGCGCCTGACCGTCCTCGCCCCGAAACGCGTCGGGCAACATCGGGCTGACGATCTCGAGCAGCTCGGCCGCGGTCTCGGGATCGAGATCCGTGGACTGTCCCGTCGCCTTGGCCAGGTCCCACCCGTGGGTGAACGTGTCACCGCAGGCGATGTACACGAAGGCGGCACCGGGCAGGTCGCCGAAGGGCAGGTGCATCATCCGCTCCATCGCGCCGTCGGCGGCGAACGCCTGCACCGCCCGGGTCGACCCGGCGTCGAACGTCTCGACGAAGGTGTCAGCGGTGAACGTCGGGAAGACGTCCTCGCCCGGAGGCGTCCCGGTCTCCGCGATCGTGGCGAACCAGGTCGTCCCGTTCACGATGTGGTCCACGAGCTCTTTGACGCTCCACGACGCGCACGGCGTCCGGGCGCCCTCGAGCTGCTCGGGCGTGACGTTCGCCAGCACACCCCGGGTCGAGGCGAAGCACTTGGCCAGCAGTTCGGCCGACATTTTTCAGGAGGGGACGGCGGCGGTCGCCTCGCCGACCACTTTGTCCTCGCCGTCCGCGTTGGACAGGGTCACCGCGAGGTCGACGAGCTTCTTGCCGTCCTCCTCGCGCTTGCCCGTGACGACGATCTTCGACGACAACACCTCGTCCGGCCAGGTCTGGCGGGCGAAGCGCACCTGGTAACGCACGACGTTGCCGACGCCGACGTAGTCGGTCAACGCGGTGCCCAGCATGCCCATGGAGAACATGCCGTGGCCGAAGACGCTCGGCTGGCCCGCCGCCTGCGCCGCCACCTCGTCGTGGTGCATGGGGTTGAAATCCCCGGAGGCGCCGGCGTACTTCACCAGGTCCGTGCGCGTCAGCGTGTGCGTGATGACTGGAGCCTCGTCGCCCACCTTCACCGCGTCGTAGGACAGCTTCTTCTCACCCATCGATTCGAGCTCCTCCCATCACGACCGTCACGACCATCACGACCAGATGTGCAGCCAGTGGTCGATCGACCACGTGTTCCACGCGTGCGCCCCGAGGACCACGACCGAGGCGAGCGCCATCATGAAGTTCTGGCCCTGCTCCGCCCAGTCCGAGATCATCAAGATGAAGTACGT
>DASXBZ010000002.1:0-5207 GCA_036491435.1 Acidimicrobiales bacterium
CGCCGTCCGTAGAGCCTGCTGCCGCCCGCGATGAGCAGGACGAGGGCGACGGCAACGACGATGCCCGGCCCCGGGCCGTACCCGCCGTACGCGAGGACGATGACGAAGAACGCGGCCAGCAGGAAGGCCCCGAAATACGTCGCGATCCGGGTCACGGACATCGCCCTCATTCTCGCAGCCCAAGGCGACGGGCCGGGTCGGGGTTGCCCCTGGAAAAGCGAACATATGTTCGACTACCTTGCCATACGTGGAACTTCCGCCAGCCGGGCGGGCGACGATCCTGCATGCCGACCTCGATGCCTTCTACGCGTCGGTCGAGCAGCTCCTGGAGCCAACGCTCCGGGACCGCCCCATCGCCGTCGGCGGCAGCGTGGTGCTGGCGGCATCGTACGAAGCCAGGAGTTACGGCGTCCGCGGCGGGATGCCCGGGTGGCGCGCCCGCCAGCTCTGCGGTGACCTCGTCTTCGTCGGCGGTCACTTCGAGCGCTACCAGCAGTTCGGCGACGACGTCGTCTCCGTCTTTCACGACTTCACGCCCTGGGTCGAGCGGGTGTCGATCGACGAGGCGTTTCTCGACGTCGCCGGGACCATCCACCTGTTCGGAGCCCCAACCGAGATCGCGGCGGCGATCCGCCGGCGCGTGCGCGACGAGATCGGCCTCCCCCTGTCGATCGGCGTGGCCACCACGAAGCATCTCGCCAAGGTGGCATCACAGGTGGCGAAGCCAGACGGCCTCGTCGCCGTGGCGCCGGGTGCCGAGATCGAGTTTCTCGATCCGCTTCCGGTCGGCCTGATCTGGGGCGTCGGAGCAGCGACGGAACGCCGCCTCCACGAGGTCGGGATCTACACGATCGGGCAGCTGGCCCAGACCGGCAGCCCGATCTTGGCCGACCTGTTGGGCCAGGCAGCCGGGACGAAGCTGGCCGCCCTGTCGGCCAATGACGACGAACGGGCGGTGGAGGAAGTGGCCGGGCCGAAGTCCATGGGTGCGCAGGCGGCCCTCGGTCGACGGGAGCCGACGCCGCAGCTGGTGCGGGACACGCTCGGCTACCTGGCCGACAGAGTCGCCGGCCGCCTCCGCAAGGCGACCCTCGCCGGTCGGACGGTGACTGTGCGCGTTCGTTTCGCGCATCTGCGCTCCGTGACCCGCTCTGTGACTCTGCCCGCTGCGATCTCGACCACGCTGACGTTGACGGAGGTTGCGGAATCGCTCGCCCACGCCGCCATCCGCGAGAACGGGCGGGAACGGGAGATCTCGCTGCTCGCCATGTCGGTGTCCAACCTGCACCCAGAGCATTCGTTGCAGCTCGAACTGCCCGTCGACGCACCCGCGTGGCCGCGCCAGGCGGCGCGCCGGCCTCGATCCGTCGTCGAGGCCGGGAGATGGGGCGTCGATCGATCCGTGGACGCCATCCGGGACAAGTTCGGCCGGACCGCCGTCGGGTACGCCGCGGTCGCACTCTCGGCCGACGAACGGGTTCCCGAGGAGTTCCGCCAACTGGCCGAGCGGGGTCCGGGCAGGAGCCGGGGCGGAGAATGAGGGCCGCCGGGGCGGGCCCGGGCGGGAGGGCCCGGCCGTTCCGTCAGGAGACGGCGCCGAAACGCCGGACGCGGCGCTGGTAGTCCACCACCGCTTCGTAGAGGTGGCCGCGGCGCATGTCGGGCCAGAGGGTCTCGGGGAAGACGAGCTCGCTGTAGGCGATCTCCCACAGCAGGAAGTTCGAGATGCGGGTCTCGCCCGAGGTCCGGATGACGAGGTCGGGGTCGGGCATGTCGGGGAAGTACAGGTGGCGGCGGATGGCCTTCTCGTCGATCTTGCTGGCGGCGACGCCTTCGGCGACCAACGCGCGCACCGCGTCGACGATCTCGGCACGACCGCCGTAGTTGAACGCCATCGTCATCACCATGCGCTTGTTGCGCTTCGTGAGCTCGACCGACTCGTCCATGCGCTTGAGCACGCGCCGGGGGACGCGCCAGTCGCGGCGGCCGGCGAAGCGGATCTGCACGCCCTTCTCGTTGAGCTCCTCGGCCCGTCGCATGAGCAGCGACTGGTTGAAGTTCATGAGGTAGCGCACCTCGTCGGGTGGGCGCCGCCAGTTCTCGGTCGAGAACGCGTAGAGGGTGATCCACTTGATGCCGATCTCGAGGGCCCCGTTGACCACATCGAGGAGGGCGGTCTCCCCGGCGGCGTGACCCTCGGTGCGGGGCAGGCCCCGCAGGCTGGCCCAGCGGCCGTTGCCGTCCATGACGCAGGCGACGTGGGTGGGGACCCGCGCCAGGTCGAGCTCGGGCGGCACCGGGGCGGGTTGCTCAGCGCCGAGATCGTCGCTGTCGTGGCTGCCGTGATTGTCAGGGTTGTGGCCGTGCCCCTCGGCGCCCCCCTGCTCCCGGACGGTGGAGGTCACCCGGTGAACCTACCGCGGCACCGGTGGGCGGCCGTGGCGACGGCGCGAGCTCCGGGGGGCGTGGTCAACTGTGCCTCCCCCGCGGGGAGTTGCTCCCAGGGGTTGGCGAAGAAGCAAGGAGGAGGCTTCCATGGCAGATCAGGCAGGTACACCGCGTCCCGATGTGACCGACATGTACGCCGTGCACGGCGTGTTCCGCGACACCCTCGGTGCGGCGCCACGGCTGGTCGGCGACATCGCCCCGGGCGATGCGGCAAGGGTGGACCAGATCGCGAACTACTACGACAACATCTTGTATTTCTTGGAGGCGCACCACGACGGCGAAGAAGAGATCATCTTCCCCCGCCTGCGCGAGCGGTGCCCCGACGATGCTTCGTTGCTCGACAAGTTCGAGGACGAGCACAAGCAGGCGTTGGTCCTGCTGGAGGACGCCCGGCGGTCGCTGGCCGGGTGGCCCGGCGCCGAGGGCGACACGGCGGCGGCGCAGACGGCGGTGGCGGAGAGCCTCGAGGCGTTGCGGGCGCAGCTGGTGCAGCATCTCGACGCGGAGGAGGCGCGGGCGTTGCCGCTCTGCGCGGAGAACATCCTCGCCGAGGAGTGGGGCCAGCTGCCCGGGCACGCGCTGGCCAGGTATCGAGGCGACAAGGTCTGGCTGATCCTCGGGCTCATCCGCCAACGCATGACGCAGGCGCAGCGCGACTCGATGTTGGAGCACATGCCGCCCCCGCCACGTGACATGTGGATCAACTTCGGCGAGAAGGCCTTCAACGAGCTCTCGGCGCAGGTCGTGGTGGAGGTCAGCAGCACCTAGTCAGGTCGGCCCGGGCGTGTCCCCGCCGGCGGGCATGATCGGTGGGTGGCAGAGGACTGGGACGACGAGCCCGGAGACGACGGCGCGGGGGTGGCCGAGTTCGAGGTCGACGACGACGACTTCGCGCCGGCCGTGGGCGGGGGGCGTGGCATCGACCCCCGGCAGGCCGGTGACGAGGGCGTCGAGGGGCTCGACAAGATCACGGCGCAGATGGCCGGGGGCGAGCACCGCCCCGAGCAACAGGAGATGTGCCGCGCTGTGGCCGAGGCGCTCGCCACCGGCACCCACCTGGTCGTGCAGGCCGGGACCGGGACCGGGAAGTCCCTGGCCTACCTGGTGCCGGCCGCGCTCAGCGGCCAGAAGGTGGTCGTCGCCACCGCCACGAAGGCACTGCAGGACCAGCTCCGGGACAAGGACCTGCCTCTCGTGGAGTCGGGGCTGGGCCTGCCCGCGCCGCTCGACTACGCCGTCCTGAAGGGCCGGAGCAACTACATCTGCCGCCAACGGGTGGCCGAGGTGGGGTCGGGCGGGATCCAGGCCGAGCTCGGCGACCAGGGTGGCGGGCGGGCGGACGAGCCGGACTGGGAGGCGCCCGAAGCCGGGGCGACGGCCCGGCCGGTGGAGCTGGCCGAGCGGGAGGCGGCACCGCCGGAGGGGGTGGTGGAACAGGTGCGGGAGTTGGTGGCGTGGTCGCAGACCTCGCGCACCGGGGACCGGGCCGACCTCAGTTTCGAGCCTTCGGACCGCGCCTGGAACATGGTGAGCGTGGGGCCGCGGGAGTGCCCGGGCGCGTTCAACTGCCCCTCGGGCGGGAGTTGCTTCGCCGAGGCGGCCCGCGACCGGGCGGCGGCGGCCGACATCGTCGTCGTCAACACCCACCTCTACGGCGCCCATCTCGCCAGCGGCGGCGTCGTGCTGCCCGAGCACGAGGTCGTCGTCTTCGACGAGGCACACCAGCTCGAGGAGGTCATGACGTCGAGCCTCGGCGTGGAGCTCACCCCGGGGCGCTTCCGCACGCTGGTGACGGCGGCCCGCCCGCTCGTCGAGGAGCGGGACGCCGACCTGCTCGACTCCTTGGCGGCCGCGGGGGACCTGCTCGGGACGTTGCTGTCGGACCGCGTCGGGGACCGCGTGCTGGAAGACGGGCGCCGAGGCGCCGGCGCAGACGCCGACGCCGACGAAGACCTCTCCGACCTTTTGGCGCGGACCGCCGACGTCAGCCGCCGGGTGATCGACGCGCTGCGACGGAGCGGTGCGCAGCGCAGCTTCGTCTCGGGTGACGCCGACGACCCGGACAAGGCGAGCCGCAAGACCCGTACGCTGCAGGCGGCGGCCCACCTGGCCGAGGACCTGCACCGGCTGGTCGGCCGCACCGACAGCGAGGTGGCGTGGGTCGACGGCACCCGGCGCAACGCCCGCCTCCGGCTCTCCCCCATCGACGTCGGGCCCGCGCTGTCGGGGATGCTCTGGGGCGCCATCACCGCCGTCCTGACCAGCGCGACCATCCCGCCGCGCGTCGTCGAACGCGTCGGCCTCGACGACTTCCCGACCGAGGAGCTGAACGTCGGGAGCCCGTTCGACTACCGCGCGCACTCGCTGCTCTACGTGGCGCGGCACCTCCCGGACCGGCGCGCCGAGGGCGCGGAGGAGGCGTTGTTCGAGGAGCTCGGCCTGCTGATCGAGGCGGCGGGCGGGCGCACGCTGGCGCTGTTCACCAGCCGGCGCGCCACCGAGGCGGCGGCGGAGGCGCTGGCCGCCGAGCTCCCCTACGCGCTGCTGCTGCAGGGCGACCAGCCCAAGAACCGCCTGCTCGAGGAGTTCGCGTCGGACGAGACGTCGTGCCTGTTCGCCACGCTCGGGTTCTGGCAGGGCGTCGACATCCCCGGACGCGCCCTCTCCCTCGTGACGATCGACCGCCTGCCGTTCCCGCGTCCCGACGACCCGCTGCTCCAGGCCCGGCGCGACCGCGCCGGCTCCCGGGCCTTCTCGCT
>DASXBZ010000003.1:0-25659 GCA_036491435.1 Acidimicrobiales bacterium
ACGCGGGCCCCGGTCCCGTAGAGCACCTCGAGCAGGGCGCGGTCCCGCAGGACGACGGGCCCCGTCCCCACGACCGAGCCGAGCAGCCGCTCCGTCTCCTCCTCGCTGAGCGCCTTCGGGAGGAGGTCGGTCACCGAGATCGACGGCAGGTCGAGCGTGGGGTCGTCGGCGCGCCACCCCTCCTCGACGAGGAAGCGGTGGAAGCCGCGCATGCTCGAGAGCGCGCGGGCCACGGAGGCGGCGCCGTGCGTCCGGCGCAGCGCAGCCAGGTGCGCCGCGACGTCGCTCGACGAGGCGGCGTCGATGGAGCTGCCGGCACGGTCCCCCAGCTCCTCCTGGTACGACGCCAGGTCGCGGCGGTAGGCCGTCAGCGTCCGGGGCGACCGCCCCCGCTCGACCTCGAGCCAGGAGAGGTACTCCTCGGCGGCCCGGGGCAACTCGGCGGTCACGGCAGCCGGCCGGTCGCGGCGAGGCGCTCGCGCGCCAGGTAGAGCCCGAGCACCGTCGTCTCGTCCTTCACCGTCCCGTCGGCCACCAGGCCCGCCAGGTCGGACAGGCCGACCCTCTCGACGGTCATGTACCCCTCTTCCACCCCGTCGGGCCGGCTCTCGCAGGCCGAGAGGCCGGTGGCGAGGAAGATGGACGTCTCCTGGTCGCTCACGCCCGGCGTGTTCCAGGTGCCGATCAACAACTCCCAGCAGTCCGCCTGGAGGCCGGCCTCCTCGGCGAGCTCGCGCCGGGCCGTGGCCTCCAGCGTCTCGTCCCCCTTGTCGCGGGTCCCGGCGGGAATCTCGAGCACCATGGCGTCCACGGCCGCCCGGTACTGGCGCACCAGGGTCACGGTCCCGTCGTCGTGCACCGGCACGACCGTCACCGCGCCGGGATGGCGGATCACGACGCGGTCGAACGGCTCGCCCTCGGGGTCGACGAGATGGAGACGGTCCACCCGGAACAGCCAGGCCCGGAGGAGCTCCTCCTCCGAGACGCGGCGGAAGCCCGGCACGACGGGCTAGGTGACGGCGTCGAGGTCGAGCAGGTGTGGCGAGCGACCGTCCGCTCGCTCGAGTGCGGCGGCCACCAGCTCACGGAACAGCGGGTGGGGGCGATCGGGCCGGCTCTTGAACTCGGGGTGGGCCTGCGTCGCCACCCAGTACGGGTGGTCCTCCAGCTCGACGAACTCCACCAGGCGCCCGTCGGGCGAGATCCCCGAGCAGACGAGACCCACGTCTTCGAGCCGGGTCTTGTAGCGGTTGTTGAACTCGAAGCGGTGCCGGTGCCGCTCGGTCACGCCCAGCGTGCCGTAGGCGTCGGCGACCTTGGAGCCCGCCAGCAACGCCGCCTGGTAGGAGCCGAGCCGCATGGTCCCGCCCTTCTCCGTCACCTCCGCCTGGTCGGGCATGAGGTCGATCACCATGTGCGGCGACAAGCTGTCGAACTCCCGCGAGTTGGCGCGCTCGAGCCCGGCGCGGTCGCGCGCCACCGAGATGACCATGACGTGCAGGCCGAGGCAGAGGCCGAGGCAGGGGATCTGGTTGTCGCGGCTGTAGCCGGCCGCGGCGACCATGCCCTCGATCCCGCGCTCGCCGAAGCCGCCGGGGATCACGATCGCATCGAGTCCCCGCAGCCGGTCGGTGCCGAGCAGTCCCGGCACGAGCTCGGCGTCGATCCAGTCCAGCTCCACCTCCGCCCCGTGGTGGAAGCCGGCATGGCGCAGCGCCTCGACGACCGACATGTAGGCGTCAGGCATGTTGACGTACTTGCCGACGATCCCGACCTTGACGCGGCGCCCCAGGGACTCGACGCGCGCGACGAGGGACTCCCACTCGGAGATGTCGATCCGGTGGCTGGTGTCGTCGAGACCGAGCGTGCGGCACACGTAGGCGTCGAGGCCCTGTTCGTGCAGGACAAGGGGGATCTCGTAGATGCTCGGCGCGTCGACGGCGGAGATCACGGCATCGATCGGCACGTCGCACTGCAGCGAGATCTTGCGCTTTAGGCTCTCGGAGATCGGCTTGTCGCTGCGGCACACGATCACGTCGGGTTGGATACCGCGGCTGCGCAGCTCCGTCACCGAGTGCTGCGTGGGCTTGGTCTTCTGCTCCCCCGACACGAGGTAGGGCACCAGCGTCAGGTGGACGTAGCACACGTTGTCGCGACCGATGTCCCGGCGGAACTGCCGGATGGCCTCAATGAAGGGCACGATCTCGATGTCGCCCACGGTGCCGCCGATCTCGACGATGACGATGTCGACGTCCTCGTCGGCGAGGCGGCTGATGCGGTCCTTGATCTCGTCGGTCACGTGCGGGATGACCTGCACCGTGCGGCCGAGGTAATCGCCCCGGCGCTCCTTCTCGATCACAGAGCGGTAGATGCCGCCCGTCGTCGTGTTGGACCGCTTGGAGAGGTTCTCGTCGATGAAGCGCTCGTAGTGGCCGAGGTCGAGGTCGGTCTCGCCGCCGTCCTCGGTCACGAACACCTCGCCGTGCTCGCCGGGGTTCATCGTCCCGGGGTCGACGTTGATGTAGGGGTCCAGCTTGCACATCGTGACCCGCAGGCCACGGCACTTGAGGAGCCGGCCGAGTGAGGAGGCGGTGAGGCCCTTGCCGAGGGAGCTCGAGACTCCGCCGGTGACGAAGATGAACTTGCTCACGCCGCCTTCGGGACGCCGAGCATCGCCTCGCATGATCGGTGCACTCGACCACGATAATCGATCGGCGTGACATCCGGCGCGGACCCCGGACCACATTGATCGCAGATCGCCGCGCTGATCGGGGCGATCTCTACAACCCGAGCCGGCATACAACCACACACGCAACGCCAAGGGCCTGCGCTGCATGCAGCCAGGCCCCTGCGGCGGACCGCCTCACATCCCGCCGAACCAAGCCTCGGCTAAGCGGCCGACCCGCGGCCCCCCACTCCCAGCAGCTCGCGGGCATGGGCCCGGGCGGCGTCGCTCCCGGGATGTCCCGACAGCATCCGTGACAGCTCGGTGACGCGCTCCTCCCCAGCCACGCTGGATGCCACCGTCACCGTCCGGCCCCGGGACTCCTGCTTGACCACGCTGATCTGCGCATCCGCCCGCGACGCGACCTGGGCCAGGTGCGTGACGACCAAAACCTGGCGTTCCGCCGCCACCGCGTGCAGCGCCTCGCCCAACGCAAGTGCGGCTGCTCCGCCCACGCCGGCGTCTACCTCGTCGAACACCATGGTTTGCGGACCGCCCAACCCCACCAAACGGATGGCCAGCATCGCCCGGGCGAGTTCACCACCGGACGCCGCGCGGGCCAGCGGATGTATGGCCTCGCCGACGTTCGCGCCCAACCACAACTCCACGGGCTCCCCCGCACCCTCCGGCGACAGCCGCACCTCGAGCCGTGCCCCGGCCATGGCCAGGTCGGCCAGGTGCTCTTCAACCCGGTGCCCAAATTCACCGGCCGCCGAAGCCCGCACCGCGCGTACGGCGGCCTCCGCCTCCCCGAGCTCTTTGGACAGCTGCTGGTGTCGGGCCGTCAACCGCGCCGCTTCGCCCTCTGCATCCTCGAGGACGGCGAGTCGCGCCGCCGCCTCGGTCGCGTACGCCATGACCGCAACCAGGTCCTCGCCGTACTTGCGCCGCAGCTCGGCGAGCAGGCGGCGGCGCTCCTGCACCTCGGCCAGTCGGCCCGGGTCGTCCTCCCACCCTTCGGCCTCGTCGCGCAGCGCGCGCGCCACGTCGGAGAGCTCGACGGCTGCGGCCGCAACCCGGGCGCGGTGCTCATCGAACGCGTCCCGGCCGCTCAAGGCGACCACTGCCTCACCGAGCGGTCCAACAGCGCCCCCCTCGCCGCCCGCGGGGTCGAGCAGTTCGGCCGCGCCGAGCGCCGCCTCCCGATACGCGCCAGCGTCCGCCAACCGGTCCTCCTCGCTGCGCAGGCCGGTTTCCTCGTCGGGGTCCTCCAGATGCGCCACCCGGATCTCCTGCACCTGGTACCGCAGGACGTCCGCCTCACGGGCGCGTTGCTGTTCGTCACCGCCGAGCGCGGCCAACGAACCGTCGACCGCCCGCAGCTCCGAATGCAGCGCGCGCACGACCGACAGGTCCGTGCCGGCGAAGGCGTCGAGCACATTGCGTTGCGCCGTCGAAGTCACCAGGGCCCGGTGCTCGTGCTGGCCATGGATCTCGGCGAGCTCCGCCGCCGCCTCGCCGAGCGCCGCCACCGGCGCCATGCGGCCGTCGACCCACGCCTTCGCACGTCCTTCGGCCGGCACCGACCGAGCCAAGACGACCTCGCGCTCTTCGCCATCGACACCAAGGACGAAACGTGCCTCCACCAACGCCTCTGTTGCGCCGGCCCGCACCATGCCCGGATTGGCCCGACCGCCCAACAGCAACTGCAAGGCCTCGACCACCAATGTCTTGCCTGCCCCCGTCTCGCCGGTCAGGGCGGTCATGCCCGGCCCGAACGTGAGTGCCAGGTCCTCGATCACTCCGAGGTCGCGTACACGCAGATCGGTCAGCACGAACTGGCCAACCCGCGCCAAGTCCTCACGGCTCCCGGTCGGCCAGCAGCCGGAACCGCAAGATCGTGCCGAACGTGTGCGGCTCGTTGCGCACTACGCGCACCGGGTGCTTCGTCACACGGCATGTGATGACTGCTCCCGGCTGCAGCCGGCCGATCTCCTGGCCGTCGATGACCAACACACCGTTGCGATCCGGCGCCACTTCGACCGCCACGCACTGGTCCTCGGTCAGGACGAGACTCCGGTCGAGAGAAAAATGCGGCGCGACCGGTGTCACCACCATGGCGCGCAGCGTGGGCGCGAGGATCGGCCCTCCTGCCGACAAGTTGTAGGCAGTGGAGCCCGTGGGTGTCGCGATGATCAAACCGTCGGCCGAGTACGTCAATGCCTGCTCGCCGTCGATGGTCGTGGCCAGGCGCACCGTGTGGCCGAAGTCGATCTTCTCGATCACCACCTCGTTGAGTGCCAGCAAGGTCGAGACGTCATCGGGAGTCGAACGGTCCGAAATGCTCACCTCGAGCGCGCACCGCTCCTCAATCGCCGCCTTGCCCTCTAAGACCTTGCGCAGCGCGCCACGAACCTGGTCCGGCCCGAGGTCGGGCAGGTAGCCGAGTCGCCCGAAATTCACACCGAGCACTGGGATATCGGCCTGTGCGGCGAGTCGCACGACGCGCAAGAACGTCCCGTCGCCACCGAGGCTGACCGCGACGTCCGTCCCGGCGAGATCCACCGCGCCGAGGTCCACGTCGACCCCGGCCTCCGCCACTCGATCGGGCCCGCTGAACTGCAATATCCGCGCCACGTCCCCACGTTTCGTCAACCATTCGGCGGTGTCGCTCGCCAGTGCGAGCGCGTCGGCGCGCTCTGGATGCACCAAGAACGAGACGGTGGCCATGCGTTTCGAGACGCTCAGCCGGCCGGGTCGGCGACGGACAGACGGCCTGCTGCCTCGGACACGGCTCCGGCGATCATGGTCGCGACTTCGCCCGTCTCCGCGACGGCGTCGATGCCAGGACCGTCCTTCCGGGCGTGCAATAGGAACTCGACGTTGCCGGACGCGCCGGTCAGAGGGGACACCATCGCCCCCATGATGCCGGTTCCGGCGGAGACCAGCGCGGACGCAACGCCCTCTATTGCCCCCTCCCAGACCGCCGGGTCCCGGACCACACCCTTCCCCCGAGACACCACAGCCCGCCCCGCCTCGAACTGTGGCTTGACCAGGACCACCAGGTCCGCTCCGGGCGCCGCTACCTCGCCGCACAATGCGGGCGCGACGGTCCGAAGCGAGATAAACGACAAGTCGGCCACCACCACGGCGACCGGCGAGAATTCCGGATCCGCGCGCTGCAACGTCGCAACGTCCAAGTCGCGCACGTTGACCCGCTCCAGCACGCACACTCGAGGGTCCGCCCGCAGCGACGGGTCGAGCTGGCCGTGCCCGACGTCGACCGCGTACACCAGCGCAGCGCCCCGCTGCAGGAGGCAGTCGGTGAAACCGCCCGTCGACGCCCCGGCGTCCAACGCCCGGCGGCCCGCAATGGACACTCCGAAGCGATCGAGCGCCGCCTCGAGCTTCTGCCCACCGCGCGATACGTACGGGGACGGAGGCCCGAGGACAACGATGGGCTCACCCGGCGCGACGAGGCGCGCCGGCTTGTCGGCCGGCGCGCCCGAAACCAAGACCGACCCGGCCTCGACGAGGGCACGGGCTTCGTTGCGAGAGGGGGCGAGATCCCGTCGCACCAGCTCTGTGTCGAGCCGGCGGCGTCCGCCCCCGCTGGTCAGTGTGCCTTCTTGGCGGCCGACTTCTTCGCGGTCGTGGACGTCGAGGCCTTCTTCGCTGGGGCGCTGGTCTTCGCGCCCGGCGACGTCTTGGAGGTAGTGGCCTTCTTCGCCGCCTTCGGCTTCTTGGCTGCCTTGCGGGTGGGCACCGCCTTCTCGGCCGCGGCCCGGGCCCGGCCCGCCGTCTGGGAGGCCTGCTTGCGGGCGGCCGAGGCCGTCTTCTCGGCCTGCGTGCGGGCAGCCGACGCCGTCTTGCCGGCTTGCTTCCGGGCCGCTGTCGCCGTCTTCTCGGCCCGCTGCGTGGCGTCGTGGGTCGCTCGGCGCCCGGCGTCGGCAGACTTCTTGAGGACGTCTGCGACCTGCTTGGACAGGTTCTCGATCGCCTTGCTGTCCACCCGGCTCAGCTGCGCCGACACCTCGTGACGCACCATCTCGATGATCTGCTCACTGGTCTTCCGGCTTCGCTCCACCAAAGTGTCCACCCACTCCTGTGCCTGGCTGCGCTGGATGTCTCCCGCGTTCACCAACTCTCGCACGATCTCCTCGGCCCGGCCACGGGTCACCTGGCCGAACACCGAGCCCGCATCGAGGTACTTGCGTATCCGCTCATTGTTTGCCATTAGCCAAGAGTATCTGAAGTGCTAGCTCGGAGCAAGCACTTTTCACGGGCCCGTCACGGTGGCTTTCACCAGCGCGAGGAGGTCCCTGGCCGTAACCGCGGGCTCCGCCTGTACCGCCGCACCTGGGGCCGGCGGATCACCCTCCCTGGTCACGCCCGAAAAGACGAGGGCGAAGGGGATGCCGAGCTGGGCGGCCAGAGCGCCGTCTGTGGCCGGCCGGTCCCCCACCATGGCCCGCAGATCTCCTTCGGGCACCATTGCCGCCAGCGCGTCGGCTGTCGCTCGGTGGGGTTTTCCCGCCACCTCCGGGACCGTCTCGGCCGCGGTCGCCACCGCGGCGAGGAGTGCGCCCGCGCCCGGGATCAGACCATCGGGCGTCGGAAACGTCGCATCCTCGTTCGTACCGACTAGCCGGGCCCCGTCGCGCACCGCCCGGGACGCCCGGTCCACCGACTCGAACGTGAAGCCGCGGGTCCAGCCGACCACCACGGCGTCGGCCGGGCCCTCCGGCACCACTGCGACGCCCCGGTCGGCCAGCGCCTCGATGATGCCGTCGTCGCCCAAGACCAACGCCGTCGTCCCGGGCTGCAGAAGCCCGGCGGCGACGTCAGCCGACCGCAAGAGGTCTCCGTCGGCCACGCCGATGCCGCTGTGCTCCAGCCGGCGGCGCAACTCGGCCCGCGTCGGCGATGAATTGTTCGTCGCGAACACCACGCGGACGCCGGCGCCCCGCAAGCGAGCGACCGCCTCGTCGACACCGGGGATGGGGCGTCCGGACAGCCAGACCACGCCATCGAGGTCGAGGACCCAGGTACCTCCGCCGGGTGGTGGCCACATGGCGGCCGAGGCTATCTGTCGACCTCGCAGCGCCTCGCCGTAGGGAGGCGGCACTAGGGGCGAACTGACGGCCGGCGGGGGTGCAATAGCCCCCGCCGGCCGGAACTCGAGCTCCGGTGGAGCCAAGAGCGAGACGCGGGAGAAGAAAGCGGTCGCGGACGGCATCGACGACATCACTGCCGTCGAGGTGGAAGGCCGCCTACGCCAATCCCCTCCCAACCGTCCCGGGCCGCACGGCGTAACCCTCGCCGTCCGGCGCCCCCCGGGCACACTTGGAACTCTTTGCCAGGAAACCACACCTTGGTGCGCGACTCACGGATCTTGCGCCAACCGTCGGACGAATGCCTTTGGACCGTTACCAGTCTGCAACATCGCAGGATCGTGGGAGGGCTCGACCGCCGTCAGCTATGCGCGAGGGGTCAGGAGTCGACCCAGGGCGGCCGGAAGGCAACCGACCGCGCCGCGTCGCGTTGCGTGACGAGGCCAATGACCCGGTTGCCGTCGGTCACCGGCAGCCGCGAGCGGTGATGCAGGGACATGTAGGCGACCGCATCCTCCACGGTGGCGCTGGCCTCGAGCGCCAGCACGTCGCCGGATTCGGCCATATCCCCGAGGCGGACCTCGCGAGGGTCGAGCCCCTTGGCTACCACCTTGCTGACGATGTCACGGTTGCTCACGGTGCTGCCAGCCAGGCTGCCGTCGGAGAGGCACAGCGGCACCGAGTCATCGACGTGTGAGGCGAGGTAGCTGGCGGCATCAGCGGCTGTCTCTGTGGTCCGAAGGACCTCGATATGCCCACTCATGACGTCTCGGACGGTCCGCATTGCACCCTCCTCGTCGCGTCCGCATTGGACGCGAACACGTGCGTATACCCTCGCGCCGCAGCGGCGAAACGACAACGGCCCCTGCCGAAATGGGTCCTCAGCAGGCCCTCTGCGACGGCCCTTGCCAGCCGATCATTACGAACGTATGTTCGTACCCTCATGGAGAGGCGCCACGAGTTGGAAACGCTGCGGCGCTCCCTCGCCATGCTGCGTCCTGGCGCTCCCGCGCTCGATCGGGAAGCGGCGATGCGTCTGGTGCGAGAGCTGCAGGACCTCGAGCGCCAGCTGCGCATGCTGCGGCGGGGCCTGCAGGAGTTGCTCGCCGAAACCCGAACCCGATGAACCCAGTCGGGGGTCGGCCGTAGGCGGCCCTCGGTCAACTCAAAGCGATGAGGTTCGTGGGATCCGCGAGGATCTCGCCCACCGCCCGCAAGAAGCGCGACGCGCCCTCCCCGTCGACGAGCCGGTGATCGAAGGCGAGGCTGAGGGTCACCACGTCGCGCAACGCGACTTCGCCGTCGTGCTCCCAGGGCCGGCGTTGCACCGCGCCGAGGGCCAGGATGGCCGCCTCGCCGGGATTCAACAGAGGGACGCCCGTGTCGACGCCGAACACGCCGACGTTGGTGATCGTGATGGTCCCTCCGCTCAGTTCCGCCGGTGTCGTACGCGCTGCCCGGGCCTGCTCGGTCAACGCTTCGAGCGCCGTCGCCAGGTCCCGGAACGCGAGCTCGTCGGCGTCCTTGATGTTCGGCACGACGAGGCCACGAGGACCGGCCACCGCGATGCCGAGGTTGACGTAGTGCTTCGTGACGATCTCGTTGGTGGCTTCGTCCCACGACGAGTTGAGCGCCGGGTGGTCGCGGAGGGCGAGCACGACCGCTCGCGCCGTGACGGTGAGCATGGTCAGCCTCACACCATCGAAGCGGGCGTTCTCCCGCAAGCGCTCGAGCAAGGCCGATGTCGGTGTGAGGTCGAGGGTGAGGAAGACGCACGCCTGCGGTGCGGTGGTCGCGCTGCGGACCATGGCGTCGGCCATGTGTTTCTGCACGCCCTTGACCGGCGTACGCGTCTCGCGTCCCGTCGGCATCGGCGAGGCGCTCGAGGCCAGATGGGCCGCCAGATCCTCGCGGGTGACGATCCCACCGGGACCGTGGCCCGTGACGTCGGCCAGGTCGACGCCCTCTTGGCGCGCCATGAAACGGACTGGGGGCGCAGCGAGCGGACGCGAGCCGGTGGGCGTGGGCGTACCGGGCGCGCTCGGCAGCGCCGGCGACGGGGTGGTCGGAGGATGCTCGGGACGATCATGGCGGGTGCGCCCCGCGCCGCGGCGGCGTCGGCGGCTCGGCGCCGGTTCGGAGGGCCCGTAGCCGACGAGCACCGAGACCTTCTCGGTAGCCGGAGGCGATTCGGCGTCACGGGAGACGGCGGCATCGGCGGTCCCGATGGCGATGAGCGGTGCGCCGACCTCGACGGTGTCGCCGGCGGAGGCCGACAGCTCGACCACGATGCCCGCGAAGGGGCTCGGGAGTTCGACGACCGCCTTCTCTGTCTCCACCTCGACGAGGACCTGGTTGAGCTCGACGCTGTCGCCGGGTGCGACGTGCCAGGCGACGACCTCGGCCTCCGTCAGGCCCTCGCCCAGGTCGGGCAGCAGAAAGCGGCGGACGTCGGTCATGGCTCGAGGCACCGGTCGACCTCGTGGAGGATGCGATCGGCGTCGGGCAAGAAGTGGCGCTCAAGCTTGGCCGCTGGATAAGGGGTGGCGAACCCCCCGACGCGGCGTACCGGCGACTCGAGGGAGTAGAAGCAGCTCTCGCTCACTCGGGCCGCGATCTCGGCGCCGAGGCCGCAGAAGACCGGCGCTTCGTGGACGACGACGAGTCGTCCGGTCTTGCGCACCGACGCCTCGATGGTTTCGAAGTCGATCGGCGACAGCGAGCGCAGGTCGACGACTTCGACCGAGGTTCCCTCCTCCGCGCCGATTCCGGCGGCTTCCAGCGAGGTGGCCACCATGGGGCCGTAGGCGGCGACCGTGACGTCGGTGCCCTCGCGCACGACGCGGGCCCGGTGCAGCGGGGTCGCTTCGAGCGTCGCGTCGGTGTCCACGTCCCCCTTCTCCCAGTAGCGGCGCTTGGGCTCGAAGAAGATGACGGGATCGTCGGAGGCGATGGACTGTTGGATCATCCGGTAGCCATCGCCCGCGTTGGAAGGGGTCACGACGCGGAGGCCGGCCGTGTGGGCGAAGTAAGCCTCCGGTGACTCGGAGTGGTGCTCGACGGCGCCGATGCCGCCGCCGTAGGGGACCCGGATCGTGATAGGCAGCCCGACGCGTCCTTCGTTGCGGTACCGGAACTTCGCGACTTGCGAGACGATCTGGTCGAAGGCGGGGTAGACGAAGCCGTCGAACTGGATCTCGCAGACGGGTCGGTACCCGCGCACGGCCAAGCCGACCGCGGTGCCGATGACGCCCGACTCCGCCAGCGGCGTGTCGATCACCCGTCGGTTGCCGAAGTCCTCCTGGAGCCCTTCGGTGACGCGGAAGACGCCGCCCAGCTTGCCGATGTCCTCGCCCATCAGGACGATCTTGGGGTCGTTCGTCATCGCTTCGCGCAAGCCCGCGTTGAGGGCCTTGCCGAGCGTCATGGTGGCGACGTGCCCGGTATCGGCTCTCTCAACGGGCGCGGTGGTCGTGTCAGTGGCCGCGCCGGTCGTGGTGGCGATGGCCATCACGACACCTCCTCGTACTCGGCCAGGTACCGCAGATAGGCGTCGCGTTCGGCATCGAGCAGTGGATGGGGGCCGGCGTAGACGTGCTCGAACAACGCGGCCGGGTCCGGATTGGGCATATCGAGCACGCCCGAACGCAGCGCGGTCGCCGCGTCACCCGCCGCGACCGCGACGTCCTGCTCGAACTCGTCGTCGGCGACCCCTTCGCGGTGCAGCAGCGCGCGCAGTCGGACGAGCGGGTCCTTGGCACGCCACTCCTCTTCTTCGGCGCGGCTGCGATAGCGCGTGGGGTCGTCGGACGTGGTGTGCGGGCCCATCCGGTAGGTCACGGCCTCGATGAGCGTCGGTCCCTGGCCGGCATAGGCCCGGGCGAGTGCGAGACGGGTCGCGGCCAGCACGGCCAGCACGTCGTTGCCGTCGACCTGCACGCCGGGGATGCCGTAGCCCTGCCCGCGCTGGGCGATTGAGGCGTGGGACTGGAGGCGGACGGGCTCGGAGATGGCCCACTGGTTGTTCTGGCAGAAGAACACGACCGGGACCATGTAGCTGGCGGCGAAGCCGAGCGCTTCGGAGATGTCGCCCTCACTCGTGGCGCCGTCGCCGAAGTAGGTGATGACCGCGCTCTTCGCATCCTCGAGCGTGAGTCCGAGCGCGTAGCCGGTGGCGTGCAGCGCTTGGGAGCCGACGATGATGGCCGGAGTGGCGATGTTGTACTGGGCGGGGTCCCAGCCCGACAGGCCGCTCCCCCGCCACATGCGCAGCATGTCCACGGGGTCGACGCCGCGGCAGTAGGCGACGCCGTGCTCGCGATAGCTCGTGAAGGCAAAGTCGTCGGGGCGTAGGGCGCGGGCCGAGCCGACCTGGGCGGCTTCCTGTCCGAGCAGCGGCGCCCACAGCCCGAGCTCACCCTGGCGCTGGAGGGCCATGGCTTCGGCATCGAGGCGGCGAACGATCGCCATGTCGCGATAGAGGTCGCGCAGTTGCAGCGCGTCCACGTCGGCGACGAGGTCCCAGTGCGGGCACCCGACGGTGCGCTGCCCGTCGACGGAGATCAGTTGGACCAGGCCGTCATAACCGGCCCAGGCGGTGAGCCGCTCAGCCGGAACCTTGAGTTGCGCAATGGCCATCTGGAACTCCCCTCCCATGGCATCTGAGCAATCCCGACACTGGAGATCTCACCACATTCTGGGTGGATTGAGCGGGATATCAGGTCACATGGGACGGTTTACACGGCTTTCATGCACTGAAAGCGGGCTGGGCGCAATGATCCATCGAGGCCTTGCACCGCCCCGACGGCGGATCGCAGGAGGCGCGACAGACCGTCTCTCGGGGGCGAATCGGGGGCGCGCCCAGGTGGGCGCGGGGGTCAGGACGCCTTGCGGCGGGAGGCCGGCTGCTTCGCCCGGGCGGGCTGCTTGGCCGTTTTGGCGGTCGCCTTCTTTTTCGCGGGCGCAGCCCGGCCCGCCGGTGCTCGCTTGGCGGACGCACTGGCGCGGGTGCTCTTCGGGCCGGGCTTGGCCGCCGCCTTGATGCTGGCGTTGAGCGCCTCCATGAGGTCCACGACCTTGGCGGCGGGTTCGGCCGGCTCCTGGATCACGATCTCATGGCCCTGGCGCTTCTCCTCGATGAGGGCCTCGACCTTCTCGCGGTGCGTGTCGTGGTAGCGGTCCGGGTCCCAGTCCGACTCCATGGACTCGATCAGAAGCTGTGCCATCGACAGCTCGCGGTCGCTGACCTCGCCCTCGTCGGGCAGTTCGGGCAGCTCCTTGCCGGGGACCCGCACCTCGTCGGAGAAGTACATGGTGTGCAGGGCCAAGGCGCCGTCCTCCGGCCGGATGGCAACCAGGTACTCCTTGTTGCGCATGACCATCGTGGCGATGCCGATGCGGTCCGCGTCCGCCATGGCCTTGCGCAGCAGCGCGTAGGCCTTGTCGGCTCCCGCGCCCTCGGGCGCGAGGAAGTAGCTCGCGCGGAAGTAGACGGGGTCGATGTCGGGCTGGCTGACGAAGTCCGAGATCTCGATCTGGCGCGACTTCTTGGGCTCGGCGCTCTCGAGCTCCTCTTCGCTCAGGATGACGTATTCGCCGCCACCCAAATCGAAGCCGCGGACGATCTCGTCGTTGGTCACCTCCTCGCCGGTCCGCTCGTTGACCTTCTTGTAGCGGATCCGGTCCGAGGTCCCCTCCTCGAACTGGTTGAAGTGAATGCTCTTGTCCGAGGTCGCCGGGTACAGGCCGACGGGGATGTTCACCAGCCCGAAGCTGAGGGCGCCCTTCCAAATCGTGCGTGGCACGTGCAACAAATTACCAGCCCAGACCTGGTCCACCACCTTGTTACAGCGATTCGCCACACTGAATCCATGATCTCGGGCATGCCGGAGGGCTTCGGATCGGCCCTACTCAGCGGGTTGGTCGAGCTGGGCCCCGTGGACCCGTTCTCCGGCGATCTCTCCCTTGAGCTGGGGGTTTCGGTCTGGCTCCGCACAAGTGAGACGTCGCTGCTCGAGGCCCGGGGCCGATTGCTGCACATCCGGGAGCTGATCATCGAGGTCTGCGGTCTCGACCCGGCCACCGAGCCGGTCCCTCTAGTCGGGCGCTCCCCCCGCAACGACGTGCTCAACCTGGTCGGCTACGTGGGCGACCTGCTGCGGCGGGCCGCCTCGGTGTCCGGGCGCCCGGTGCGCGGCGTGGCGCGGCTGGTGATCGCAGCGCTGCCGCCGGAGGACGAGGACGCCGCCCTCGGCGCCTGAGCGGAGGCGTCAGTCCCACTCGAAGAACTTGCGGACCCTCTTCTTCTCTTTGACGGTAGGGGGAGCCTGCCGCACGGAGTCGGGACGGTGCTCTTGGAGCCAAGCGACGAAGGCCTCGCGGCTGGGAAACCTGATCTCCTCGTCGGTGTCCATCACGTAGAGGACGATGGCCGTACCGTCGGCCGTCGCAGAGAACTCCACTTTGCCGTCCGAGAGGAAGCACCACAGCGGCGTGGCCCCGGGCGTCGTCCGCGGTTCGAGGCGCCATCCCTCGAGGCCGCCGAGCAGGTCGACCAGTTCTTTACGAAGTGAGCTCCGTGCCACCTATCCCTCCTCGATACGGCCGCGTGCTGTGACCTCCAGCGTTTCGACCCGTTCCGCCCTCGCCGCCAGCCCAGCGCACACCCCGCAGAGGAAGCCCACGAACGGAAGGTGCCAGTCGAAGTCGAAGGCACCGCCGACTGCGCCGCACACGAAAGCGGCGCACGCACAGGACGACAACGCGTCGATCCGCCGCACGGCCTTGACGGTCGCGACCACGGCGGCCACGAGGAGCGCGAGGCCGACCGCGCCGGCATCGGCCGCGACTTGCAAATACTCGTTGTGGACGAACTTGGCGTAGGTGCCGGCCGCCGTGTGGAAGATCAGAACGTGATCGGGCCCGACGCCGACGATCGGCGCACTCCCCCATTGCTGCCATGCGACCGACCATTCCGTCGAACGATCCCCGTCGCTCGGAGCGAGCGCGCGCAGTGCGATCTCATGGTGCAGCAGGACGACGGCGACGAGAAGGCCGACGAGCACGAGGTAGACCGCCGCCATCCGCACCCGCGGGTCGAGAGCAGCCGCACGCACGTGCGCCGTCGGAACCGAAGAGACGGCTAGTGCCGCGACCAGAGTGGCGCCGAGCCACGGGACCGCGCCGGCGTCCGGTGACGTGACGATGGCCACGACGCCGAGCGCGGCACCTGCGACGAGCGGGACGAGAAGGCGCACGCCGCGTCGCCACGGCAGGACCACGAACCCACATGCGACTGCCACATACGCGCCGCGACTCTGCGACGCCAACAGGCCTCCGGCGCAGAGGCACACGGCCAGTCGCACCAACCAGGGGTACCGGTCGACACCGAGCGTGACGAGCAGGCACATCCCCAACACGAGGCCCGCCGCGTCGGAGTAGGTGAGGGTGCTCGATAGGCGCCAAAGGCCCTGCGCCGGCATGGCCAGAGGGAACCACCGCCAGATCAGGCCGGCGAACCCGATCAGCCCTCCGGCGGCGCCGAGACAGGCGACCCCCAGACCGGCCAACTGCCTGGGCGGTCCTCGAAGGGGACGGACGACGGCGTAGGCACTCGCACAGGCCAGGCAGCTCGCCCCGAAGGGAAGGACAGCATCGAGCGACCCGGCGATGGCGGCACGCGCCGCCCACCAGAGGGCGAGCGCGACGAGCGCACCGACCACGAAAAAGGCGCGCCGATCGAAGGGATGGGTGATCGCCGCCACCGCCAGCAGAGCAAGGGAGCCAATCGCCGCAACGAACGCGTCGGAGTGCCAGAAACCTCCCTGGCGGAGCCCGAGGATCGCCATGAGTCCGAACAGCAGCGCGGGGAGCAGCAACGCCCGATCGAACGTATCGAGCAGCGGGGGCGGCGTCTCTCGCAGATCTAGACCCTGCTGCACCCACCACCTCCTTCGTCGCGGCGTCGGCCTTCGTGCGAGATCACCCGGGTGGAGGTGCTCGACGTGGTGGTTCGACGAACGCTACGTCAGCCGAATCGGCCGAGGTGGGACAAACCGAGATGGAACTGCTGAGAGAAGGAGTGCGGCTGCCACCTCGGGCGCGATGCGAGCGCCGGGTCGGAGGAGTCAGGCTCCCTTCGGCAGGGTTCCCTCCATCGCCCGCACCGGCGCGAGGTGGATGTCGAGATCGGGCCGTTGCGTCGATCGCCCGAACAGGAAACCCTGGCCGAACCCGCAACCGGCGAGCACGGCCTCCTCGTACTGGGCTTGCGTCTCGATGCCCTCGGCCACGGTGGTGAGACCGAGGTCGTGGGCCAGGGAGGTCATGGTGCGAACGAGACGGACCGCCTTGGGGTCCTTGTCCATCGCCCGAATGAACGAGCCATCGATCTTGATGAAGTCTGCCGGCATCGACTGGAGATAGTTCAGGCACGACTTGCCGGTACCAAAATTGTCCAGCCCGACCGAGCAGCCAAGGTTCCGGATCGCCTCGAGTGTCCTCGTCGCCCTGTCGAAATCGAGGATCTGCCTCTCGGAGAGCTCGAACGCGAGCCGAACGGGAGACACGTGCGTGTGTGCCAGGTGCGCCTCAATTCCGGCGATGAAGTCCGGATCATCGAACTGCCGAGGTGACAGGTTCATGGAGACGAAGGGCAAACCTCCGTCGTCGGTCGTGATGCTCGGAACGATCCGCGTGACCTCCTCCATCACCCATTTACCGATCGGAACGACGAGCCCGGAATCCTCTGCGAACGGGATGAATGATGCCGGCGGCACGTTCTGGCCGTCGTCGGTCTGCCAACGCAGCAACGCCTCGAACCCGGCGACCGTGAGGTTCTTCAGCCAGAGAATCGGCTGATACTCGAGCCGCAATTGGCGAGCAACCACTGCGATCGGAAGATCCCGCCGGATCATCCGGTGCAGACGTTGCTGGTCGTTCTCCCAAAACGAGAACACGGGCCGGTTGACCGCCGACTCCTTGGCCTGATCGAGCGCATGGCGCGCGTGACGAAGTGTCGCCGACACCGGGTCCTCGCCCTGCATCACAACGCTCAGACCGACGCGCACGTCGATGGAAATCTTCTGGTCCCCGTAGAGGACCGGCTCTTTCGCCCGTTCGATCGCCTCTGCGGCGAGCTCCATCGCCTCGAGTCGGGAGAACGTGGACAGCAATATGCCGAACTCGTCTCCGTCGATCCGTCCCACGAGCCCTTCGTCGCCGATGACAGCGAGGAGGATGCTGCCGACGTGCTCGATGGCCCGGTCGCCTGCCTCGACGCCGTACGCCTCGTTGATCCAGTCCAAGTGGTGGATGTCGAGCTCGAGGAAGATCGAGTACTCCCCTGACCCGGATTCGTCGCTGGACTCTCGGAGCGCTTGGAGGAAGTCGGGTCTGGGAAGCACCGTGGCGCCCGTCACCGAGTCGTCCCCGCCCGCGTCGCCGGTCATACTCTCGCCCTGCATCTGCATCTCTGCGCCCCCTCCCTGATGAGGTTGCACAGGCACCCGCCTTGGTACCCGCCCTGCAGCACGCTCGTCCTCCCGCCCGAGCGACGTCACTATTCGCACTGACGGTGCCACGAGTCTATCGACCACGCAGTCCGTTTTGCTAGGCAAAACGGCCATTTGTGCAGGTCTGTCTCGGTGCACGGACGAGCCCGTGCTCCGGCCATGTCTGCATCCCCCGTGACATGTTCGAGTCCCCCCATACAGGGGTAAGCGCTGCAGTTGCACGCTCGAGCTCCGGCGGGAGGTGCTCGAACTCATCGAGCCACCACATCTTCGGCAGTGCCGAGCAACGAACTCCCGCGCGCTTCGCTCCTCAGCACGCCACGCTCAGGTGGATCTTCGAAGTCGGACGACCACGTGTGCCGGGCCCCGACACCTCATGCACGATCGCCAACGACCGCACAACAACCCGGGGACGAGACAACACTGCGCGGATACCGTCGCCATCTTCTCGAACGTACGCGAGGATGGAGGCATTCCGGACGTGAGGAGGGGGCGGAATACATGATGCGGCGGTTCGTGTCAGCGCTGGGGTCGTGTGTGCTCCTCACCGGCGTGCTGGTTCTGATCGCACCGCTCGGGGGGAATGCCGTGGCCTCTGCAGGCACGCCGGTACCGGGCGCCGGGAACTGTCCGATGTTCCCGTCGGACAACGTCTGGAACACACCGATCACGAACCTGCCCGTCGACTCCCACTCGGCGGCGTGGTTGTCGAGCATGAATGCGGACAGCACGAACCTGCATCCAGACTTTGGCCCGTCGGGCGATCCGTCCAACCCGTACGGCATGCCCTACACCGTCGTGCCGTCTGGGCATCAGTTCGTCAATATCGCGTTCCAGTACGCCAGTGAGAGCGACCCCGGTCCCTATCCCTTCGGTCCCGACACGCCGATAGAGGGAGGGCAGAGTTCCAGCGGTGACCGACACGCGCTGATGGTCGACCCGCGCACGTGCACGCTCTACGAGCTCTTCGATGCGCACTACAACGCGAGCGGATCCACGGCAGGCTCGGGCGCCATCTGGAACCTCAACTCGAATGCCTTGCGTCCGGCGGGATGGACCTCGGCCGACGCGGCAGGACTCCCCATCCTGCCTGGGCTCGTCCGCTACGACGAGGTCCTGTCCGGCAGCATCACCCACGCCATCCGTATGACCGCGGAGACGACGGACACGAGCTACCTCTGGCCCGCCCGCCACGAGGCAGGCGCGCGGTCCGACCCCAACCTGCCACCGATGGGAGCCCGGTTCAGGCTCCAGGCCGGCTTCAACATCAGCGGATTCTCCCCACAGGCCCAGGTCGTGCTCCGAGCGATGCAGCAGTACGGGCTCATCGTCGCCGACAACGGTTCGAACTGGTACTTCGGGGGCACGGCCGATGCGGCGTGGCCCGTGTCCCTCGTCGACGAGCTGAAACAGATACCCGCCGGCGCCTTCGAGGCGGTCGACGAGTCCTCACTGATGGTGAGCCCCGACTCTGGTCAGGCGAGATCGTTTCCAGGCCCCGTGACCGGTATCGCGGCACCGCCTTCCGGTGCCGGCTACTGGCTCTCTGACGCGGAGGGCGCAGTCTCCGCCCACGACCTGCCCAACTATGGATCCATGGCGGGCACACCACTCAACGCGCCGATCAGCCACATCGTTTCGACACCCGACGGAGGCGGATATTGGCTGGTCGCCGCGGACGGCGGCACCTTCGCCTTCGGCGACGCCCGCTTTTACGGCTCCATGGGCGGCAGGCCGCTCAACGCGCCCGTCGTGAACATGGCGCCGACGCCCGACGGGGGCGGGTATTGGCTCGTGGCGAGCGACGGTGGCATCTTCGCGTTCGGTGATGCCCGGTTCTCCGGTTCCATGGGCGGACGACCGCTGAACGCGCCGGTCGTCGGCATGGCGGCAGACCCGGCGACGGGAGGCTATTGGCTCGTTGCCTCCGACGGCGGGATTTTTTCGTTCGGTGCACCGTTCTTTGGATCAACCGGCGCCATCCGCCTCCAACGACCCGTCAACGGGATGGCCGTCTCGGGCAACGGCACCGGCTACTGGATGGTCGCGTCCGACGGCGGGATCTTCGCGTTCGGCACTGCGCCGTTCTGGGGAAGTACCGGCGCCCTCCGACTTGTCGCGCCGGTCGTGGGTATGGCGGCGGACGATGCCACAGGCGGCTATTGGCTCGTCGGGTCCGACGGTGGCGTGTTCTCGTACAACGCGCCGTTCTTCGGCGCTGACTGAAGGCTACGCCCGTCTCCAGGGAATTCCGCAGTGGGTTGAGAGCGCCGCAATGGGGTACCGCGCGAGGAGGGATGTCGCTGACCGCGGCAACGAACCTGCGGGAGGTCTCACGTGGTCACGCAAGTTGCAACACAACCAGACACATCGATCAAGGTAAGAGAAGGTCATCCGGACCATCGGAGGATGGTGCGCTTCGACTGGTCCGACACCCCCCTGCATTGGGTTCCGGGCGACCCTTTCAGCACGCACATGATCAATGTGCTGCACCTTCTGCTCCCGGCCGGTGAGCGGTGGTTCATCGAAGTCGTGAACGAAGCGGCGCCGATGCTCTCCGACCCCGAGGTCGTCGAGGCCATCAAGCCGTTCGTGCAACAGGAGTCCTGGCACGCATGGGCCCATGCCATGGTTCTCGAACACTTGGCGTCGTACGGGATCGACAGCTCAGAGTTCACCGACAGCCTCGACCGGTGGTTCGACCGAATCGGTAGTCCGAAGCCAGGTTGGCCCCAGCAGCTCCAGCGCTGGTGGCTGTACCGTCGCCTGGCCGATGTCGCCGCCATCGAGCACTTCACCGCCGTTCTCGGACAGTGGGTGATCCAGAACAAGGGCCTCGAGTACGCCGGCGCGGATCCCATGATGCTCGACTTGTTGCGATGGCACGGGTCCGAAGAGGTCGAACATCGATCGCTCGTGTACGACGTCTACGAAGACCTCTGCGGAAGCTATGCGTTGCGGTGCCTCTCCATGGTGTTCACCACGCCCTCTTTGCTCGCCTGGTGGCTCCGGGGCGTCCGCTTCCTGATGGCCCAGGACCCGACGTCCCCGCCGAAACCCAGCTGGCGGGATTGGCTCCGGGCGGCGCGGCAGTACCGCGTGCCCGGACCGTGGATGCTGATCGTCACAACGCCGGTGCGGTACCTGCGCCCCAACCACCATCCGAACAAGGAAGGCTCCACCGAGCTTGCGATGCAATACCTCGCAGAATCCCCTGCCGCGCAGAAGGCGCGGGCGGTTGCGGCAGATACGGCGACGGAGTCCGAGGCGGCGGTTGGAGCACCGTCGCGAGGATGAGCGTCAAGCGCCCGTGACGTGCAGTCGGTGGGTAACGAGTAAGGCGAACAGCGGCTAGGGCCTCACGGCCGAATCAGCGCCGCCTAGCCCGTCAGGTGGTTGCCGCGGCGCGTACCCACCCGCGCGGAAGCGGCATGCCGAGGTCCGCGTACGTGATGATGCCTGGGGGCGCGTGCACCACCGGCGCGATGGCGTTGAGCGCGGGTAGCGCCGTGATGATGTGCCCGATGGTCATGAACTCCTCGATCGTCTCGGCCTGGAAATCAGATGGCGGCAGGAAATCCAGGGACGCCGTGACCGTCGGGAGCCCCTCCACGATGATCACCCAACCGTCCTTTTCGATCACCCATGGCGGATCGAGCGTCGCCCCCTTCTTCCAGCGAACATTGAGGTCGATGATGGTGCGGCCACCTATTCGGCCCTGCCAGCTGGCAGCCATGCCGGCAACGTGACCGGCGGCGATCGTCCACGATGCCATGACGAGGTCCTCGGTCGTCTGGGCAAATTCGGACTCGCACACGATCTCGTCCAGCTCAACACCGAGCATGTCTGCGACCATCGCCACCGCCTCGCCGAACACCGCCGTCCCTGTCCGTGCCATGTCGGCGAGCCCCGGATGGTCGATCGGATGTCCGAAGCCGGCCGCTCGCTCAGTGTCAGGCGAGTCGTAGAACGTGGTGTCCGCGGACTCGCACACGACGACCTTGTCGACCCGACTGCATAGTCCCGCGATGGTGCCGGCCACTAACTCCGCGAAGCCGGGGCTGACGCCGGTTCCGAGCAGTGATGCGCTGCCCCGGGCGCAGGCACTGACAAGGCGATCACGCTCTGCGCCCAGATTGCCGCCCGTAATGAACGCCGCCGTCGTGACGACATTGACACCGGCCTCCAGTATGCGTGCGAGTTCATCGACCGACGGCCACATCGGGTTGTAAACAACACAATCGGGCCTGAGGGTGAGCAGGGCGTCGACATCATCGGTCGCGGCCACGCCGACCGGGCCGATGCCGGCCAGCTCGCCCACATCGACGCCGACTTTCGCCGGCGACCACGCGAAGCACCCCACAAGCTCCAGGGTCGGGTTCGCCACGATCGCCTTGAGCGACTCTTTGCCGACGTTGCCCGTGGTCCATTGCACCACCCGGATCGCCATCCATCCTCCATCCCTCACGTCGCGCTGCGGCCTGCATCGCGACAGTGCCAATCCCCCGGCGCTCCAAGCTACCTATGGACGGGCGGAGCCTCTCATCTGAAATGTGGTGATCTACCAGATGGTGCCGCCTGTCGGCCTTCCACACATCCTGGAAGGCCTCCCGGGGTTGCGACCGTTGGGCGCTCAGTCCCCCCGGTTCGTTCGCTCCAGCTCCTTTTCCTCATCGGTCACCGCTGGGTACAGTCCTTCGATCTCGGTCTGGCGCGTGAGGATTGTCTTCCACAAGGCAAGCCGTTGATCATTGTTGCTCGCCGATGGCAACTGCTCCATCGCTTGTTTGAGTTCCTCAAAGGCCAGATGGAATCGGTCACGTCGTTCCGCATCATTCAGCTCGGTCATGAGACCAGTGTGGCCGTCCGGGGCCGGTTTGGGAAGGTTCTCAACCCCAATTCGAATTCGTCGTGGCGGATCGAGGACGTGGCCAGGTCGGATGACGCAGCGTTCGGAGCTCTCGCGTAACACGGGTGCTTCGACCCAGCCACCTCGACTGGTTGCTATGGGCCGATCTGGATCTCGCTCATTCGTGACCAACCGCTGCCGGGCGCGTCGACGTGGACGATCTCTGGAACGTCCGAGAGCCATTTCGGTAGCTCGGAGATCGCTGCCTTGAAATGCCATGACTCGACATGGGCCCGGCCGGCGTCTTGATCGACGAAAGCTTCGACCAAGAGCCAGACCTTCGGGTCGTCGGCGCTCCGGTACCAATCGAAGCTGATGTTGCCAGGTTCGGCCCTGGTCGCGTCAGTGAATTCCTGGACGAGAGCCATGCAGCCGTCCCCGTATTCCGGTCGAACCGGGTGCTTCACGACGATGAAGATCGTTTGCCCTCCAGTTTGCCAGCTGCCGCAAGCGCACTGGGGGTTCGTTTGCGGGCCCTGAGAGCATCCGGCAATCGCAGAGACCGCATACTCTTTCGAGGGTGAGCGAACACTTTGGTTACGCGGTCGACAAACGCTATCTGCCGGTGTTAATCCCCTTCTTGCTGCGTCCTGCGAAAGACGGTGTCACTCTCACCGATGAGGGATCATTCGTAGCAACTTTCGGCCTTTTCAAGATCACTACGTCGCGTTCCAACATCACGGGTGCCCACATCACTCGGCATTACCGCTGGTGGACGGCGGTTGGCGTCCGCATGTCACGTGTTGACGACGGGTTGACCTTTGGGACAAACCACGATGGCGGTGTCTGCATTCATTTCGGAGACAAGGTCCCGTCGCCGTTGCGAAGAAGTGGCCATTCGGCACTGACCGTCACCGTGGAAGACTTGGAGGGGTTGACGACGGCGCTCGGCAGGAACAATCGGGACCCTGACGATTTTCCAAACGAAGTCGAGTAGACGAACGGCCGCCTCGTAACCCAGGAATATGTAAGAGACTTGAGGACGCGACCGGTCGCGGTGCCGGTCGTTCCAAACAGACGACCCGGGAGGTCGCAATGTCGGATCAGCCAAGTAGGAGCAGCCTCCGCATTTGGGTTCTTCGCGGCGCCGGGCTGCCGCTGGAAGAGCGCACTGTCGAACTTGCTCTGGAGCCGATCGTCATTGACGACACACCAAACAGGCAGTCGCTGTTCTTCGCCTTCGACGGTCCGGGCGTTCTGGGACTGCGCGCGGAATCGACGGGGAAGCAAGACCGCCGCATCGCCGGTGAAGCGGATGCAATCACCGACGGAGGCCCGATATCTGCATGGATTGAGAGCGTCGGGATCTAGTCTCGTTCCCCTCCGCTCCATTGGGACGTAGTTATCTACGTGCGGTCTCTTTTGGATCATTGGATCTCAGCGGGACGCGCCCCGACGTGGGTCCCCGGAAGTGGTCGAACGTGGCCTTACGGGCGAGGCGCCGAGCCGAACGATGCGGAAAGCGCATCAAGCTCGTGATCGGGCGGATGGCCGCGGTCGTGCGCGGACGCGACCGAGCCGATTCCGAGGCTCAGAGGGCATATGGGCCTCGCTCGGACTCGCTCTGGGAACCGCCGAGGCCCGTCTGGGTGCATAGGGGCCGGTTCTTGACACAGCGGACGAGTGTCAACAGGCACGCCCTATGCACCGCCAACCTCCCCCTCACAGGTATCCGCTCGCATCAGTGATGGCGGCGGCGCCCACGATCGGGCGTTGAGGTGTGCCCGCCAGAATCCGAAGACCCTTGCTTGTGGTGTCGGAGGGCCGGATTACGCGAATCCCGATTGGCGGATCCGACCCTTGGACCTGCGGCGATGAGCCGGCCGGAGGACGACTGGGTGGGATCCCCTGAACACAGCACCCTCAAACAGCACCAGGATTCTCACTCAGCGAATGCGATGGTTGCATGCGCCCCGATCGCTCTCTTATCAAACCGTGGCCTACAGGCACTTCGGGGATGGCAAGAGATCTCTGGCCTGGATGCAGGACACCCCCCGCCTCGGCCGACGGACTCCCGGCGCCACGGCTATCCGCTTGCCGGATCGTTGAGAAAGTCGAGCAGACTTTCCCGGCGTCGCCGTATCAACCATGTCGCCGCTCTGTGGCCCCCCCACCAACAGAGTCCGGCGATCACACACGCAAGCGCTATTCCGACGCCGAGGTCGTTGCTCGGCAACTGCTTGGAGAAGCCAGTCTTTGAGGTGAACCCCCACAATGCAAGTGATGGCACCATCAACACGACACCGAGTACGGGGACAAGGACATATGGAATAACGACCAACACCAACCACCTTGTAAGCATGCGCCGGCGGGGTACTCGATGCTCCCAACGAAAGCGAAGTGGCATTGGGTGATACGGGAATCGGATCCCCACCAGGTTTGAAATACCCAGAACACCCAGAGGGACAAGGCCCAGCCACACGATCGTGTACAAGGTGACAAGGAGGTCGTGTCGGTAGAGCCCGATACCGAGCGCAACCAACACACAGACTGGGGTAACCAAAATCCAGAGCACTATGTTTTTGGCGTAGAGCAAGCGTCGCTGGATCCTGGGATCGTCCATCGAAGCGACAATTCGTAGGCGGTCGGGGGCGAGCACATTGGTCGCGGGTACATCTGCATACATCCAGAAGGCAAGCACCACGGCGAAAGCCAACGTGCCATGCAACGTGAAGAGCTTGTCCTTTAGGGAGGGGGGTAGAAAGAACCATGCCGAGGACATCAGCGCACCGTTGATTGCAACGACTGTCGGTGTCTCGTAGGGCGGGCTCAGCGCTCTACGAAACTCGGTGTGGACCGCTTCAGCAAGGGTGGCCGGAAAGGTCGCCCCATCGTTCACGGCGTGTCAGCCTGAAGTCGTCACAGCATTGGGACACGACGAAATAGGCGAGATCAAGCCGCCGATTCGGCCGCTCACGTACAGCCTGGCTCTCGACTAATCACGAAGGATCTCCCAAGGTAAAGCGGCATGGCAGGGTGCTTACGCTCAGACATCAAGCCTGACGTTGATTCGCGACACTTCACCTGTGGATCTTCGCACAACCGTCCCGTATCGCTGCCGGTAACTGAGCGCGGCATTAAGCCTCAATTTTGACCCCGTTCCCTCTCTGTGAGAATACAACACGATATGTTCAATCGGGTATGCGTCTAGGTCGTTCTCGGCATCTCGTACTCTTGGTGACATTGGTCGTGCTGGCAGCATGCGGCGATAGATCTACTTCACCGGCCGCAGGCACCTTCACTCCACATTCGCCGGGAAGACTGACCGTCATAACCACCGACATTCCGAGCCCTGGGTTTTGGGAAGGGACGGCCACCAAGCCCACTGGAGGGTTCGAATACGAACTGGCCAAACTGCTGGCCGAGCGATTTGGACTTTCCTCCGTCCGAATCGAGACCGAAAGCTTCCACCGCATCGTCGAAGGGCAACTGGGCGGCGCTGATCTTGCACTCGATCTG
>DASXBZ010000004.1:0-8361 GCA_036491435.1 Acidimicrobiales bacterium
CGTCACGCTGTGCTCGCCGGGGATCATCGAGCGCGTGCTCACCGACGTGCGGGCCTGGGCCCAGGCGACGAAGCTGCCCGACGGACGGCGCGTCGTGGACCAGGAGTGGGTGCAGGAGCATCTGGCGCGCGTGCACGCCGAGCTCGAGTTCCTGCGTTTGATCAACTGGAAGGTGGCATGGCAGGGCACGCAGGGACACCTCGACGTCGCCGACGCGTCGTCCATCAAGGTGTTCGGCACCGAGTTCTACCTCCGTGCCTTCCGGGCGCTGATGGAGATCATCGGCCAGGCCGGTTACCTGACCCGCGGCTCGCCCGCCGCGGTGATTGCCGGCCGCCTCGAGATGTACGCCCGCTCCATGATCATCCTCACCTTCGGCGGCGGCACCAACGAGATCCAGCGCGATCTGATCGCCATCTTCGGCCTCGGCATGCCGCGGTCGTTGCGCTGAGCCGAGTTTTTTTCGAACCAGGAGACGGAGACGCCATGGACTTCACCTACAGCGAAGAGCAGGAGGCCGTGCGCCAGCTGGCCGGCCAGATCTTCACCGACCGCGTCACCCACGAGCGCCTCAAGCAGCTCGAGGCCGAAGCGGGCGACGAAGGGCCCTTCGACCGCGCGCTGTGGAAAGAGCTCGCCGACGCGGGCCTCCTCGGGATCCACCTGAGCGAGGACGTCGGCGGCGCGGGGCTCGACTTCGTGGCCGCCTGCCTCGTCATCGAGGCGGCCGGACGCACGGCGGCCTACGTCCCGGTGGTCGAGACCATGGTCTACGGCGCGGAGCCGATCGCCCGGTTCGGCACCGACGCCCAACGCAAGACGTGGCTGGCCGGGGTGGCCGCCGGCGAGACGGTGCTGACCGCCGCGCTGGCCGAGCTCAACGGCGAGGTGATCCTGCCCGGCGGGACCGAGCCGGCGACCACCGCCACCGCGCAGGCCGACGGGTCGTGGTCGCTCACGGGGACCAAGGCATGCGTCCCCGCCGCGCTGGTGGCCGATGCGATCCTGGTGCCGGCGCAGTGCAAGGCGGCGGACGGCACGGTGACCGGGCTCGGCGTGTTCATCGTCGACCCGAAGGCCACGGGTGTCACCCTGACCCGGCAGTCGACGACCACCGGGCGGCCCGAGGCGATCGTCGAGTTGGCGGACGTGCACGTTCCTACGGACGGCCTCCTGGGCGAGGGGGTCGACGGTGCCGGCGTTGTCAACGCCATCACCGAGTTCGCCACGACGGCGCTGTGCATCCTCGAGGCCGGTGCGTGCGCCGCCGCGCTCGAGCTCACGGCGGAGTACACGAAGACCCGTGTGCAGTTCGAGAAGCCGATCGCCACGTTCCAGGCTGTCGGCCAGCGGGCCGCGGACGCCTACGTCGACACGGAGGCCATCCGCCTGACCGCGTGGCAGGCCGCCTCGCGGCTGGCGTCGGGCCTGCCCGCCGCCAGTGAGATCGCCGTGGCCAAGTTCTGGGCGGCCGAGGGCGGCCAGCGCGTGGTCCACGCCGCGTCACACCTGCACGGGGGCGTCGGGGTCGATCGCGACTACCCGCTGCACCGCTACTTCCTCCTGACGCGTCAGATCGAGTTGACGCTCGGGAGCGCGAACGAGAGCCTGCGGCGCCTCGGGCGGATCCTGGCGGACGAGCCGGTCTAAGGCGTCGGGCTCAGGGCGTCGGGCGTCCTGGGCGTCGAGAGGCCCAGGCTGTAGCCGGCCAGGAACACGCCGGCCTCGTCGTGACGCGGGTAGCCCGCCGCGAGGCGGTGGAAGTCGGGGGAGTGGTCCGGGTACGTGAGGTGGGCCACCTCGTGGACCAGCACCGAGTCGAGCACCCATCCCGGCACGACGCAGAGACGGTGCGACAGGCGTATGTCCCCCGAGTAGTAGGAACAGGAGCCCCAGCGGGACGTCTGGTTCGTCACCCAGCGCACCGAGGAGGGCCGTTCGCCGAGGAGGTAGCGCTCGCTGAGGTCGATGGCGCGCTGGAGGAGGTCGTCGTCGCTGAGCGACGAGGGGAACCGATAGCGCGTCATCAGCCGTTGGACGAGCCAGTCGACAGTCGAGGCGCGGGTCGCCGCATCGAGATGCGCCGGCAGGTACACGACGATCCGGTCGCCCTCCCAGCGCGCCTCGGAGGTCTTCTTGCGGCGGGCGCTGACGCGGACCTCCACGTGCGGCGAGGTCCCGGGCGCCGGCTCGGCCGGCCCGATCTCTCCGGGCGTCTCCGGCTCTGGTTCCGGCTCGGCCCATTCGAATTTGGAGACGTCGAAGAGGGTCATGCGGGCATTGTGCCGGATACAAGTGACCGTTCCGCGCGCGCCTGGTCAGGGTCCCTGCATCCCCTGCTGTGGGACTCGGTCGTCACACGGCCTGCTCTCCGAACACGGCAGGTCGCGGCGCGGCAGGTCTAGGCCGCGGCTCCCTCCTGCGCCAGGACGTCGTTGGGGTCACGCAGGATCACGGTGCTGGCGATGTGGTCGGCGATGGCCTTCCGCTCGCGACCGCTCAGAAAGAGGACGAACGAGACGATCTGGGTGATGAAGATGAGCGAGGTGCAGATACCGACGCCGACGATTTCGCGGAGGGCCATCTTTCCCCAGGTGGCCCGCTGTCCACCCTCGGGCACCCAGGTCCGCATGCCCAGCACCTGTTGCGTCGGCGTCTGCCCGCGGCCCCAGATGATCAGCCCCCAGATGATGTAGCCGATGAAGAGTGTGACGATGGAGAGGGGGATGGCCAGGAACCACGCACCGATGCGCCGGCCGTGCGTGGCGAGCTCGGTGCCCTGGGGGATGTTGAGCCCGCTCACCTGGTCGAAGTACAGGCCGGGCGCCGCCGCTCCGGGCTGCGGGGCCGCGTAACCCGCGGGCGGCGGAGGTGGGGGAGCCGGAGGTGGCGGAGGCGGTGGAGCGGCCGAGGGCTCCGGACTCGGATTTCCCGCCACGGGATCTTCCGATGGGGTGGGAGGTACGTCGGTCATGAGTCGCCCCTTTTCGGTTGGGTCGCAGGACCGTACCCCGCACCCGCCCGGAATGCCCGGATCGACGCCAACCCGGATTTAGCCGAGCACGAGCTCAGCCATCGTCCGCATCGTCGTCAGGTCACCGTTGACGAGCATCGTCGTCGCCCGCGACTCGCGCCATGCCTCGAGGTCGTCGCGGATCTTCTCGACCGGGCCCACCAGCGCGATGTCCTCGACCATGGAGGTCGGCACGGCGGCGGCCGCGTCGTCCTTCCGTCCGTCGAGGTACGCGTCCTGGATCTTGTGGGCCGCCTCCTCGTAGCCCATCCGCGCGAACACGTCGAAGTGGAAGTTCATGTCCTTGGCGCCCATGCCGCCGATGTAGAGCGCCAGCATCGGCCGGAACCCGTCCGCGGCCGCGTCCACATCGTCGTTCATGACGGTCGGAGCGAACGCCAGGATCTCGAAATCCGCCGCGCTCCGACGTGCCGCCGGCCGGGCGAAGCCCTCGTCGAGGGAGGCCTCGAACGACGACATGGCCTTGGGGGAGAAGAAGATCGGGAACCAGCCGTCGGCGATCTCCGCCGCCAGGGCCACGTTCTTCGGTCCTTCCGCCCCGAGGATGATCGGGACGTCGGGCCGCAACGGGTGCACGATCGGCTTGAGCGGCTTGCCGAGCCCGGTGCCGCCGGGGTACGGCAGCGGGTAGTGCGGACCGTCGTTGGTGACGGGCTTCTCGCGGGCCAACACCTGGCGCACGATGTCGACGTACTCGCGGGTGCGCGCCAACGGCGCCGGGAAGGGCTGGCCGTACCAGCCCTCCACGACCTGGGGCCCGGACACCCCGAGGCCGAGCACGAAGCGCCCGCCCGACAGGTGGTCGAGTGTCAGCGCGGCCATGGCCATGGCGGTCGGCGTGCGCGCCGAGAGCTGGCACAAGGACGTGCCGAGGCGCACCCGCTCGGTGCGCGACCCCCACCACGAGAGGGGCGTCAGCGCGTCGGAGCCGTAGGACTCCGCCGTCCAGACCGAGTCGTAGCCCAGTCGCTCGGCCTCGATCACGAGCTCCTGTGCGTTGGGCGGCGGCCCCGAGCCCCAGTACCCCATCTGCAGGCCGATCTTCATGCTCTTCACTCCCGGCTCCTCTCGATCAGGTCAAACCTGGGCGATGATCTCGTCGGCGAACCAGCGGGTCGCGCCCAGCCGCGCCGAGAGCGCCTCGTCGTCGGGGGTGCCCGGGGCCACGTCGACGAACATCCAGGGCGCACACACGATGTCGGTCACGCCCGCGTCCGCGAAACGCCGGTACAGCTCCACGCTCGGGCGCTCATTCATCGACATGTAGATCGCAAAGCCAGCCTCGTCCTCGCGTCCCGCCTTCTTCAGCGCGTCCTTCAACTCGCCGAGATGCAGCCACGCGTCCTCCTCGCTGTAGGCGCCCGCCGCCACCCAGCCGTCGCAGAGCGCCGCCGTCCGCCGCAGCGCCACTGCGGAGTGGCCCCCGCCGATGATGGGGATCGGCTGGCTCGGCGCGGGCAGCATCTGGCACGTGGGCACGTCGTAGTACTGGCCGTGGAACTCCACCCAACCCTCGTGCCAGAGCGCGCGCAGGGCGACGATCATCTCGTCGAGCCGCTTGCCCCGGGTGGCGAAGTCCTGTCCGGTCTGGTCGAACTCCTCCTTGCACCAGCCGACGCCGACGCCCAGGCGCACCCGGTTGTCCGACACCACCGCCGCCGTCGCCACCGACTTGGCCACGGTAATGAGGTCCCGGGCCGGCGCGATGTACACGCCCGTCGTGAACACCAGGTTCTCCGCCACCGTCGCCATCCCCGCGATGAGCGTCATCGGGTCCGGCCACGGCGTCTCCGCCTCCCAGCCCGGGTGCCCGTCGGGCCGGTCGGAGTACGTGTAGCGCGACGCCATCTCCTTCGGGTTGAAGAGGTGGTCGGACACGTACATGCCGGCGTAGCCCAGCTCGTTGCACGCCTTGGCCAGCGGCACGGCCTGGCGGGTGGGCAGGAAGCTGACCGCCTGGTGGAAGCGCAACCGCCCGGGTTCTGCGGCCACGTCAGCGGGCCCGCGCCGGCAGCGGTGTGCCTCCGACGGGCGCCGACGGCTCGAACGCGATCGGGATGTGCTTGGTGCCGTTGATGAAGTTCGACTGCAGCCGCTGCACCTCGCCGTCGAGGCGCAGGTCGGGCATCCGGTCCAACAAGCGGTCGAACATCACCATGATCTCCATGCGCGCAAGATTCGCACCCAGGCAGAAGTGCGGGCCCCCGCCCCCGAATGCGATGTGGTTGTTGGGCGAACGCGTCACGTCGAAAGTGTCGGGGTTCTCGAATGCGTCCTCGTCGCGGTTGGCCGAGGTGTGCCAGAAGACGATCTTGTCGCCCTCCTTGATCTCCTGGCCGCGCAGTTCGAAGTCGGCCGTCGCGGTGCGTCGGAAGTGCATCACCGGCGTGACGTAGCGCAGCATCTCTTCCACCGCGCCGGGCAGGAGCGAGCGGTCCTTGCGCAGCAGCTCCCACTGGTCGGGGTGGTCGAAGAAGGCCGTCATGGCGCCCGACATGAGGTTCCGCGTGGTCTCGTTCCCGGCCACGATCAGCAGCATGAAGAAGAGGTCGAGCTCGAGCTGGTCCAGCTTCTCGCCCTCGACCTCGGCGTCGATCAGCACCGATACCAGGTCGGCCTTCGGCGCCAGCCGCCGTTGTGACGCCAGCTCTTCGGCGTAGCTGAAGACGGCCATGGCCGCTTCGCCCGGGTCCGCGCCCGGGACCTGATACTCGGGGTCCTCGGCGCCGATCATCCGGTTCGACCAGTCGAAGACCATGCGCCGGTCCTCCTGGGGCACGCCCAGCAGCTCGGCGATGACCAGCAGCGGCAGCTCGGCCGAGATCTCCTCGACGAAGTCGGCCGTGCCGCGCTCGCACACCGCGTCGATGATGCCGTCGGCGTACGCGACGATCCTCGCCTCCAAGTCGCGCACCATCTTCGGAGTGAAGCCCTTGTTCACGATCCGCCGGTACCGCGTGTGCATCGTCGGGTCCATGTTGAGCATCATCAGCTGCTGCTGGGCCAGCTGGTCGTCGTCCATCTCGTGGAACAAGGAGCTCCGCCGCGCCGACGAGTAGTGCTCCCAGTCGCGGTTCACGTGCACACAATCGTCGTAACGGGTGACGGCCCAGAAGCCGCCCCGCGGCGCCATCTCCTCGGGGTGCCAGTAGACGGGCGCCTCCCGCCGCAGCTCGGCGAACCAGTGGTAGGGGACCCCGGCCACGAAGTTGCGCCCGTCGATGAGGTCGATCTCGTCGAGGCTCAAGGACCCCCCTTTCGCACGGTCCGGCCGGCCATCCAGCCGCCGCTTGGTGCCTGGCCTTTCACGCTCATTTTTAGAACGTGTGTCAGTTGATCATAGGCATGCCCCCGCCGGGCCTTCCCCTTGGCGCCTCCGAGCAGGAGGCCCGCCCCGCTTCGTCGCATACACACTCATATGCGCATACGTCGCGGTCAGGCGCCAGCGCCGGCTCCGAGACAGGAGAATGCGGGCATGGACCACGAACCCGAGGTGCCGGCGAGGGTCTCGACCGGCATCCTCCCCTCAGAGATCGACGTGCGGGCGGAGGTCACCGCCGGTTACGAGCGGTTCCGCTCGCTGGGCGACGGCAGGCTGCCGGACTACATCCCCGCCCTGGCCAGCGCGAGCCCCGACGCGTTCGGCGTCTGCGTGGCCGGGGTCAACGGGCAGATCTTCGCCATTGGCGACGCCGAGACGGAATTCACCGTCCAGAGCATCTCCAAGGTGTTTGTCTTCGCCCTGGTGTGCGACGCCCTCGGCCCCGACGAGGCGCGCCGCAAGCTGGGGGTCAACAGCACGGGGCTGCCGTTCGACTCGGTGATGGGCATCGAGCTCAACGCCGACCGCACCATGAACCCGATGGTCAACGCCGGCGCCCTCGCCACGACGAGCCTCGTGCCCGGCGACACCGCCCACGAGAAGTTCCACCACATCTCGGTCGCCCTCTCGAGATTCGCGGGACGCCCCCTCCAGGTGGACGAGGAGGTCTACGAGTCCGAGATCACGACGAACTTCCGCAATCGCGGCATCGCGCACCTCCTCAACGGGTACGGCCGCATCTACGCCGACCCCGAGATGGCGACGGACGTCTACACGAAGCAGTGCGCGCT
Organism: Acidimicrobiales bacterium; assembly: GCA_036491435.1. Lineage (GTDB taxonomy): Bacteria > Actinomycetota > Acidimicrobiia > Acidimicrobiales > RAAP-2 > Bog-473. The sequence continues at coordinate 7,148 of DASXBZ010000004.1, forward strand.
GCGGGTCACGGCGCGGGACCTTGCGATCATGGGCGCCACGCTGGCCGACGGCGGCGTCAACCCCATGACGGGCGAGCGTGCCGTCGCGGCCGACTGCTGTCGCCGCGTCCTCGCCGTGCTCGCGACCGCCGGCCTGTACGAGCGGTCGGGCGACTGGCTGTACGACGTCGGCCTCCCGGGCAAGAGCGGGGTCAGCGGCGGGCTCGTCACGGTCTCGCCGGGCAAGGGCGGGGTGGGGACGTACTCGCCCCTCCTCGACGGCGCCGGCAACAGCGTCCGCGGTCAGCGCGTCACCACGTTCTTGTCCGAGCGCCTCGGCCTCAACCTGTTCGTCTCGGCGCCCCGCCTCGATCCGGAGCCGCAGGAAGCGCTCGTCGCATCGGCGCCCTGACCTGGTGGCAGCCGGGCCGGTGCTCCCTGGCCCGGCGTGGCGGCCTCCCGTGCTCGGGCCGCCCGAAACGAGAACGTGTTACATTTTGGGCCCGAGCGCGGCCTTGACCTGGCAGGGACCGCGGAGCGCACGCGAGGCTGCCCCACGATGTTCCTCGAAGAGAGCCCCGAGCAACAGGAGCTGCGCGCCGAACTGCGCCGCTACTACGCCGACCTGCTCACCGACGAGGTCCGCGCCGGCCTGGCCGAGGGCGGCGAGGGGGGCGACGCCTGGCTCCAGGTGGTCCGCCAGATCGGCAAGGACGGCTGGCTCGGCATCGGCTGGCCCGCCGAGTTCGGGGGTCAGGGCCGCCCCGCCACCGACCAGTTCATCTTCTTCGACGAGACCAGGCGCGCCGGCGCCCCGTTCCCTTTCGTCACCATCAACACCGTCGGGCCGACCATCATGCGCTTCGGCACCGAAGAGCAGAAGTCCTTCTTCCTCCCCAAGATCCTCGCCGGGGAGCTCAACTTCGCCATCGGTTACACCGAGCCCGAAGCGGGCACCGACCTCGCCTCGCTGCGCACCCGGGCCGTGCGCGACGGCGAGGAGTACATCGTCAACGGGGCCAAGATCTTCACCTCCGGCGCCGACATGGCCGACTACATCTGGCTCGCCACCCGCACCGACCCCGACGCGCCGAAGCACAAGGGCATCTCCATCATCTGCGTGCCGACGTCGGCGCCGGGCTTCGAGTGGTCGATCATCAACACCGTCGGCGGCCTCACCACGACCCAGACCTTCTACGACAACGTGCGGGTGCCCGTCGCCAACCGCGTCGGCG
>DASXBZ010000005.1:0-4322 GCA_036491435.1 Acidimicrobiales bacterium
CCCCGGGCGTTCACGCCGACGCCAGGACCACGAGCGGCTCGCCCGAGGTCACCTGCATGCCGGGGGAGACCACCACCTCTATCACCGCTCCATTACACGGTGAGAGCACAGCGGTCTCGGTCTTCATCGCTTCGATGATCACCATGGCCTGCCCCACCACGACCTGGTCGCCCGGCTGGACGGCGACCTTCCACACGCTCGAGGTCATGGGCGCGGTGACCAGCGTGCCGTTGGGCGGTACCTCGAATGAGGGTCGCGGCGCCCCCCCGGGCTCCTCGCGCCGCTCGAACTCCCCCGCCGCGGCCCACGCCGAACGTTCGGCTGTGAAGGCCGCGGACTGCCGGGCGCGGAACTCGCCGATGGATGGCGCCTCCCGCGCCAGCATCGCCTCGTACTCGCGCAACGCGAAAGTCCCCGGCTCCACCCGCACGTCGAAACGGCCCGCGGCGAAGTCGGCCCTCGCCTCGAGCAGCTCCTCGGCGGTGACGGAGTACCAGTGGATCCGGTCGAAGAAGCGCAACAGCCAGGGGACCCCCGGTTCAAACGGCGGCTGCTGGCGGTGGCGGTTCCAGATCTGCAGGGTGCGGCCGACCAGCTGGTAGCCGCCGGGGCTCTCCATCCCGTAAATGCACAGGTAGGCCCCACCGATCCCGACCGTGCTCTCGGCCGTCCAGGTCCGGGCCGGGTTGTACTTGGTGGTGACGAGGCGGTGCCGGGGGTCGATCGGTGTGGCGAGGGGCGCCCCGAGGTACACGTCCCCCAACCCGAGCACGAGATAGGTGGCGTCGAATACGGTCCGGCGCACATCGTCGACGTGGTCGAGCCCGTTGATGCGCCGGATGAACTCAATGTTCCACGGGCACCAGGGGGCATCGTCCCGGACCCCGGCGGCGTAGCGGGCGGTGGCCTCGTGCGTCACTGGGTCATCCCACGAGAGTGGCAAATGGATGGCGCGGCTCGGCACCTCGAGTTCGTCGGAGCTCGGTAGCGCCTCCTCCATCGAACCGACCGCGTCGAGCACGCGCTCGAGCGTTGAGACGGAAGGGTCGAAGTGCACTTGCAAGGTGCGCACTCCGGGCGTGAGGTCGATGATCCCATCGAGCCCTGCCGCTTCAATGTGGTCGGAGAGCACGTGCACGCGTGCCCGCATGGAGAGGTCGAGCTCCATGGCGCCGTACTCGACGAGGATGTTGTCATCACCGTTCGCGCGGTAGGTGACCGCGGGCGTGGTCCCCGCGTCCCGGCGGACCAGGACCCCCGAGAGGTCAGGGTGTCCGTTCTGGCGCACCGACCGCGGCTCGGCCCACGGCACGAACCGGACGCGGTCGTCGGGCCGCAACTGCCCGAGCTTCCAGCGCTCTGCGCTCACGACCGTTGCCGGGCAGACGAAGCCACCCAGGCTGGGCCCGTCGGGACCGAGCAGGATCGGTAGGTCGCCCGTGAAGTTCACTGCTCCGACCGTGTACGGCGTGTCGTGGATGTTCGACGGGTGCAGCCCGGCGTCGCCGCCGTCGGCCCGCGACCACGCTGGTCTCGGGCCGAGCAGCCGCACCCCCGTGCGGGCGGAATTGAAGTGCACCTCCCAGCTCGTGGCGTAGAGCGCCGCGAGATCAGCCTCGGTGAAGAACTCCGGAGCCGCGTGGGGGCCCGGCACGACGGACAGCACCCAGTCGTTCGTGAACTTCGGCCGCTCGGTCGGTACGGCCTGGGGTTCTGCGATCCGCGCCAACCCAGGCCGCAGCACGTCGCCGGGCCGGAGCGCCCGGCCCCCGAGCCCGCCGATCCCGCCGAGGGTGAAGGTGGCCGCACTCCCGAGGTAGTCGGGCAGGTCGAGGCCCCCGTCGATCAGCACATAGGCGCGGATCCCCGGTTGGCCGATCGGCCCGACGTCGAGCGTCGAGCCGGCGTGCACCATGACGGGCTCCCACATGGGGGCGGGCTCGCCGTCGACCGTCACCAGGCTCGGTGCGCCGGTGACACAGATGCGAGTGTCCGCACTAAACCGCAAGGCAGGACCGTCGAGCGTCGCCTCCAGACCGGGGGCGCCCGGGGGGTTCCCGAGGGCCTGGTTGCCGCAACGGAAGGAGAGGTCGTCCATTGGGCCCGAGGGAGGCACGCCGACCGACCAGTAGTGCCGCCGGCCCGGCCACGCCTGGACCGTGGTCTGCGTGCCCTCCCGCACCACGTCGATCCGGTGAGAGACGAAGGGCACTGCGGCCAAGGACGTCGTGGTCTGGGCGGCCTCGACGAAGTCGGGAGCGGCCAGCGCGGCCGACAGGAATTCGAGGTTGGTCTCTATTCCTCTGACGGCGCTCTCGTCGAGGGCCGTGCGCAACGCGGTGAGGGTGGCGGCCCGGTCCCGCCCTTTCGCAATCACCTTCGCCAACAGCGGGTCATAGGAGGTCGTGACCTCCGTGCCCGGCTCGACCCAGCCGTCTATCCGGACCCCCGTGCCCCAGCGCACGGACGTGATCAGCCCGGCGCTGGGTTGCCAGTCGCGTTCGACGTCTTCGGCGTAGACCCGGGCCTCCACCGCCACGCCGGACGGCGTGGCAGCGCGCGCGTCGTCGAGCGCGTCGGGATCGCCGTCGGCGAGTCGCAGCATGAGCTCGACCAGGTCGACGCCGTACACCTCCTCCGTCACCGGATGCTCGACCTGCAGCCGGGTGTTGACCTCGAGGAACATCGCCTCGGCCCGGTCGACGTCGTAGACGAACTCGACGGTTCCGGCCGACCGGTACTGGACTGAGCGGGCGAGCTGTTCGCTCGATCGGGCGATGACGTCGCGCGTGGCGTCGGGGACGTTCGGGGCCGGGGCTTCCTCGACGACCTTCTGGTTCCGTCGCTGCAGGCTGCAGTCACGGTCCCCGAGCACGACGACGCCGCCTGCACCGTCGCCGAGGACCTGCGCCTCGATGTGACGGGCCCTGACGATCCGCCGCTCCAGGAACACACCGGCGTTCGCAAAGTTCGTCCCGGCCAAGCGAGCGACGCGGTCGAACGCCTCGACCAGCTGGTCGGGCCCGTCGCACGACGCGATCCCGATGCCGCCGCCGCCCCCGGTCGCCTTGAGCATCACGGGATACCCGATACGCTCGGCCTGGGCGATCGCCTCGTCGACGCCATCGAGGAGGCCGCTGCCCTCCACCAAGGCCACGCCGGCTTCTGCGGCCGCCCGGCGCGCCGCGTGCTTGACGCCGAAAAGCTCGAGCTGCTCGGGCGTCGGTCCGACGAAGACGAGGCCGGCGACTTCGACCATGCGGGCGAAGGCCGGGTCCTCGGACAAGAACCCGTAGCCCGGATGGACCGCGCGCGCTCCGCTCGCCAGGGCGGCCTCCACTATGGCGTCCCTGCGGAGATAGCTCTCTCGTGCCGGCGCCGGACCCAGGCGTACCGCCCGGTCCGCCATCCGGACGTGGGCAGCGCCCCGGTCGGCATCGGAGTACACCGCCACCGTCTCGAGCTCCAGGGCGGACGCCGTCCGCATGATGCGAGCCGCGATCTCGCCGCGGTTGGCGACGAGCAGGCACCCGAGCGTCGAAGGACGCTTCACCGCGCCCCTACCACGACGTGCACGGCAGTCGGGTTGAAGCCGTTGCACGGGTTGTTGACCTGTGGGCAATTGGAGATCAGCGTGAGGACGTCCACCTGTGCCCGCAGCGTGAGTGACCGCCCCGGCGCCGAGATACCGTCGACGATGCCCAGGGTGCCGTCCTCCTCGACCGGGACGTTCATGTACCAGTTGATGTTCGAGACCAGATCCCGCTTCCCCAGGCCCCAGCGGGCGCCCTCGGCCAGGAAGTTCTCGACGCAGGCGTGCTGGGCCCAGGTGTGGTGGCCGTAGCGCAGCGTGTTGGCTTCCTTCGAACAGGCGCCGCCCAGCGTGTCGTGGCGTCCAACCTCGTCGGCGACGACCGTCAGGATCGTTCGACCGAGGTTCGACCGAAGTTCACTGCCGGTCGTCAGGAAGATCGAACCCTGTCGCGCGACGGTGTCGGGCGCGCTGTAGCGCTCCGCCGTGTCGGCTGCGACGTAGAAGAGGCAGTCCACGGCCTGGTTGCCGTGGAGGTCGATGATCTCGAGTGTCCCGCCGGCGGGGACGATGCCCGACCACGGGGCTCGCGGTGGCACCACCGTGTCAACGAGCGACATCGGGACTCCGTCTGGCGGGCACCCGGGCTTCCAGGTCGTCCGCCGTGTTCTGATAGGCCCGCTCACGCTCCGGTGACGACGACCACAACTGGTCCCCGGCCCGGGTGGGTTCGCCAGACCAGGCCAGCACCTCGAGGGTCGACGCGTGCCAGTCGTCCCCCGGATCGAGG
>DASXBZ010000006.1:0-3069 GCA_036491435.1 Acidimicrobiales bacterium
AAGTTCCGCACGAAGTACAAGCTCAAGTTCCCGCTCCTGACCGACGCCGACAAAAAGGTGATGGAGAAGTACGGCGCTTGGGGTGAGAAGACGATGTACGGGAAGAAGACCGTCGGCACGATTCGCTCCACTTTCCTCGTCAGTCCGAACGGCAAGGTGCAACGGGCCTGGTATCACGTGAAGGCCGACGGGCACGCCGCCAAGGTCCTCGAAGAGGTCAACGAGACCTAACTTCCTCGCCGATGGGAACTGGGATCAGCGAGGTCCTGACCTTCGCCGTTGCGGTCGCGATCAGCCCGATCGCGATCATCGCCGTCATCCTGATGCTGTTCTCGACGCGGGCCCGGGTGAACGGGCCCGCGTTCCTGTTCGGCTGGGTCGTGGCGCTGGCCGCCCTCAGCACGGTCGTCTACGTGCTGTCGCACGACGGCAACGTGGCCACGAACTCGACGGCGGCGGACTCCGTCTCCTGGGGCAAGATCGTCCTCGGCGTCGTGTTCCTGCTGCTGGCGCGCCGGAACTGGCGCAACCGCCCCGCGTCGGGCGCGGAGCAGCCGATGCCCAAATGGATGGCTCGCGTCGACTCGCTCTCGCCCTTGCAGGCCGCGGGGCTCGGCGTCGTTCTTGCGACGGTGAACCCGAAGAACCTCATCCTGACGATCGGCTCGGCGACGGGACTTGCGCAGCTCGGCCTGTCGACCAGCGATGCCGTCGTCGCCACCGCCGTGTTCGTGCTCGTCGGCAGCCTGACCATCGCCGGTCCGGTGCTCTACGCGCTGGTCGGCGGAGAGAAGGCGCGCGTGTCGCTCGACTCAGCCAAGGCTTGGCTCGGCGAGCACAATGCCGCGGTCATGGCCGCACTGTTCCTCGTGTTCGGTGTCGACCTGATCGCGAAGGGATTGCCGCCGCTCACCTGACGGGGGGTCTCCCGGGGGCGGGCCCGAGGCGGGTCTGGGGGGTCAGCCCGCCTTGACAGCATGGGTTCGGAGCATCACTATTCATCTAGTCATCTAGATAAATGAGGTGCTCGTGATCGAGTTCCATCTCGACAGCCGCTCCGGCGTGTCCCCGTATCTCCAGATCGTCCAGCAGGTCCGCCAGGCCATGCGCCTCGGGCTCCTGCACGATGGCGACCAGCTGCCGACGGTCAAAGAGGTCGTCGCGCAGCTCGCCATCAACCCGAACACCGTGCTGAAGGCCTACCGCGAGCTGGAGCACGAAGGGCTCGTGAGCGCCCGACCAGGCGTCGGCACCTTCATCACGGGCTCGCTCGCCGGCGAGTCCCTCGCCGCGCACGGGCCGCTCCGCCGGGCCCTGCAGACGTGGATCGCCAAGGCGAGGCGAGCCGGGCTCGACGACGAGAGCATCGAGGCGCTCTTCCAATCTTCCTTTCGGTCCGCCGCTGATGAGGAAATAGCGTGAGCGCGGTCCTCAGCGCCCGCGGGTTGGGCAAGCGCTACGGCCGGAAATGGGCGCTCGACCAGTGCGAACTCGACGTCCCGTCCGGTCACGTCGTCGGGCTCGTGGGGCCGAACGGCGCCGGCAAGACGACTCTCATCCACCTCGCCGTCGGTCTGCTCACCCCCAGCGCGGGCACCATCGAGGTGCTCGGGAACACGCCGAGCGACGACCCCGCCCAGCTGGCACGGGTGGGCTTCGTCGCGCAGGACACACCCACATACGCGCGGCTCACCGTCGCCGATCATCTCGCGCTCGGCGCGCACATGAACCCGGGGTGGGACGCCGATGTCGCGCGCCGGCGCATCGAGGACCTCGACCTCGACCTGAAACAGAAGGCAGGCACCCTGTCGGGTGGCGAGCGGGCCCAGCTCGCGCTGACGTTGGCGGTGGCCAAGCGTCCCGAGTTCCTGATTCTCGACGAGCCCGTGGCCAGTCTCGATCCGCTCGCCCGGCGCGAATTCCTTCAGAGCCTCATGGAGTTCGTCGCCGAGCAGGGCGTCAGCGTGGTGTTGTCGTCGCACCTCGTGGCCGACCTCGAGCGGGTGTGCGACTACCTGGTCGTGCTGGTCTCCTCGCGCGTGCAGCTCGCGGGCGAGGTCGACGAGCTGCTGGCGTCGCATCACCGGCTCATCGGGCCGCGTCACGACGCCGACTCGCTGCCCCGTGACCAGCACGTGATCGAGGAGAGCCACACCGACCGCCAGAGCACGCTGCTCGTGCGCAGCGACGGTCCGATCCTCGACCCGTCGTGGACCGTCGAGCAACTCGACCTCGAGGATCTGGTGCTCGCCTACATGGGCCAGGCCGGCCTCGGCACGCGGCGCCGGCGCAACCGCGACAACGGCACTGCGGTTTCCCAGTTGGACGTCGTCCGGTGATCGCGTTCGCGTGGCGCCAGTTCCGCGCGCAGGCGTTGGTCGGCGTCCTGGCGTTTGTGATCGTCGGTGTCGTCCTGGCGATCACCGGGCCTCACCTCGTCAGTGTCTACGACGCGGGTGTCACCGCCTGCAGGGAGTCCGGCGGGCAGAGCGCGGCCTGTTCGACCAACCCGGTCACCATCACCTACAGCGCGCTCCGGTACGGCGTCATTGCGCTGATCTTGGTGGTGCCGGCACTCATCGGGATGTTCTGGGGAGCACCACTGATCGCGCACGAGCTCGAGACAGGCACGTTCCGTCTGGCGTGGAGCCAGAGCGTGAGCCGGATGCGCTGGCTGCTGGTCAAGCTCGGCCTGGTGGGGCTCGCCAGCTTCCTGGTGGCGGGGTTGCTCAGCCTGATGGCTAACTGGTGGTACAGCCCGCTGGACAAGGCGAGCCCGGATCGGTTCGGCGCGGGCAACTTCGCGGTGCACGGCTTCGTGCCGGGTGGGTACGCCTTGTTCGCCTTCACCCTCGGCGTGACGGCGGGCTTGATCCTGCGCCGGACGCTGCCGGCGATGGCGGTGACTCTGGCCGGGTTCATCGCCGCCCGCTTGGTGGTGACGGACTGGGTGCGGGCGCACTACATGAGCCCGGTCACCCTCACGCAGAAGCTGTCGCCCTCCAACACGGGGTTTGAGCTCAACGGCCCCATCGGCTCGCACGCGACGGCGTCCGTCATCGCGCAGGC
>DASXBZ010000007.1:0-5597 GCA_036491435.1 Acidimicrobiales bacterium
CCAAATCGCCAAAGACATGACGACGCCGGGTTCGACCGAGGCTTGGCGCCGCCAGATGCGCGCCCGTGCGCCTGACGCGCGAATTCCTCGGGTCGCCCTCCTAGCCCGAACCACGAACGGCGGCGACCGCCATCTCCCATAGGGCGCCTGGGCACGGGGTGGCCCGCGCGGCTGTATGCGGCGGCTTAGGGCCATCTCATCGCGCTGTATAGAGGCTGTCGCATGGACCGGGCTCGAAGAGGGGCTGATCCGGGGTTTCGGGTGTGCCGCCCGCGGGACGCGCCGGGCTGATCCCGGCTTCAGATGGCCAGCCGGCGCTGGTGGAGCTTCAAGAGGTTGTGGGTGCTGCAGATGAGGCGCCACTCGCTTCGAACCGCCCCGATCCCGCGTCGGGTGAAGCGCCGGAAGCCCAAGTTGGCCTTGATGTTGCCGAAGACCGGTTCGACGGTGACGCGGCGTCGTCGATAGAGGGCCCGTCCCTCCTCGCTCTCGAGACGGGCGCGCATCTGGCGGCGCCAAGCCTCGGTCGAACCCGGCGTCGTCATGTCTTTGGCGATTTGGCGGACCCGCTGGGCTTTGACCCCGAGCCGGCGCGCCGCGTCGTCGACGTCGATCTCGCCCGCCACCAACGCGTCGAGTGCGGCCTGGCGCGAGGCGGGGTCGCCCTTGGTGAGTGGATAGGGCGGGACCACCAGATCGGTCGTCTCGCCCAGCGCGTTGAGGGCGTCGGTGCTCCAATAGCCGGTGTCTGCGAGGAACGTCTCGGGCGCCGCGGCCTCGGCGTGGGCCAGGTTCTCCTTGGTCGAGGCCACCATGTGCTCGAGGGCCGTGGAGTCCGACGCGTTGGAGATGACGTCGGCACCGACGATCACTTGGTCGTCGCTCACGGCCGCCTGGGCGTTGTAGCCCTGGAGGTAGCGGCCCTTGGCCATGAGCTTGCGCGAGTCCGGATCGGTCACGTTGGCCTGGCGCTCGCGCCCCGAGCGGGTCACTTTGCCGGCGTTCTTGTCCTCTTCGAGCTGGCGCAGCGCCTCTTTGATGCGGGCCTTTCGCCCCGGTCCGGGGGCCAGGTGCTCGGGCAGCTCGTCGCCGCGGCGTTCCCCCAGCGCCTCGTCTTCGGCCCGGTCGGTCGCTTCGGCCTCGTCGAGGATCTGCTCGGCCAGCTGGCGGGCGGTCTTGTTGGAGAGCTCGGACGCGTCGGCCGCCATCTTGGTGCCGTCGATGGCGACGACCTTGGTCTCGACCAGGCCCTCGCGCACGCACAGGGCGAGCACCTGGGCGAAGAGCGCCACGATGGCGTCTTGGTGGCGGCTCCGAAAGCGGGCGATCGTCGCGTGGTCGGGCGCCTCGTTGGCGGCGATGACCCGGAAGGCCACGTCGTCTCCCAGTCTGCGCTCGATGCGCCGGCTCGAGCGCTCGCCCACCGCATAGGCGTAGAAGAGGACGGCCAGCATCAGCGCGGGGTCATAGGTGGCCCCGCCCCGGCCGTCGACGCGATAGGCGCCATAGAAGGCCGACAGATCGAGCTCGTCGACCACGTCGAGGACGAAGAAGGCCAGGTGGTCCTCGGCCAGCCAGTCGGTGATCGACGGCGGCATCAAATAGACCTGGTCACGGTCAGCCATGCGCACGTTGTAGCCCATCACCGATTTTCCCAGCGGCCGCGAAACGCGAGCAGGATGGTCGGGTTTAGGCGGCATTCATGCGACAGCCTCTATACAGCCGACACGTTCTCCGCTGAGTGCAGATCCATCGATCCATCACCCGCCGGCGGCTCGACGAGCGGCTGAGCGTGCTCGCAGCGCATGTCGGTGCCTCACCGCCGCATGGGTGGACCAAGACCATCCGGCATGCCCTTGGCATGTCAACCAGCGAGTTCGCCCAGCGTTTGGCCGTCAGCCAGTCCTGGGCAAGCCGCCTTGAGCCAGCGGAGATGGCCGGGTCCCTTCGTGTCTCGACGTTGCGTCGCGTCGCCGCAGCCCTCAATTGCGAGCTTCTGTACGTCTTCGTCCCCAACGAACCTCTCGAGGACATGGTGCGACGGCAAGCGCGGCGGAAGGCGGCCGAGGAAATCGGCCTTCAAGTCAGCGATGTGCGCCCGGGAGATCAAGCCCTGGTTGCAAAGCTGCTCAGTGAGTTGCTCGACGCTCGTGCGCTTGAGCTTGTCGACACGCCCGGGCTGTGGCGTGAGAGCGCAAGCCCGTTTGCGGAGCCGCCTCCGCCCAGATCGTGACCGGGACCAGCGATCAAGCAGCCCTAGGGTGGGCCGATGCGCGTCATCGGAGGCCGGAGCCGCGGTCGCCGTCTGGCCGCCAAGCTGCCGAAGTCGGTGCGGCCGACCTCGGACCGGGTGCGCGAGTCGATCTTCGACATCATCGGGTCGCAGGGCGGCGTCGAGGGATTGGCTGTCGTCGACCTCTTCTGCGGCAGCGGTGCCCTCGGCGTGGAGGCGCTCTCACGGGGCGCCGCCTCGGCCATCTTCGTGGACCACGACCCCGACGCGCTGGCCGCCGTGCGCCAGAACCTGCACGCTGTCGGTTTGGACGACGCCTCCGCCACCCTGGTTCGGGCGTCCTTGCCCGGGTGGTTGCACTCCGGTGCCGTGCCGAACTTCGACCTCGCTTTGTGCGACCCCCCGTACGACTTCGCCGAGTGGCCCGAGCTCGTCGGCGCGCTGCGGGCGGACGTGGCGGTGCTGGAATCGGCGGCAGCGGTGCCGCTCCCGGAGGGTTGGATGGTCGCGAGGGAACGCCGGTACGGCGGTACGCTCGTCACCGTGGCTCAGCGCAGCGGTGGCGGCTCGTGAAGGTCGGGCTCTTCCCCGGGTCGTTCGACCCCTTCCACAACGGGCACCTCGAGATCGTGGAGCGGGCCAGCCACCTCTTCGACGAGGTGGTGGTGGCTGCGCTGCGGAACCCGCAGAAGAGCGGCCCCCTCTTCAGCCTCGAAGAGCGCGAGGAGATGCTCTCGGAGGTGACGTCGCACCTGCCCTCGGTGCGCATCGTGTCCGTCTCGACGCTGCTGGTGAACGTCGCCCGTGACGTCGGCGCGTCCGCCATCGTGCGTGGCCTGCGCGCCGTGTCGGACTTCGAGGCCGAGATGCAGATGGCCCAGATGAACAACCAGCTCTCGGGCGTCGAGACGATCTTCATCCCGACCAGCGCCAAGTACTCCTTCATCGCGTCGAAGCTCGTGCGCGAGGTGGCCCGCTTCGGTGGGGACGTCTCGCCCTTCGTGCCCCCGCTCGTCGCGAAGCGCCTGGTGGAGAAGTTCGGGCGGGCGGAGGTCGCAGGGTGAGCGACGTCGGCGACCGTTTCCTCGACGACGTCGACGAGACGCCACCACCCGACGAAGGTGGGCTGGAGTCGGTCTTGCACCACCTCATGGACGTCCTCGCCTCGGCCAAGTCGATGCCGCTCTCGTCGTCGGTCATGGTGTCGCGCGAGGAGGTGATGGGGTTGGTGCAGTCCGCGCTCGACAGCCTCCCCGAGGAGCTGCGACAGGCGCGCTGGCTCCTGCGCGAGCGCGAGGAGTTCATGGCCGAGCGCTCGCGCGAGGCGGAGGCGCTGATGGACGAAGTGCGCGCCCAGGCCGAGCGGATGGTGCAGCGGACCGAGATCGTCCGGCAGGCCAACGCCGTGGCGCAGCGCATCCTCGACGATGCCAACGAGGAGGCGCGCACGCTTCGACACCAGGCGGAGGACTTCGTCGATACCAAACTGGCGGGGATGGAGATCGTGCTCGATCGCCTGACCCGCACCGTCCAGGCCGGTCGGGCCAGGCTGGCCGCGCCGCTGGTCGCGCCGGCGACCGAGGAGGAGGGCACCGGCGCACAGGAGGACGGCTTCTTCGACCAGGACCGGCCGTAGTGGCCACCGGCCCCTTCACCGTCCCCGTGGCGCGCTTGCGCCGTTCCGGTCGGCCCGAGCACGTCGTCCGCCATGGCGAGGTCGCCCAGGCCGGACCGTTGCGCGAAGCCGGCATCGACCCCGGTCGCAGCGTGGTGCCGGTTGGTGCCGAGGTGGAGGCTGACGTCACGCTCACGCCGTTCGAGGGCGGGATCGACGTCGCGGGCACGGTGACCGCCCCCTGGGAGGGCATCTGCCGGCGCTGCGCCGAGCCGGTCTCGGGCGAGCTGCGCATCAGGGTGCGCGAGCGGTTCGCCGATCGCCCGATCGCTGCGGCCGCGGACGAGGAGATCTACGCGATCGACGACGACGTCGTCGACCTGGCCCCGCTGGTGCGGGACACCGTCGTGCTCGAGTTGCCGGCGGCGCCCCTGTGCCGGGAGGACTGCGCCGGCCTGTGCCCGCAGTGCGGCGCCAACTTGAACGAGGGCCCCTGCGGCTGCGTCGCCCCACGCGATCCCCGGTGGGCTAACCTCGACGTGCTCCGGTAGCGGGTCACGGCGGCCCGGCGCCGCCCTGACAAACCGTTGCGACACCGCCCGCCGGCGCCGCCCGAGGCGCCGAATCGATCGTTGGAGATCCCTGATGGCCGTCCCCAAGAAGAAGAAGTCAAAGGCCAAGGGCCGCAGCCACCAGGCCGCTGCCTGGCGCTTGAGCCGTCCGGCGCGCAGTGTGTGCCCGCACTGCCAGGCGGCCAAGACGCCGCACGTGGTCTGCCCCAGCTGTGGCTGGTACAAGGGGCGGCAAGCGGTCGAGGTCGACTGACTTGAGCCGGCGGGGCCCCCGCCCCTCGCCGGAGGAGCTCGCGCGTCTGCCCGTGGCGGTCGACGCCATGGGTGGGGACAAGGCGCCGGCCGAGGTCGTCGAGGGCGCACGCCGCGCCGCCCGGGAGCGGGGCGTCGGCATCGTGCTCGTGGGTCCGCCCGAGCAGGTCGGTGACACGCACGGGCTCGAGCTCGTCGCCTGCACCGAAGTCATCGGCATGGACGAGGACCCCGCGGGCGGGGTGCGGCGCAAGAAGGACTCGTCGCTGGTCCGTGCGGCCGAGCTCGTGCGTGACCATCAGGCCTGCGCCATGGTGTCGGCCGGCAACACGGGAGCCACGATGGCCTCCGCATTGTTGCGGATGGGCCGTCTGCCCGGCGTCCAGCGCCCCTGCATCGCCACCCCGCTGCCCCGGCTGGGGCGGACGCCCGCTGTGCTCGTCGACGCCGGTGCCAACGCCGAGTGCACGCCCGCCATGCTGGTCCAGTTCGCCCAGATGGGTGCCGCCTACGTGTCGGCCCGCTTCGGGACCGAGTCGCCCTCCGTCGGGCTGCTCTCCATCGGTGAGGAGCCCACCAAGGGCACGCCGCTGGTCAAGGAGACCCACGGATTGCTGAGCACGGAAGCGGCCGCCGGCAGCTTCGAGTTCGTCGGGAACCTCGAGGGGCGGGACTTGTTGCCCTCGCCCGCCGACGTGGTCGTCACCGACGGCTTCACCGGCAACGTCACGCTCAAGACGCTCGAAGGCTCGCTGCGCTTCCTCTTCGACACCCTGTTGGGCGTGTTCGGCACCGACGACGACACCCGGTCCGCCTCCTCCGTCCTGCTGCCGCACCTGCTGCCCCTGGCGGCCCAGTTCGAGCCAGAGAACACCGGCGGGGCCATGCTGCTGGGCACCGACGGCGTGTGCGTGATCAGCCACGG
>DASXBZ010000008.1:0-50260 GCA_036491435.1 Acidimicrobiales bacterium
GCCGGGCGGGACGAAACCGGCGGCAACGGGGCCGGCGGCACCGATGGCGGGCGCAGCGGCACCGACGGCGTGGACCGGCCTCACGGTGTGGACGGGACCAACGGGGTCGCTCCGGTAGGCGGGGGAGTGGAGCCCACGGCGCCGACGACGAACGGCAGACCCGTCGTCGCGCCACAACCAGCCGACATCGCGGTGCCGGCTGACCCGACGCTGAACTGACGCCGCCATGGTGACGCTCCCCTTCACGGCCAAGCGCAAGAACAAGCCGTCGCCGGACAACATGACGCTCGGGGAGCACCTGGGCGAGCTCCGCCGGCGGGTGATCATCTGCGTCGCTGTCTACCTCGCGGCTGCCATTGTCTGCGTGTTTGCCTACGAGCCGATCCTGACCTTCCTGCTGCACCCGCTGTGCAATGTGGTGGCGACGTCAGGCCATTCGGGGTCGTCGCACTCGTTGATCGTCAAGTCGGGCAACACGTGCAATCTCTTCGTGACATCGCCGCTCGACGGTCTGTCCCTGCGCGTCAAGATCGCCCTGTTCGGCGGACTGGTGCTGGCGTCGCCGGTGATCCTCTTCCAGCTCTGGCGCTTCGTGACGCCGGGGCTCAAGGCGGGCGAGCGCAAGTACGCCATCCCCTTCGTGCTCAGCTCGTTCGCGCTCTTCCTCGCCGGCGCGGCCACGGCCTACATCGTCCTGCCCCACGCCCTGGGCTGGCTGCGGTCGGTGGGCGGGCCGAACCTCCAGGCGATCTACGACCCGATCCCGTACCTCGGTCTGATCCTGCTGATGATGACCATCTTCGGGTTGACCTTCGAGTTCCCGGTCGTGCTCGTCTCGCTGGAGCTGGCGCGCGTCGTCACGCCGGCCCAACTCCTCAAATGGTGGCGCTGGGCGATCATCATCATCGTTGTCGTCGCCGCCGTGTTCACCCCCAGCTCGGACCCCTTCTCGTTGTTCGCCCTCGCCATCCCCCTCGTGAGCTTCTACTTCATCTCCATCGGCATCGGGAAGCTGCTCGGCCGTTGACGGCGTTCCAATGGCCCGTCCAGGAGACGGCCGGGACGTCGGAGTTCGAGGCCGGACTGCCGTTCGCGCTCGACGACTTCCAGCGGGAGGCGTTCACCGCACTCGATTCGGGACACTCGGTGCTCGTCTCGGCGCCTACCGGCTCCGGTAAGACCCTCGTCGCGGCGTACGCGGTCCACCGCGCCTTGGCCGCACGTGGCAAGGCGTTCTACACGACGCCGCTCAAGGCCCTCTCCAATCAGAAGTACGGCGAACTCGTGGCCTCCTACGGCGAGGACCACGTGGGCCTGCTCACCGGGGACACGACCGTCCGGCCCCGTGCACCGGCCGTCGTGATGACCACCGAGGTGCTGCGCAACATGCTCCTGGCCGGCTCCGATCTCCTCGAGGGCCTGCACACCGTCGTCCTCGACGAGGTCCACTTCATCCAGGATCCCTACCGGGGTGGGGTGTGGGAGGAGGTCCTCGTCATGGCGCCTCCCGAGATCCGTTTCGTGTGCCTCTCGGCCACCGTCAACAACGCCGGCGAGCTGGGTGGGTGGTTGCGCTCGGTGCGGGGCGACACCGCCGTCATCGTGGAGCGGGAACGGCCGATCGTCCTGCGGCACCACTTCGCCGTGCACCGGCGCGAGGACGAGGAGCACCTCATGCTCCCGTTGCTGCTCGACAACGGCCGTCCGGGCGGTGAGGGCCTGCGCATCGACCAGGTGGTGCGCAGGGCACAGCAAGGTGGACGCGGCGCCCACTGGCAAGCGCGGGGTCGCGGGCCGCGCTTGCCGTACCGGGCGCCGCAGCGGACCGAGATGGTCGAGGAGCTGCGCCACCTCGACATGCTCCCCGCGATCGTGTTCATCTTCAGCCGGGCCGCGTGCGACGACGCCGTGCGCCAAGTCATGCGGGACGGCGTGCGACTCACCGACGCCCACGAACGCAAGGCGATCCGCGAGATCGCCGAACGCCGCGTCGAGCAGCTCGGCGACGACGACCTGCGGGTGCTCGGTTACGACGAATGGCTCGAAGGCCTGGAGCGCGGGCTGGCTGCGCACCACGCCGGGTTGGTGCCGGTCTTCCGCGAGACCGTCGAGGAATGCTTCGAGGCCGGACTCCTCAAGGTCGTCTTCGCCACCGAGACGCTGTCGCTCGGCATCAACATGCCGGCGCGCTCGGTGGTGATCGAGCGGTTCAGCAAATACGGGGGTGCGGGCCGGGCGACGCTCACGTCGGGGGAGTACCTGCAACTGACCGGACGGGCGGGACGGCGGGGGCTCGACCAGGAAGGCCACGCAGTGGTGTGCTGGTCCAACGAGATCACGTTCGCCGAGGTGGCCCGGGTCGCCGTCGCCCCGCCGCCGGACCTGCGTTCCGCGTTCCGGCCCACCTACAACCTGGCCGTCAACCTGGTGGCGCGCTTCGACCGCGAGACGGCGCACGTCGTGCTGCATCGTTCGTTCGCCCAGTGGCAGGCCCGGTCACCCGACCTGCTGACCCGCCAGCTTGACCACCGGCTCGGCGTCCTGGAGAAGACGGGCTACGTCGAGGGCTGGGCGCTGACGCCCGCGGGCCGCCAGCTGTCTCGGATCTACCACGAGAGCGACCTGCTGATCGCCGAAGCGCTGCGCGAGGAGCTCCTCGTGGACGCCGAGCCTTCCGTCCTGGCGGGGGTGCTCTCCTCTGTCGTCTTCGAGCCGCGCCGGGCGCGGCGCGCGCCGGGCCAGCCGCACCACGGCCCGCGCCGGGGGAAGAAGCGGGCCCCCCTGCAGGACCGGCTCGGCGACAAGCGGACCGCCGACCTGAGCCGCCGTTGTGAGACCCTCTCGGCCCTGGCGGAGCGGATCCGCGCCACCGAAGAGGCCCACGGGGTGCCCCGCACCCGCCAGCCGGCGCCCGGCCTCGCCACCGCCGTGGCGTCGTGGGCCCGCGGCGCGTCGCTGGCGGTGGCCATGGGGGTGGCAGGCCGCGACGTGGGCGAGCTCGCCCCCGGGGACTTCGTGCGCACCATGAAGTCGGTGGCGGACCTGGCCCAGCAGGTCTCGCACACCGCCACCGATCCCGGGGTGGCGGCGGCCGCCCGGGAGGCGGTCCAGCTGCTGCTCCGTGGCGTCGTGGCGGGCGGGCTCCCGGGCGCCTGAAGGCCCTACCGGGGGCAACGGCCGGGCCTTTGATTCGGGCGATTTTCCGTCGCTCCGGAGCGCCCATTGCGGCCCGGCGCCCTATCCGCCACCGCCGCGTCACCCTCGTTCTAGGGTTAGCCGGGCAATGTTTCCCTACTCCGAAGAGCACTTCAGTGTGGACGAGGAGACAGTCCTCCGCCGGTACTTCACCAACCTGGATCTGCCGGTATTTGCCCTGGTCAACCTGCCCGAGGTGGTCAAAGGCGCCCTCTTCGCCCGTTACTCGCGCTCGCCGAAGAACCTGCGCCGGCTCTTCCTCGACGAGTTCGTCGGGGAGCTCGACGTGTCGGGGGATGCGTCGGTCGACGCCACCGTCGGACTGGCCCGCGCGGAGCAGCTCTACGAGCGCGTCTTCGTGGAGTACGGCGACGATTCGGTGGCGCAACTCGGCGGCGTCCACCTGGCGTGCGAACAGGCGTCCAACGTGCTCTCCAAGGTCCTCGAGTGGGGGCGCCTCATGGCGTACCTCGAGCAGTCGACGCGGTACATCGCGTACAACCAGCGCCTCGACAACGGCCAGTACCGCTATTACCGGCCACCCGAAATCCTCGAGTCCTCCCACGGCGCGCGCTTCGTGGGGGAGATGGACCGGGTGTTCGACACCTACGGCGAGCTGTTGCCGATGATGCAGACGTGGGTCGCCGAACGGTTCCCCCAGCAGTCGGGTGACAGCGACTTCGTGTACCGGCAGGCGACGCGCGCGAAGTCGCTCGATGCGCTGCGCGGGCTGCTCCCCGCGTCGTCGCTGTCGAACATCGGGATCTACGGGACGGGCCAGTCCTACGAGCAGCTGCTGTTGCGCATGCGCGCCCACCCGCTGCCCGAAGCGCGCTCGTATGCGGACCTCATGCTGACCGAGCTGCGCAAGGTGATCCCGTCGTTCTTGCAACGTGTCGATGTCGCCGAGCGCGGGGGCGAGTGGTCGGCCTACCTGGCATCGACGCGCGAGCAGACCCGGCGCGTCGTCGCCCGCCTGTGGCCCGACATGTCCGACACGATGCCCGTCGGCGCGTCGGGGCAGCCGGATCCGGACGGGGACGACCGAGAAGTGGTGCTCCTCGACTTCGACCCCGAAGGGGAGGAGAAACTCCTCGTCGCGGCGTGTTTCTCGTACCTCGACTGTTCAGAGCGCGAAGCGGCGCGGCGGGTCCGGCTGCTCGGGCACGACGACCGAGTGGCGCTGCTCCGTGCGTATGTCGGGGAGCGTCGGAATCGCCGCCACCGCCCCGGCCGCGGCTTCGAGCGGACCGACTATCGGTTCGAACTCGTCACCGATTACGGCGCGTTCCGCGACCTGCAGCGCCATCGCATGCTGACGATCGAATGGCAGCGGCTCGGCGTTTCGCTGGGCTACGACATGCCGGACCTCGTGGCCGAGTCGGGGCTCGGTGACCGCTACGACGAAGCGATCACCCGCGCCGAGGACCTCTACTGGTCGCTGTTTCCCGACTTTCCGGAGCAGGCGTCGTACGCGGCTGCGCTCGCGCACCGGATCCGGTACATCTTGCAACTCAACGCACGCGAGGCGATGCACCTGCTCGAGCTCCGCTCCGGCACCCAGGGGCATCCGGCGTACCGGCGGGTGGCACAGCAGATGCACCGCGCCATCGCCGAGGTCGCCGGTCACCGCGCTCTCGCCGAAGCGATGTCCTTCGTCGACCACGGGGCGACCGACCTCGAACGCCTCGAGTCGGAGCGCCGGGCCGAACGTCGGCGGACGGAAAAATCTGCAACGCGTTGACCAGGGGGTAACCGCGTTCTCCCTGGTGACGACCGTCTCAGAGTCAGTTGACGCGCCCACCCCCGACTTGCCTAATGTACGGCTGTCCCCGACGCCCCAAAGGAACACTGCAGCAGGGAACAGCTGATGCAGGCAGGGGGGGATGTGCTGTGAGAGGCGGTGGTAGGCCCTGGGGGTCGAGTAGAGAACGTGTTGCTTGCCTGGCTACCCCGGGTCAGCAAGATGGCGCCAAAGACCCCAGGGCTTGCCCGCCAAAATCTCCCCAATCCCGTCCGTCGGTCTCATCTCCCGCGCCGCGCGCACAGCGATTGAACGGCTGCACGGACCGTCTATGCTCCGGCGGCAAATGGCGACCAAGAAGAAGGGCAAAGTCGAGGAGATCGAGGCCGAGAGCCCCGACGCGGCCGAGGAAGAGGCCCTTGACGAGGAAGAACCCGATCTCGAAGACGACGAGCTCGAAGACATCGAGGACGAAGACGAGGCCGTCGTCGGCGATGACGACGACGATGAGGTGGCCGACGTCGACGAGGAGGAAGAGGACGAAGTCGACGAGATCCTGACCGCCTCGCCGGCGGCGGTGGTGGAGCGCTCAGGGGAGGGCGACGACGAGGAGGAGGAAGAGGAGCCCGACGACGAGGACGTCGAGGCCAGCCTGGACGTCATCCTGAAGGAACGCCTCGTTGTCGAGGACGAGCCCGAGGACGAAGAGGCGACCGACCAGGAGGACAAGACCGAGGGCAACGAGCGGGTCCTGCCCAAGCAGCCCGACGAGTTCGTGTGCCGTTCCTGCTTCCTGGTCAAGCATCCCAGCCAGCTGGCAGACAAGAAGAACATGCTCTGCCGGGATTGTGTCTGACGAGTCGAGCGCGGACGATGCGGCGGCCAAGAACGGCCTTTTGCGCCGCACACTCGACCTCTGCATTTTCGCCCCGGTCGGCGTGGCGATGAACATCATCGATGATCTGCCCGGCCTGATCGACAAGGGGCGCGAACGCGTCGAGCAGGAGATCAGCAACGCCCGCATAGCGGGTGAGTACGTGGTGGGTCGCTTCCAGCGGCGCCTGTCGGCGCAAGTCGACACCCTGCTGCACAGCGGCGACGGTGCGCCACCCGAGGCAGCCGCAGAGCCGGACCGGGGTGCTGCGCCCGCTTCTGCGCCCCCGGCTCGGCCCGCACCCGACGCCGCCGACGCGGCGACGCTCGGCGCAGCCCTCGCCGATTACGACACGCTGAGCGCATCGCAGGTCGTCCGGCGGCTCGAGGGGCTCGGCCCCGAAGAGCTGCGGGCCGTCCAGCGCTACGAATCCGCCACCCGGCACCGCCGCACGATCTTGAACCGGGCCAGCCAGCTCCTCGAGGAGGGGCCGGCCACTGCGTCCTCCGGCTGAACGCGGTGGAGCTGGCCCGTCCGGCGACCGACGCGGACCGCGCGCCGTGTCTGCAGCTGCTCGGAGCGGCGCTGGCACACGCGAAGTCGATGCGCGGCGGCCCGGCACTGGTCGGAACCGCGACCCCCGAAGACCTGCTCGGCCGCTGGGCCGACGCCGACGTCCCAGCGGCGCTGTTCGTGGGGGAGTACGAGGGTGCCGTGGTCGGCGTGCTCGCGGTGGCCGCACACGACAGCGGCGACCAGCGCCGGGGTCGGATCGAGTGCTGCTATGTCGACGAGGATGCCCGCGGTGTGGGGGTGGGCACCGCGCTCATGGACGCCGCAGTCGCGTGGTGTGAGGCGTCGGCATGTGTCGAGGTCGATGCGCTGGCGCTCCCCGGTGACCGGTCTACGAAGCAGCGTCTCGAGGCGGCCGGTTTCACGGCGCGCCTGCTGACCCTCAGCCGCCGGTTGGACTGAAGCGTCGCTCCGCGTCGACGCGGCGCGGGGGTGGCGGCGGAATGCGCAAGCCCAGCAGCTTGGCCAACGCTGGCACCGCGCCGGCAGCGTGTCGGGCGGCTTGGCGCGCCACCTCGTCGTCGGGGATCCCCGCCGGCTTGACGTTGCGGCGCACCGGTGAGGCCACGACCGCATCGAGCAGTTGCATCCACTCCTCGGGCGCCTTCTCGGACGAAAGCGCCTCGCCGGCGGCGCCGGCCAGCCGCACGGCCAACTCGGCGGGGCAGCGCGTGCCGGGCTCCGGCGGCCGGATGGACGCCTCGACGGCCTGCTGCACGCGCCCGTCGTTCAGGGCGTTGGTGATGCGGGCGAGCCACTCCTCGCGCAGCGCCGTGGTGCGTTGGTCGAGGGACTCCTGCAAGGCTTTCGCCATCGCCCGCCCCTCGTCGTCGAGGTTCAGCGTGCGCGAGGCCGCAACCACGGCGCGCAGCTCGCGTAGGCGGTATTCCTTGCCGGCCGTCTGGGCGACCGAGGCGCGGTCCTTCCATTCGGCCAGGCGCACCGTAGGGCTGAGCTCGTCGGCCATGGTGAGCAACGCGTCGCCGGCGACCGGCGGTTTCCCGGCCGCCTTGGCCGCGGTGTTCTGCGCGTCGATGGCCTGGCGTACGGCCTGGAGGCCGCCCCGCAAGAGTTGCTCCGCGATGGGGATCTGCTCGGGACGCAGGGTGGCGAGCATGGCGTTTCGGTGCACGGTGGACGTCGGCGCGGCGGGGCGCTCGCCCCGGGCGGGCCGCGCGTCTCGCTCACCGGGCCGCCGGCCTCCGGGCCGGCGCGGCCCGCTTGCCGCACGGGGCCGGTCCCCGGGTTCGCCGCCGCGCTGATCACGTGTGTCGCCGTCACGATCCCCGCGGCCGCGCCGCTCGCGTCGGTCACGGCCTTCACCGTCATCGCGTCGCCGCTTGTTGGAACCCGGCGCAAGGACCACTGAAACGTCCGGTGCACGCTTGGGGGTGCCGCGAACTTCGATACGCCCCTCGGCCTTCTCGGGGGAGCGCTGCGGCTTGGCCTCCGACAACGACAGGACCTCGATGCCTTCGAGGCTCACCTCGACCTCGGCGAGCAGGACGGAGCCGACCTTCTCGCCGGACGGCACCAGCGCCGCCTCCACGACGCCCTTGGGCTGGCGCGCGCCCGCGGCGCGCCACGTCCAGGACCCGTCCGCGGTTTGGCTGGTCAACTCGATGTCGATCCGGCGTGACATGCGGCGGACACGCTACCGCGCTCCACGCAGGCCGCCGATGCCGCCATCCGATGGGCATCCCGTAACATGGGTCCGGACGTCCGCAGGAGGGCGGGAACCGCCGGGACGGGCGACCACCCACCGCAAAGCGGTGCGGCGGACCCGGCCCCTTCAGGAGGATCCAGATGAGTGACGACCCCGAGCAGCGAGAGCCTGCGCCCGCTGCCGGCGAGCCCGAAGAACCGACGCCCCCGACGCCGACCGTCGAAGGGCAGGTGAGCGACACTCCCGCACCGCCGTCGGACCCGTCGGGGACCGGGGACGCGCCGACCGAGGTCGGCCAGGCAACCGCCCCGAGCTACCCACCTCCGTCGTGGCCACCTGCGACTTCCGCCGAGCCGCCAGTCGACGCCGCGCCGCCGGCCGACGCCACCCCCACCAACCCGTTCACATATCCCGCGCCGCCCGAGGACCCCACGATGCCCGGCATGGCGCCGCCTCCGCCTCCGGCCGCGCCACAGAAGACGCCGGGGCGCATCCGCACCTGGCTCCCCGTGGCGCTCGTCGCGGCGCTCATCGGTGCCGGGGTGGGCGCCGGAGTGACCGCGCTGGCCGACAACAACAGCAGCAACTCCAGCGGCAACGCCGTCATCCACGAGAGCAGCGCCACGCCGGGCGCCGCGGTGCTCAGCGGCAACGTGACCATCCCGCAGCTCGTCGACAAGGTAATCCACGCGGTGGTCTCGATCGACGTCAAGTCGAACAACAACGAAGACGAGGGAACCGGGATGATCATCACCTCCGACGGCGAGGTGATGACCAACAACCACGTGATCGAGTTGTACACCGAGGGCGGGAACAGCGGCTCCATCACCGTGACCGAGTACGGACAGACGAAGCCGCTGCCCGCGACCTTGATCGGCTACGACCAGACCAAGGACGTCGCGCTCCTGAAGATCAACAACACCTCGAACCTTCCGACGGTCACTTTCGGCAACTCCGCCAAAGCCGTGGTCGGTGACTCCGTCGTCGCCATCGGCAACGCGCTCGGCCTGTCGGCCGGCACGCCCACGGTCACCCAAGGCATCGTCTCGGCCCTCGGCCGCACCGTGACGGCCGGCGGCATCGGCACGCAGACCGAGACGTTGCAGAACATGATTCAGACCGACGCCGCGATCAACTCGGGCAATTCCGGGGGACCGCTGATCGACACCGCCGGACAGGTGATCGGCATGAACACGGCAGTGGCCGGCACCTCCAGCGACGGCACCTCCTCGCAGAACATCGGCTTCGCCATTCCGGCGGCATCGGTCGAGTCACTCCTGCCGGAGCTGCAGAAGGGCGGTCAGACCGGGAACGGCGGGGGCTACCTCGGCGTGGACATCACGACCCTGACCCCGGCGCTGCGCCAGCAGTACGGGTTCACCCCGACTTCGGGGGCCGTGATCCTCACCGTCGTCTCGGGGTCCCCGGCGGCGAAGGCAGGCCTGGTGCAGGGTGACGTCATCGTCAACATCGACGGCACCGCGATCACGTCCTCGGAAGACCTGCAGAAGCTGGTGCAGAAGGACAAGCCGGGTCAGACGATCACGATCACCTACTACGTCGGCAACAGCAAGCGGACCACGACGGCGACGCTCGGGAACCAGGCGCAGGCCCAGCAGCAACAGTCCGGTTCGGGCTCGGGCTCGGGGTCAGGCTCGGGCTCGGGCTCGGGCGGGACGAACCCCTTCGGTGGGGGAGGGTTCCCTGGCTTCGGGAACTCCGGGACGACCGGGTCGACGCCCTAACTACCAGGCCGGCGGCGCGCCGGGGACGTCGAAATTGCGGTCCGGGTGGGCGGGCGGAAGGTTCATCTTCCCTCCGCGGGGTTGCCAACCGCTCGCCTCGATGTCCTCGAGCACGTGGGCCATGTTGTAGGCGTCCTCTTCGTAGGAGAACTTGCCATCGCCCGCGTACACCAGTCGCGAATAGGCCGACTGGCGATACGGCGTCCCGTCGGGTTTGGTGCGCGGCAGGATCTGCGTCCACTTGACGACGATGTCGTTGCCCTCGATCGCGGTGAACTCGATCGGGAACTTCCAATCCTCCATGCCGAGCATGGAGTCGACCAACCACCGCGCGATCGTGTCCTTGCCCTCGATGCGACCCCAGGCGCCGTCGATGTAGACGGCGTCGTCGGTGTAGAAGTCGGCCAACGCGCCGAAGGCGTCGGGTTCGAGACCCTCGTCGATGCGCCGGCGGATCTCGTGGTACCGCTCGATCGTGGCGCGGACCTCTTCGCGGGGGAATGCCATGTCGTTGCTGTCCTCTCTCGGTTGCTCGTTGGTCGGGGCGGTTTGCGCTCAGGCCCCGGCGGCCTCGTAGGCACGCCGTGTCGCCTCCAGTTCGGCCAGGGCTTCCTCGCGGCCGGTGAAGCCCTGCACCTCGGTGGACTTCTCGGGCTCGAGGTCCTTGTAGATGCTGAAGAAGTGCGCGATCTCGTTGCGGAGGTGCAGCGGGACGTCCTCGATGTCGGTGGCGTCGTCCCACTGCGGGTCGTGCTCGAGCACGGCGATCAATTTGGCGTCGACGCCCTTCTCGTCGCGCATCGAGAACATGCCCAGGATCCGCACCCGCACCATGCAACCCGGGAAGGTCGGATCCGCCACCAGCACGAGCACGTCGAGCGGGTCACCGTCGCCGGCGAGGGTGTCGGGCACGAAGCCGTAGTCGGCCGGGTAGGTCGTCGCCGTGAAGAGCCGCCGGTCGAGGCGGATGATGTGGCGCTCGTGGTCGTACTCGTACTTGTTGCGGCTCCCCGTCGGGATCTCGATCACCACGTCGATCGCCTGGTCGGCCCCGCTCATGTGGGCGACGGGAGCTGACTGCGGGCGATCGGGGTCACCGGCCCACCGTACCGCTCACGACGAGAAGTAGGCGTTGGAGGGCGCGTGACGGGCGGACAGAGCCTCGCCCACGAACGGACGTCCCTCCTTGCCGGCCCGCAACGCACCGAGGGTCGCCTCCTTGTTGTTCTCGAACACCCGTCGCTCGTCGGCGGCCGCGGGATTCACCCAGACCGCAGCGATCAACAACAGCTCGGGCGCGTCGGCGGCTGCGACGACACCCTCGGCCACCGCCTCCATGACCCCGGCAGCCACCCCGGCGTGCGCGGCGCCCCACGTGAGCTCGGCATGGCGGTCGCTCTCGATCGTGGCCTTGTTGACGAACAGGGTGAAGGGTCGCACGGCGGTGCCCGGCGTGACGGTGGCGACGAAGGGGACGTGGCCGGCCCGGGGCGTGGCCAGCGCCGTGACCCAAGCGGTCTCGACCGGCCCTCCGGACTCGCCGAGCACCGTGTTCACGTGCGCGGCGTCGGCGCCCTCGCCGACGAAGGACTCGCCGACCTGGGTCCTCACGCCGCCGGTGGCCAGGTCGCCGGGGGTTCGGGGAACGCCTCGGTGCGCCCGTAGCGATCGGCCCGCAGCAGGTCGCTCCCTAAGGTGCCCAGCTTCGTGTCGTAGGCGAGGAGGCCCACGTGACGCCAGCGTCGTCCCTCGATGGGGGAGACCCGGTGCAGGGAGTAACGGCCCTCGAAGACGAGCAGCGTTCCCGGACGCATCGGGAGTGTCTCCACGTTGGTGCGATCACCCGACAACACGGCGGCGACGTCGTCGTACCGCTCGTCGTGTGGGTTACGGATACGCGGCGCGACCTCGAAGTCGCCTCCGCGTTCGGCCGACTGGATCGCCAGCGACACGACGAAATCGGTCTGGTCGAAGTGCCACTGCAACTGGTCACCCTCGCCCATGACCGCGAGGTTCAGCGCCCCGAAGGGGTCGGCGTAGCGGTAGACGGGACCGCGATCGAGGACGGCCTCGATCAGGTCCTTCATCGGGTCCCACTCGTAGAGAAGCCGGAGCGGCGAATCGAGCGGCGTGATGTCGTACGCCACGGCGCGCACGGCGTAGTCGGCGAAGTGAAGCCTGGGATGGTCGGCCGGCAGCGAGAAGTCGGGGAACTCGAGGTAGGCCGTGCCCTGGCCGCCGGAGGCGTGCGCACGCGCGGCGAGGTCGTCGGCGTCGCGCGCCAGGACGTCGATGCCGGTGGGGGAGACGAAGCCCTCGAGCTCCGCGGCACCCCCTTCGCGAAGCTGCTGTCGGGCCCGTCCGACCAGATCGCCGTATGTCTCCGTGTGCGGCTCCAGGAGCGGATAGCGCTCGAGGTCGACCAGCTGGGCCGGATCGCTCACGGACAGGGACACCGGTTGTGGACGCTACTCGGGCAGACGCTCACCCCAGAGGGGCGACACGGCGCGTGGGCCCCTTCGTGAGGATTGCTCGGGCACGGCGCCGCTCACCCGCCGGGGAAGAATTTTCCGCCTCCACCGCCGGCGTTCGAAATCCGGAAGGTCCCCTCTCCGCCAGGGAAGCCACGGGCGCCACCGAAGAAACCGCCGGCGGAGCCCACCCGCTTCGGTCATGCACCCAAGTTGAAAGAAGCGATTTCACAACGAGCCAAACCTCAGCTGTGAGCCCGCTTGGGGTTTTGCCCATTCAGGCAAGAAAGGGGCAGGCCCATCCGTGTACGGCGCCCAACTGTCAGAAACCTCACAGCTGAGTCCGTACGGGCTCCTAGGCCGGTGGCTCAGGATGCAGCCAACACCGCAGTCCGATGGGACGGTCGCCTCCCCCTCGACCGCTCCCTCCCCGGTCGGACAGGTGGTTGGGCCTCCGGGGCGTGCGGCCGCGAGTCAGCCGCACGCCCCGTGACCCCTGGTCGCTCAGAAGGCAGGGGAGTGGCAAGGGTGGGTGCCCATTCGTCGACTCCGGTTGAGGGCCCAATCCCCGACGCCCACCCGTTTCGACCCTCACGTTGCGGCGGGATCTTCGGGGTGCTTGAACCGACGCCGAAATCCATTCGGCCTTCGTTTCGCCGCTCAGGGGCCCGAGTTCCCGCAATCGAATCCCTGTCGACGCTCGTCTTGGCCTCCTGCAACTCGAGCCACGTACCTGGCCTTTTTCTGGGGGTGAACGCCGATAAGGTTCATTATGTTAAGTCGGACACAAATGGGTTGGGCTGGCGGACGAGGCGCAGCGATTGCGACTCCCCTGCCGTTCGGCGGCACTTCGCTGTAGCGCGACGACGTCGTCGAATCGGCGTCGCCGCGCAGACCGGGTTTGCAAACGGGCCCGAACCAACTCGAGAGAACTGCGCTCTTCAACCCGATCGGGTCACGGGCAGTGCCACAGGCCGTGCACCCAAACCGGGAGTCCATACGGCTCGACGGAAGTCACCGAGAGCTCGTTGGTCCGGAGCAATCCGCGGTGGTGACGCCCGTCACGGCTAGCAGCGTCCTCATTAGGGTTGCGCCACCGTCGCGTGCACCAAGAGGAGGCCGGAAATGGGGCAGGAAGACGTCAACCCATGGGAGTGGTCCAAAGCATTCGGGTTCTCTCAGGCGGTCAAGCTGACCGATACTCGGGAGCTACTGGTCTGCTCTGGTCAGACCGCAATGGGGCCGGACGGGTCGTTGCCGCCGTCGGCAGACATGGGCCAGCAGGTCCGCACAGCGCTCGAGAACGTCGTCGCCGTGCTGGAGGCGGGGGGCATGACGCCCGCCAACATCGTCCGGTCGAACATCTATACGACCGATGTCGATGCCTGCATCGGTGTGCTCGGGTCGACGGTCCAAGAGGTCCTCGGTTCGATCCTGCCCGCGAGCACTCTCCTCGGGGTCAACCGGCTGGCCTTCCCCGAGTTGCTGGTCGAGATCGAAGTCATCGCCGCGCGTTAGGCCGAAGCTTGTCCTTTGGGTGTGATGGTGACTGACGTCCAGATTCATACCCGTTCCGGGTCCATGCCCGCCTATTTGGTGACTCCCGACGGCGCGGGCCCAGTTGCCGGAGTCGTGGTGATTCACGACGCCCTCGGCATGAGCCCAGATGTGCGGCGACAAGCGGACTGGTTGGCCTCCGAGGGTTTCCTCGCCGTGGCGCCGGACTTCTTCCATTGGGGCAGCAAGTTCAAATGCCTCCGCTCGGTCTTCACGGATCTTCGAGCCCGCAAGGGCCGGGCCTTCGATGACGTCGAATCGGCACGGACCTGGCTCGTCGGGCAACCGAGCTGCTCCGGGAAGACCGGGGTCATCGGTTACTGCATGGGCGGAGGATTTGCCCTCCTGCTGGCTCCGGGCCACGGATTCGCAGTGTCGAGTGTCAACTACGGGCAGGTGCCGAAGGACGCAGAGGCTCTCCTCAAGGGATCCTGCCCCATCGTCGGGAGCTTCGGGGCCCGAGATCGCACGCTCAGACGTGCGGCCACCAAGCTCGAGACCGCGCTGGAACACGACGGGATCCCCCACGACATCAAGGAGTATCCCGACGCCGGCCACTCGTTCTTGAACAGCCATGACAGTGTCCTGTTCCTAGTCTTCGGCCGGTTGATGGGCGGTGGTTACCACGAGGCCGCCGCGAATGACGCACGTCAGCGCATCGCCGACTTCTTCCGGACCCATCTCTCCCCCGCGTGACGTGGTCGGCACCCAGATCACCGACTCGTTTTGATATCTCCTAAGAATGGTCTTGATTCCATGCTCCGAATTGAGTAAAGTGACAGCCCGTAAGGCCCCCGGTTAAAGGTTCAAGGTCCGGACACACCAGAAGGGGAAACCCCAGCTAGAGGGCTTGTTTCGGAGTCGAAATCGAAGTACTATCCCCGGCATGTCCGGGGATATTTGCGCGCCGTCATTGGCGCGCCTTTTGACGTGGTGGGTGCCGTAATGAGCGTGGCCCCTCCCCCGCCCGATTCCGAGCTCCAGGCCGAGCAGGACTACCTCGAAGGCGCCATGACCTCGCTAGCGGTTATGCGGGAACGGGCCGAGCACTTGCTGCAGGATCTCATCGCGGCCGGCAATCCCGATCTCGATTACGTGGCGGCCCTCTCCAGACGGGTGGCGCTCCTGGCCGAGAGTCCACGCCCGCTCCTCTTCGGCCGCATCGACGAAGTGACAGGTGGCACCTGGCACATCGGGCGCCGGCACGTCGAGGACAAGAGGTCCGACCCGGTCGTGGTGGATTGGCGGGCTCCCATCGCCGTGCCGTTCTACCGAGCAAGTGCCCGAGAACCGCTCGGGCTCGTACGCCGGCGCCAGATCATGGTCGATCGCCGGTCAGTGGTCGCGGTTGCCGACGACCTCTTTGACGGGACCGACAAGGAGACTGGGACAACTCGGCTGCGCGGCGGCGATGCCCTGCTGGCTGAGCTCGAGCGGGCACGCACCGGCGAGATGCTCGACATCGTCGCGACGATCCAGGCCGAACAGGACGAGATCATCCGTGCCCCCCTCGATCAGCTCCTGACCGTCCAGGGCGGCCCCGGCACCGGGAAGACGGCGGTGGGACTGCATCGCGCCGCGTTCCTCCTCTACAACTACCCCTCCTTGAGTCGCGACGGCGTGCTCGTGCTCGGTCCGAGCCGCGCCTTTCTGCGCTACATCGCGCAGGTCCTCCCGTCACTGGGTGAGGAGGCCGTCGTCCAGACCACCGTGACCGACGTCGCACCGAAGGCCAAGGTCCGTGTGCACGAACCGATGGAGATTCGCCGGCTGAAGGGCGATCTACGGATGGCCGAACTGTTGCGACGAGCCCTCGAAGGTCGTCGGAACCGTTTGGACCATGACGTGAGCTTGCGCGTGCGGTTCGCCCGGGCCACCCTCAGCGCGCAGAGGGTCAACGAATTAGTGAGCTCCATCACCGCAAGGCCCGGGCCCTACAAGGCAGGACGCCTTGCCCTGCGGGCCCGCCTGGTCAGCGAGGCGCGCCGAGTCTTCCGCTCCTCCGGCCGTTTCGGCGCGGACGAGCCGTGGTTCGAGCGCGAACTCATCGCGACGGAGGAGTTCCGCGCGCTTCTCGACACCTTGTGGCCGCCGGTCTCCCCCGCGGCGTTGGTACGGGATCTGCTCGCCTCCGCCGATCAGTTGGAGCGCTACGCGAGCGACCTCTTGCAGCCCTCGGAGTGGCCCCTGCTGTTACGAAGGAAGGCAGCCAGCGTCTCGGGCACGACATGGAGCATCGACGACCTCGCGCTCCTCGATGAGGCCGGTTTCCTAACCGGCGGCCGGACCAGGAGCTACGGCCATGTCGTGGTCGACGAGGCGCAAGACCTCACCCCGATGCAGTTCCGCATGATCGCGCGGCGCACGCCGACCGGGTCCGTCACGGTTCTCGGTGACCTTGCCCAGGCCACAGGGCCCTGGTCCTACGGAAACTGGACCGAGGTGCGCGACATTCTGGAGCGCGGCTCGGCACAGCCACAGCACGCAGAGCTGACCTTGGGGTACCGCGCACCGGGACGCGTGCTGGAACTCGCCTCGAGGCTCTTGCCCGTCGCCGCACCCGGGATCGCGCCCACCTCGTCCATCAGGCAGGGCCGCACCGAGCCCACGATCCGTTCCGTGCCTGCGGAGGAAGTCTCCAATGCCTCCCTTGCCGAGGCCTACGCGTTGATGGCGGATCACGCCCTGATTGCCGTAATCGCGCCCGACGAACTCGTGCCGGAACTCGTGCGGCTCGTTCGGCGCCATGAGGAGGTGGGCCTGCTCGAACGCGACGCCATGAGCCGTCCGGTCACTATCGTCCCAGCCCCTGCTGCCAAGGGCCTCGAGTTCGACGCTGTCGTCGTGGTCGAGCCTGCTCTCATCGCCGGGGCGGATCCTCGCGGGCTGCGCCTGCTCTACGTCGCGATGACCCGGCCCATCCAGCACCTGAGCCTCGTCCATCACCTCCCCCTTCCCGTCCCGCTGCTCGACTGATCGTTCGGGGCTCCCCTCCCCTACGATCGACGGCATGGACGTCGCAAACAAGGTCGCACTCATCACGGGGGGATCCAACGGCATCGGCGAGGGCGTGGCACGGCACCTCGCCGCACAGGGCGCGCGGGTCGTACTCGCCGATATCGACGATGCCCAAGGCAAGGCCGTGGCCGAGGAGCTGGAGGGACTATTCGTGCACACCGACGTGGCCGACCCGACATCGACGGCGGCCGCCGTGGCCGCCGCGGTCGATGCGTTCGGTGCGCTCCACATCGCCCACCTCAATGCCGGTGTCACGTCGTGGTGCGGGATGGGTGACGACTTCGACGCTGAGGCTTACCGGCGCTCCATGGCCATCAATCTCGACGGCGTCGTCTACGGGATAGCGGCGGCCCGTCCTGCCATCATGACAAGCGGCGGCGGGACCATCGTGGCCACCGCTTCGATGGCAGGCCTCGTCGCCGTGCCCTTCGACCCGATCTATTCCGCGAACAAGCACGCAGTTGTGGGCTTGGTGCGTTCCTTGGGCGAGGTCTACGCGCCCGATGGCATAAAGATCCATGCGCTCTGTCCGTCATTCGCCTACACGAACATCATCAAGGGTTCGGAACAGACGCTCCTCGACATGGGGTTTCCGATCATCGCGGTCGCCGACGTCGTCGACGCCTTTCAGCGGATCCTCGACTCTGAAGCGACCGGCCAAGCTTGGTTCGTCGTGGCGGGCCGTGAGAGCGAGCCCTTCCAGTTCAGGCACGCGCCCGGGCCGCGGCTGGACTGATCCCCTGCGGCTCGGCGTCCCTGGGGTAATTTGCAGGGCGCGCCGGGACAAGGCGCACGGCGATGGATCCCGCCGGGGGCACGCCCCAAACCGCCGATCGACAAGGCTGATGGCTCCTGACTGACACCGCAGAGGGCAGCCATGGAGACATCACCGCCGCACGAGACGCCCGACGGCCGCGATGCCGTCGCGGCGGCTTCTGAGCTTCTGAACGAGGAGCATGAGAGAGACCTCCTCGACGAACCAGTCCTTCCGCTGCTCGGCTTGTCTGCGGGAACACTCGCAGCCGTGTTCCTCGGCGGCGCATTGGGAACCGTCGCGCGGTATCTCCTCGAGGCACATCATCAGACGGGCTCGGGCACCTTCCCGTGGGTCACGCTGCTCGTCAACTTGACCGGATCCCTCGCCATCGGCTTCCTGGTCCCGCTGACCGAACACATCGCACCTCGTGCACCACTTTTGCGACCACTCGCTCTCATCGGGTTCCTCGGGGGCTGGACGACGTATTCGACGTTGGCGGTCGAGGCCACGTTGCTCGCGAAGAACGGTGATGTCGCCACGTGCCTCGCCTATCTCGCTGCCACCGTGGTCGGTGGACTGGCTCTCGTGGTCGCAGGCCATGCGGCAGGCCGACGGGTGATGTCTGCATGAGCGCGGCCTCCCCCACTCTCGGCCTGGCGCTGCTCGTCTCGATTGCCGGGGGCGTCGGAGCGGTGTTGCGTGCCCTCCTGATCCATCACATCGGGCTGCGGCGAGCGGACCCACTGCCAGTGGGCACGCTCATCGTCAATGCCTCCGGCTCGTTCGTGCTCGGGCTCCTCACCGGGATGGCCCTCTATCACGATTTGGGCGGGAAATACCTGGCCGTCATCGGAGTCGGGCTGTGCGGCGGGTACACCACGTGGTCGACCGCCAGCTGGGAAACAGTGCACCTCGTCCATACCGGGCACCGAACCGAAGCCGTCATTTACACCATTGGCAGCCTCGTCGTCTGCATGGCAGCCGCGGCTGGGGCGATCGGACTCATGGCGCTCGTCTGAGTCGAACTCTGCGGAGAGGCAGGCGGTAACTTTCAGCCCGTGAAAGGCCCAGGGCCACTCTTGGCGTCAGGCCGCGACTCGGACATCTTCGAATATGGTCCGGGCCTCGTCCTGCGCCGTTCGCGCGAGGGCCACTCGATGGCGTTGGAAGCGCGCACCATGGCCTATCTGCGCGAGCTGGGCTATCCCGTTCCAGCGGTCGAAGAGTTGAGTGACGACGGCTTCGACATGGTGATGGAACGGATCGAGGGGGTGACCATGGTCGAGGCAATCGGCAAGGCGCCGTGGACGGTTCGACGCCAAGCGGCGACGCTGGCCGATCTTCATCGGAGGCTGCACGAGATCGAGGCGCCCGACTTCCTTCTGCCCGCCCCCATCGGAACGGGGACGAAGGTCGTGCATCTTGACCTGCACCCGCTCAACGTCATGATCGGCCCGAAAGGTGTCTTCGTGATCGACTGGCCGAATGCTCACCGAGGCGATCCCCACATCGATGTCGGCTTGGCCTGGGTCTTAATGGCGGCGGGACAACTCCCCGGCGCTGGCCTGAAAGAGCGTCTCATGGGGTTCGGCCGATCCTTGTTGGTGAACGGCTTCCTCTCGCACTTTGACCGACACGCTGTCGCTGCCCTGCTCCGGCAAATCGTCGAGATGAAGGTGCAAGATCCCCACATGAGCGAGACCGAGGTGGCCGGCATGTGGAACGTGGTGCAGCAGGCTGAAGCTCGGAACTGAAGGGTGGCGACTCAGGTCGCGAAGGCTTCGATGGGCGGGCAGCTGCAAACGAGGTTCCGGTCGCCGTACGCCTGATTGATCCGCGCCACTGGGGGCCAGTATTTCCTGGTGATGTAGCCGGCCGGGAAGACGGCCACGCTGCGGTCGTACGAGCGGTCCCAATCGTCCACCAACGCGGCTGCCGTGTGTGGTGCGCCACGAAGCGGGCTCTCTTCGACCGGCCACCGACCCGAAGCCACGTCCTCGATCTCGGCCCGGATTGCGATCATGGCATCGCAGAAGCGGTCGAGCTCCGCCAGGTCCTCACTCTCGGTCGGCTCCACCATCAAGGTGCCGGCGACGGGAAAGCTCACCGTCGGCGCGTGGAAGCCGTAATCGATGAGGCGCTTCGCGACGTCGTCGATCGTCACGCCGGTCGCCTTCGTCAGGGGCCGCAGGTCCAAGATGCACTCGTGCGCGACTAGCCCATGCTTCCCGGTGTAGAGCACGGGGAACGAGGGGGCCAACCGTGCGGCCACGTAGTTCGCGGCCAAGACGGCCGACTTGGTCGCATGAGCCAGGCCTGCCGCCGAAAGCAGCCGGATGTAGGCCCAGCTGATGGGCAGGATGCCGGCGCTCCCGTACGGCGCCGCGCTCACCGGACCAATACCGTTGCGTCGCTCGGAGTCCGGGTGCATGGGATGAGAAGGCAGATAAGGCACGAGATGCGCCGCCACGGCGACCGGACCAACACCCGGTCCGCCTCCGCCGTGCGGAATGCAGAACGTCTTGTGCAGATTGAGGTGTGAGACGTCACCGCCGAACTTGCCCGGCTTCGCTAGACCGACGAGCGCGTTGAGGTTGGCGCCGTCGATGTAGACCTGCCCCCCGTACTCGTGCACGAGCGCGCACATGTCAACAATGCCCTCTTCGTACACGCCGTGCGTCGAGGGGTATGTCACCATGATCGCTGCCAACGCGTCGGAGTGTTCCTGACACTTCGCACGGAGGTCATCGAGGTCGACCGTTCCGTCCTCCTTGCTGGCGACCACGACCACCCGCATCCCGGCCATGACGGCCGAAGCGGCATTCGTGCCGTGGGCGCTCGCGGGGATGAGGCAGACATCGCGCTGCGGCTCGTTGCGCGCCCGGTGGTAGGCGTGGATGGCCATGAGGCCCGCGAGCTCGCCTTGGCTTCCGGCGTTGGGTTGCACCGACACCTTCGCGTATCCCGTCAGATCGGCGAGCCATTGCTCGAGTTCCTCGATGAGCGACCGGTAGCCCGGCGTCGTGTCAGCTGGAGCGAACGGGTGGACGTCGGCGAATCCGGGCAGACCGACCGGTTCCATCTCCGTCGTGGCGTTGAGCTTCATCGTGCACGACCCGAGCGGGATCATTCCCTGGTCGAGAGCGAAGTCCCGGTCCGACAGCTCGCGGAGGTAGCGCAGCATCGACGTTTCGGAGTGGTGCTGGGAGAAGACGGGGTGGGCGAGGATCGGGCCACGACGTCGTAAGGATCCGGGAAGAGCGTCGAGTGCGTCCGTCGTTCCCCCGAGCTGCGCTCCGAAAGCTGCGAGGGCGGCGGTCACGTGGTCCGCCGTTGTCGTCTCGCTGCACGAGATGCCGACGTGGTCGTCGTCGACCAGGCGCAGCAGGACTCCCCGATCGCGCGCCGCAGCCACGATTTCAGCCGCACGTCCGGGTGCGCGCGCCACGATCGTGTCGAAGTAGAACCGATGTTCGAGCGCGAAGCCCGCGGATTCCAATCCTTGCGCAATAGCGACGGTTCGGCGGTGCACGCGATGGGCGATGCCGCGCAGTCCATCGGAGCCGTGGTACACGGCGTACATGCCTGCCACGACGGCGAGCAGCACCTGCGCGGTGCAAATGTTGGAGGTCGCCTTCTCCCTGCGGATGTGCTGTTCCCGCGTCTGGAGGGCCAGCCGGTAGGCCGGGCGCTCCTCGGCGTCGATCGACAGGCCGACCAACCGGCCCGGAAGGTCACGCTCGAGCCCGGCCCTCACCGCCATGTACGCAGCATGGGGGCCGCCGTACCACAGCGGTACGCCAAATCGCTGCGACGACCCGACGACGACATCGGCGCCCCACTCCCCCGGGGGCTGCAACAACGTCAGCGCCAGGAGGTCTGCCGCGACAGCGACGAGCGCGCCGCGTGCGTGTGCCGCCTCGGTGACCTCGGCGAAGTCACGGATCGCGCCCGACGAACCCGGATACTGCTGGACGATGCCGAAGTAGTCACCCTCGGGTGTTCCGCCGTCGAAGGGGACGACCACGAGCTCGATGCCAAGCTGGGCCAGACGCGTCTCGAGGACGGCAATCGTTTGCGGATGACAGTCGGCATCGACGACTACCCGGTTCGAGGCTGCCTGGCTGCGCCGCCGCATGAGCGTCACTGCCTCCGCGACCGCGGTGCCCTCGTCGAGCAGCGACGCGTTCGCGGTGTCGAGGCCGGTGAGATCCGACACCATCGTCTGAAAATTCAGGAGTGCCTCGAGCCGGCCCTGGCTGATCTCTGGTTGATACGGCGTATACGCGGTGTACCACGCCGGGCTCTCGAGGACGTTGCGACGGATGACCCCCGGCGTGACAGTGCCCGAGTACCCGAGGCCGATCATCGGTTCGGCCACGACATTCGACGACGCCAGGCGGCGCAGCTCGTCCAGAACGTCGCGTTCGGTGGCGGCCGGAGGCAGCTCGAGCGCGTCGAGGCCACGCACGCTGCCCGGCACCGCCGCGTCGATCAGTGCGTCAAGATCGGGGTAGCCGAGAACCTTCAACATGACCGCCTGGTCCTCTTCTGAGGTGCCGACGTGGCGATAGAGAAAGTTCTCGAAGGGCTCGAGCTCTTCGGTTGTCGGCGATGGTCCCTGTCGCTGCACGGAGGCCTCCTGGCGTGCCCCGCGCCTCAGGCGGAGCTTGTCGGATGTCCTCCCCGCTCTGTCACTGGACCTGAGAGCCTCGCCGCAGGGTGTGCGGCTTCCACCTTCGGTGCGAGTGTCGGGCACCCGCTTTCCAGAGTTGCCTCGCCGGAGCGGTATGTCGGCCTGAGAGTTTCTGGGGAGAGTTGCTCCTCCGGCGTCCCCTCGAACTACATGCTGCGGGGACTCTGGCGCTCCGGTTCGAACGGCGTATTCAGTTGTGCCCCGATACTAGGTCACGGGCCGGGCAGAACCCGACCCCCCCGGTGGCTACTCGGTCTCCTCTCGGATAGGCCAGAGCGGTGGGCGCACGAGGACGGCGTTGAGCTCCCGCGCTCGTTGCACCACGGTGATTGCATCCCCGTCGAGGAGTTGCGCATCAGCGTCTACGAAGCCGAGGCCGATGCCCCGCTCGCGCATGGGGGAGAAGTTGCCGCTGGTCAGGATCCCGACCCGGTCTTGGCCGCGTTGCATGACGGACCCATCGCGCAAGGGCTGTCGCCCGTCGGCCACGATGCCGCGCAGGCGCCGGGCCGGGCCGGTCGCCCGTTCCTCCTCCAGGGCCGCTCGCCCCGTGAACTTCGGCTTGTCCCAACCCACGACCCAGCCGAGGCCGGCTTGGAGAGGCGTGATGCCCGGGCCGAGCTCGTGCCCGTGCAACGGCATTCCAGCCTCGAGGCGCAGCGTGTCGCGAGCCCCGAGTCCCGCCGGCGCGATCTCCTGGGACAAGACCGCCTCCCAAAACTCCACGGCAATGTCGGCGGGGACGGCACACTCGACCCCGTCCTCCCCGGTGTAGCCGGTGCCCGCCACAAAGCAGGAGGCACCACGCCACTCGAACTGCTCGACACAGAAGCGATGCACCGCGGCAGCCTCGGGCGCGATGCCCGACAAGCGGTCGCGCGCTGCGGGTCCCTGGATTGCCACGACGGCGCGCTCGGTCGTGACATCTTGGCCGCCGAGTGCCGCGAGGACGTCGCTCGTGTTCGACGCGTTGGGCATCACGTCGAACCGGTTTTCATCGATCCACCACACGATGAGGTCGTCGACAACCGAACCGTCGTCATCAAGAAGGTGCGTGTATTGGGCCCGGCCGGGATGGATACGTCGCAAGTCGTTGCTGAGCGCATGCTGGAGCTGCTCGAACGCGTCCGGGCCTGTGACCCGGACCGTTCCGAGGTGAGACACGTCGAACGCCACGGCATCGGCCCGGCAGGCGCGGTGTTCGGCCACCGTTCCGGACGGATAGGCGACGGGCATCTCCCACCCTCCGAACGGAACCATCTTCGCCCCGAGAGCGACATGTGCGGCGTACAGCGGTGACACCCGCAATGCAGCGGTGCTTTCGGTTGTCTCGCCGCTCATTCGGCCAGACTACGCGGCTCCGGCGGTGACGAGCGGAAGGCCGTGCGAGGCGAGCAGCGACGCAAAGTCGCGTTGGTAGACGATGCGGATTGGCACTTCGGGATAGAGCTGGCGCATGCGTCGCACCTTTCGGTTCTTGCGGGTGACCAGTCGCTGGTCGGCCGTCGTCAGCTCAATGAAGACGCCGCGCGCCGGCAGATAGAAGTCGGGACGGAACCCGGACACCGGAGAGCCGTTCGCATCCCATTCGAGGGGGAACTCCACCGGCTCGTATTCCCAGCGCTCGCCGCTCAGGTCGAGCAACGCCGCGAATACCCGTTCAGAGGGATGTGCAAAGCGGACCTGGCCGGCAGGCGCACAGGCCGGATGGCGCGTGCGCCCGTTGCGCGCGGGGTCCGTAACGCTCACTCCCCGGCGGCCCGCTTGGCCGGAACCCGCACCGGCCGGATCTT
This sequence comes from Acidimicrobiales bacterium, assembly GCA_036491435.1. GTDB lineage: Bacteria > Actinomycetota > Acidimicrobiia > Acidimicrobiales > RAAP-2 > Bog-473. The sequence continues at coordinate 24,090 of DASXBZ010000008.1, forward strand.
TGCTGATGCTGGCTCGGCCGTGTCCAGCCGCACGATGTCGGCTTCGAGCTCCTCGACCACTCCGGCCAGAGGCACGATGTTGAACACGCCTTGACCGCCGGCCAAGAGGTCGACGACCTCGCCGTTGGTGCGAGCAAGAACCGAGCTGTTCTCGGTGAGCACGAGGTTTGCCGACGCGACGTCAGTCCCGAGGTCGTCGCGCAGGCACTCGACCGCCCGGCGCGCCGACTGCAACGAGACGCCGGCGTCGAGCAGTTGCTTGATCACCTTGAGCTCAAGAACGTCCGAATACGAATAGACCCGGCGCGAGCCGCTGCCTTTGGCCGACGCGACCGACGGCTGCAGCAGGCCTGTACGGGCCCAGTAATCGAGTTGCCGGTAGGTAATCCCCACCAGACCGCAGACCTGCGGCCCGGAATACCCCCCGACACGGGTTGAGGCCTCCGCCGCCATCTCTACTACCTCCTCGTGCTGGATCTCCGCCTCCAACTCTAGTGGACCCCAGACGACATCGCAGTAGTTACGGGCGCGTCATTCAGGTGAATTTTCGGGTTTGTCGGAGTCGGCCGGCCACGCCACGACGGGCCCACGCACGGACAGCCCGACGCGGAGCCCGGGCGCCAGGGGCTGACCCCCGGTGATCCGGACGACCAGGTCGGGGAGCCCAGGCTCAGGCACGCCCATCCTCTCCAGCCGGATGTGGACCACCGCATCGTGCCCGTAGTACTCGTAGCTGCCCACGATGCCGTCGATGCCCTCTCCCACGTCGCCCAGCTCGATCTGTTCGGGCCGCACCATCACCCGAGCCCGACCTGACGATGGGCCGGACCAGGACCCCACCGGGAGCCGGCCCAGCATCGTCGTGGCGACACCGTCACGGATCTCGCCCTCGATGAGGTTCGCCTCGCCGAGGAATCGAGCGACGCCGGCATCTCCGGGGTGTCCGTAGAGGCCGGCGGGCGTGTCCAGCTGGGCCACCACGCCATCGCGGAGCACCGCGACCTGGTCGGCCATCGAGAGGGCTTCGTCCTGGTCGTGCGTGACGAGGACGGACGTGGTGCCGGCCTGGCGAAGGACGCCGAGCACGTCGGAGCGCACCGACGCCCGCAACGCTGCGTCGAGCGACGAGAAAGGCTCGTCGAGGAGGACGACTTCCGGCTCGATGGCCAGCGCCCGCGCCAGGGCGACCCGCTGTTGCTGGCCCCCCGACAGCTGATGGGGATAGCGGCGCCGATAGCCCGCCAGCCCTACCAGCTCAAGAAGATCGTCGACCCGCGTCGGCCGTGCCGCGTCTCGCGACAGTCCGAATCCCACGTTGCGGCCGACGCTGAGATGCGGGAACAGCGCACCTTCCTGCGGCACGTAGCCAATGCGCCGCCTCTCACAGGCCAGATAACGCGATCCGGCGTCGTCGACGAGCTCGTCGCCCAGCCACACTTCACCTCGATCGGGGCGGTCGAAACCGGCGACGATGCGCAAGAGCGTGGTCTTGCCGCTACCCGAAGCGCCCAAGATCGCCGTGAAGGATCCATCCGGAACCTGGAGATCGACGCCACGCAGCACCTCCTGTGGCCCGAAGGACTTGGTCACGCCTCGAACGGCCAGCCCTCTCATGCCGCCACCAGCGTGCGAGGCGCGGTGATCGGATCGGCGCCGGCCTGTGCCATCCGTTCGGGCTGACGGTCGAACCACCGACCGAGCACGTACCCGGGGACGGCGGCGATCACCACCATCACCAACGCGTACGGCGCCGCCTGACTGTAGGACCCGTTCGACTGATACGCCCAGAACTGCGTGGCCAGGGTTTCCACGCCGGTTGGGTGCAGCACCAGGGTGGCCGTCAGCTCCGTCGCCGTCTCGAGGAACACCAACGCGAATGCGGCGGCGAGGCCCGGCGCGACGAGCGGCACCGTCACCCGCCACATCACCGAATGGCGGTGCACGCCTAGTGAACGACCGACCTCCTCGAGCCCAGCCGGGGCACGCGCGATCGCCGCGCGCACGGACACGATGGCGAGCGGGAAGAACATGATGGCGTAGGCGAGGACGAGCAGAGGATCGGTCAGATAGAAGCGACCCTGGAGGAAATGCTCGGTCAAGTAGGTCAGGCTCAGCGCCACCACCAATCCCGGTACCGCGAGGACGAGCATGTTCACTCGTTCCAGCGCCAAGACCCCGGGCCGCGGAAAGCGCACGGACAAGAGGGCGATCGGAAGCGCGGCGATGGTGGCGACGACGCCCGCGGCGGCCGCGAAAGCGAACGTGTTCCCCGTGGCGATCCACAGCGAGGCCGGAGGTAGCGTGCTCTGTCCGCCCTGCACGATCAGGTAGAAGATCGCGCCGACCGGGACGCCGAGCGCCAGAACGACGAGCAGCGCCAGCCCGGCGAACGCCGCCGGTCGAGCCCGTCCGAGCGGAACCCGCTTGGCGGCCCGTGCCGCACCCGAACCGAGCCGCGCCGTCCGTCCCCTGCCCCGCACCATGTCCTCGCTCGCCAACAGCAACGCGCCGAGCAGGACGAGGATCAGCGAGAGCGCGCACGCTGCCGGCTCGTTGAAGCCGACCTGGAACTCGTTGTAGATCTCCGTCGTCAGCGTCTGATATCCGAGGATCTCGAAGGCGCCGAACTCCGCAAGCACGATCAGACCGACCAGGATGGCGCCGCCCAGAATGGCGACCCGCGCTTGGCCCACCGTGACCGTCCAGAAAGTCTTGATCCGGCCCTGGCCGAGGCTACGTGCGACCTCTTCCTGGGCGGGATCGGCCGACCGGAGGCTGGCCGCCACCGGGAGGAAGACCAGTGGGTAGACGGCCAAGGACATGACGAGTACCGCCGCCCAGAACCCGCCGAACGAGGGAAAGAGGCCTCGCCAGCCGAAGCTCACCACGAAGTCCGGGACTCCGAGGGGGATCACCACGAGGACGGCAAACCAACGGCGTCCCGGCACATCCGTCCGCTCGACGAACCACGCGGCGAGCGTGCCGACAAGCGCGCAGATCGCGGTCACGACCACGACCAACGACACCGTGTTCCACACCAGTACCGCCGTGAGATGGCGGAACAACAGGTGCTGCAACTCGGCCCATCCGACCTGCACCGCCTGCACGACGAGAAAGACGAGTGGCACAAGCACGACAACCGAGACGAGCACGGCGACCACGGTCAGCCCGATGGGCCTCCGTCCGCCCGGACGGTGATGGCGGTCCCGCCATGCCTGCATCACAGCAGCTGAGCCTCTTGCAGGAGCTTGATGGCTTCGGCGCCGGTGCCGAGTTCGGCGATCGTGATGCCGTTGGGCTGCAGCGCCGCGAACGGGGTCTCAGGCTCGCCCGTCTTCACGCCCGAGGCGATCGGGTACTCGAAACTGTCGCTGTGGGCGATGATCTCCTGTCCCTGGGGCGAAGTGAGAAAGGCGAGGAAACGCTGCGCTGCCTTTTGATGCGTCGAGGAGCGCAGCACTCCCGCCCCAGAAACGTTGAGGACGTAGCCGACATCGTGCGGCGCGAAGTAGGCGATGGCCGAGTGCATGCCGGACTTACCGACCTGCGCCCGCTCCCGGTACCAGTAGTACTGATTGATCACGCCCAACGCGACGTGCCCGTTGTTCACCGCGGACGTCACCGCCTCGTTGCTCGGATAATTGTGACCGCCTGCGTTGGCCTTGACCGCGTTCAGCCAATTCAGGGCCGCATGGCTCCCGTACGTCCGGTCGATGCTCGTGACGATGGGCTGGAAGTCGGTCTCGCCGCCGGCGATGGCGATCTTGCCGCTCCATTTGGGGTCCGCCAGTTCCATCGCCGAACGCGGAAGGTCGCGCGGGGTCAGGAGCTTGGTGTTGTAGACCATCACGCTCACCCGGGCCGAGGCACCGACCCATTTGCCGTCCGGCGAGTTGAAGCGCGCCGGCGTGTTGCGGAGCGTCGCCGGGTCGACCGGGGCGAGCAGGCCCTTCGAGGCGAGGTACTGCAACGGCGGTGAGTTCTCCGTGTAGAAGACGTCTGCGGGCGATCGCTGACCTTCGGTGACGATCTGGTCAGCCAGGACGTCCTCGTCGTCCGAGCGCAGGCTCACCGAGATCCCGCTTTCGCGCTCGAAGGCGGCGACCAGCGCCTGCGTCGTCTGCACGTGCTGCCCGCTGTACACGGTAAGGCTCCCGGCCGAACCCGCTCCCCCACCCTGGGCGCATCCCGCGAGCACGAAGGCCAGTGGAATCGTGCAGGCCACGGCGGCGCGACGCAACCCCCGAGCCGGCCACCGCCTCCTTGCGCCTTCCATCGGACCGCTGCACCTCGCTGACCTGCACCCCGAAAAGTTAGGGTAGCCTAACTTTAGGCGGGCCTCAGTCGCCGGTCAAACAGGTCCGCCCAGGTCGGCCCGGCCCTCGAGCGGGCTGGAGGGCTCGGCGTGGAATCGAACGGGGATGCGGCCGGCGCGCCGGGCCAGCCAGCCCGCCTCGACGGCGAGGCGCATGCTCCGCGCCATGGCGACCGGGTCGTGCGCGCGGTTGACCGACGTCGCCACGAGGACGCCGTCACAGCCCAGCTCCATGGCCAGCGCGGCGTCGGACGCAGTCCCGATGCCGGCGTCGAGGATGACGGGGACATCGACCGCTTCGCGGAGCAGGGTGATGTTGTGCGGGTTGCGGATGCCGAGCCCACTCCCGATGGGTGAGCCAAGGGGCATGACGGCGGCACATCCGACCTGTTGGAGGCGGAAGGCCAGCACGGGGTCGTCCGTCGTGTAAGGCAGGACCACGAAGCCGTCCTCGGCCAGCTGCTCTGCCGCCAGGAGCAGCTCGACGGCGTCGGGTAGCAGCGTGTGGTCGTTCCCGATGACTTCGAGCTTCACCCAGTCGGTCCCGAATGCCTCACGGGCCAACTTGGCCGTAAGCACTGCTTCCGACGCGGTGGCGCAGCCAGCGGTGTTGGGGAGGACCCGGATGCCGAGCTCCTCGAAGAGGGTCAGTAAGGAGCCCTGGCGTGACGGCTCGACCCGCCGCACCGCCACCGTGGCCATACTCGTGCCCGACACCTCGAGCGCGGCGCGCAAGGCGTGGAGGCTCGTCATGCCGCCCGTGCCGAGCAACAACCGGGACTCCAGCACCTCGCCGGCGATGCAGAGGGAATCCGGTGCATCGGCGCTGGTCACATCGGTGCGCGGCGGTGTCGTCACCCGAACGACCATACCCCGGGGCCGACCTATCGTGGCCCGGATGTCGCAGGTGCCCACCCCGCCCACGGCGTTGACGATCGCCGGCTCCGACTCAGGAGGGGGTGCCGGCGCGCAGGCGGATCTCAAGACCTTCGCGGCGTTGCGCGTCCACGGCACCAACGCGCTCACGGCCGTGACGGCACAGAACACGGCGGGTGTCCGTGGCGTCGTGGCCCTCGATTCCGCGTTCGTGAGGCTGCAGGTGGAGACAGTCCTCGACGACTTCGAGGTTGCTGCCGTGAAGACGGGCATGCTGGCCAACGGCGGCATCGTCGCCGAGGTGGCCTGCCTCGCCGAGCAGGGTCGCCTCCCGAACCTCGTCGTGGACCCCGTGCTCGTCTCGTCCACCGGCCACCCGCTCTTGGAGCCGGAGGGCATCGACGCCTACCTCGAGCGGCTGCTGCCGCGGGCGCTCGTGGCGACACCGAACCTGCGCGAGGCCGCCGTGCTCGGGAGCACCACGGTGGAAGCGCTCGTCTCGCTCGACGCCCGGGTGGCCGTGGCCGAAGGGATCAGGGAGCGGGGGGCCCGCTGGGTGGTCGTGAAGGGAGGCCACCTCACCGACTCGGCGGATGACGTCGTGGTCGGCCCCGAAGGGGTCACGGTATTGCCGAGTGCGCGGGTTGAGACGGGCAACGACCACGGAACTGGCTGCTCGTTGTCGGCCGCGATCGCGGCACGACTCGCCCAGGGGGACGAGGTGCTCGAGGCCATCGTGGCGGCCAAGGACTTCGTCCACCGCGCCCTGGCCGGGGGCGCCGCGTGGCGCCTCGGTGCGGGACACGGACCGCTCGACCATTTCGGGTGGTCGGCCGGACCGTAGGCTGGGCGGGCCATGACGCTGCACGACGCCGATACCCGGCTCGCTGAGCCGGCCGGAGCTGAGCCGCAGCGGCCGCCGACTCCCGGCGGGTTCTCCATCAGGCCCGCCATGGTCGTGCTCGGGCTCGCGGTGCTGATCCTTGCCGTCTTCGTCACCTTGGGCATCCTGTCCTCCCACTCCCCTGCCCGGGTGAAGACGACCGGCGCGCCGAGCGCCGTGCCGGGGAGCACGCTGCGGGCGCAGCCGGCGGGGAATGCGCTGCATCCGATCGTCGGGTCCGGCGAGCCTCCCTCGAACATCATCAACGCCGTGACGGTGCCGGTCGGGTCAGTTCGGATCTCGCACCAGAACAACGCGGCCGGAGCCGGACAGTTCGACGCACAGGTCACGATGCGTTCCACCGAGTCCCAGGGCGCGCTGCTCGCGTTCTTCGCGTCGGCCATGCACCAGCAGGGCTGGCAGGTCTTCGACAAGGGGGCAGCCGCCAACAACCCCGGCGCCGTCGAGGTCCTCGGCAAGCTGGCGGGCACCGACGGCTACTACTGGGAGATGGGGGCGACGATCCCGCCGACGACGTTCGGCCACGGTGCGCCGCCGTCGGGCGAGACGGATTTCACGATCCGGCTGCTGCAGCAGAACGACGATCAGAGCTAGCGGCGGGGGGCCTGGCGCTCAGGCGGCGATCGCCGCCGGTGCGGTCTCGTCCTTCGTGCCGCCGGTCGGCAACAGCTCCAGGTCCTCGGTGCCGGGCGCCAGCAGGTAGGCCCAGACGAAGAAATTGATCGGGTAGAGCAGGTAGCCGACGCGCGGGTTGGGCGCGAGCAGGATGAGCACGCACATGACGATGCCGGTGATGTCGCACACCTGCGCCACCGTGCTCGGCCGGCGCTTGTAGAGATAGCGCGCGAGGACGGCCGCCAGGACGAGACCGACAGAGACCGGCAGCACCCGGCTCAACGCGGGGAACGCGAGGACGAGCTCGTGCCCGGGCAGGGCGCTGGCTGCTGTGGAGGGGATCGCGCTGAGGCCCAAGGGGAAGAGCACGACGTCATCGATGAGCGCGATCGGGCCGCGCAGCGCGAACGGGAAGATGGTCGGGATCGCGACCACGAGCAGGCCCGCCAGCATGGAGAGTGGCTTGCGCTCGCCCTTGCGGTTGCGGGCGGCGAACAGCGCCAGCAGCGCCAGCGGCCACGCCGTGAATTTCATCGCCGACGCGATGCCGAGCACGATGCCGGACGCGAACGGCTGTCGCCGCTGCGCCAGCACCATCGCGAGGAGCAGGAATGCGACCACCGGGATGTCGTCGCCTCCCGTGACGAGAGGTAGTGAGGCCAGGGGCAGGATAAGCAAGGCCTGGAGCGCGCGGAATTTTCGGCGGCCGTTCGCCCGGCACAGCCAGAGCGCGACTGCGGCGGCCGCAAGCGTCGTCACGGTGAAGAAGATGCGGGCATCACTCAGGCCGTTGTTCGGCCAGATGTCGCTCGGGATCCCGAGAACGGCCATGAGCGGGAGGTACGGCAGGAAGCCGGGCGTGTCCGGCTCGCCGGGCGCGTGGTACTTGACCGGGTGGTTGAGGTGGACGATCTTCCTGTACGGGTCCTGGCCCTTCACGAGGTCCTGGCCGCCGACCTCGACCGTCGGGCCCTCGGGCTGCACGTGCGAGCCGGCGGTGCCGTCAAAGCGCCACAAGACCTCCATCCCGAGCGGGATGGCCAGCGCGCCGACGAACACGCACACGGCGATACCGATGCGAGCGACCCAGGCCCGCCGATCTTGGACCGCCGTCACCCTGCGCGCGGGCTGCCGGCCGCGGGCGCGCCGGAGGTACAGCGCGAGGCCGGCCGAGGCCACGGCGCCGAACGCGAACGGTGCCAGCGCCATGCGTCCCCACACCTGATAGAGCCCGTTGGTCGACGTGTAGATGGTGACCAGCGCGAAGACCGCACTGAGTGCATAGAGCAGGACGTCCCCGTTCACCGGCGAGATCCGCTGCACCCGTGCGAACGCGCGGCGGGCCAGAGCGACACAGCGATTGCCCCAGTCGGTCATCGTCAGAGCGGTCGTCGGCATGGCGTCTCGAAATCCTCGCGCAGAGGGCTTTGGCGCAGGCGGTACCTGCCCTCGATCCTAGAGGTGCAGGACCTCCAGATAGAACCCCAATTCCGCCTCGAGGCATGCGGTCAAGGTGTCCGCCCGGCGGAAGCCATGCCCCTCCCCCTCGAAGAACCGCAGGTCGCAAGGGGTCCCGGCGCCGACCAGGGCTTCCCGCATGCGTTCGGCTTGCGCCGGTGGCACCACGGCGTCATCGGTGCCCTGCAGCAGGAGCACCGCGCCGGTCATGGCGAAGGCCCGGCTCACCGGCGACCGCTCGACGAAGAGGTCGCGGGCCTCTGGGAGCGGTCCGATCAGGCGGTCGTTGTAGTGGGCCTCGAAGTCGTGCGTGGTGGCGGCCAGGCTCAGTAGGTCGGTCACTGCATAGAGGGCGGTGCACGCCTTGAACCCCTCCCCTGCCGCCAGCGCGTTGAGCGCCGTCATGCCCCCGGCGCTGCCGCCCCGGACAGCCATCCGGTCGCGGTCGACGTCACCTCGGTCGGCGAGGTGACGGGACGCATCGAGGCAGTCCTCCGCGTCTGCCACGCCCCACTGTCCCCAGAGCTCGCAGCGGTAGGCACGGCCGTAGCCCGTGCTTCCCGCGTAGTCCACGCACGCGACCGCGAAGCCGCGGGTCGTGAAGAACTGCAACGTCAGGTCGAGGCCTGCCTGGCAGGCCGAGGTGGGGCCGGAGTGACACCAGGTGATGAGTGGCGGCGGATCGATGTCGCGCTCCGCGGTCGAGCCTGGGCTCGTGGGCCCGGCGCCTCGGGACGGGGGCCGGTAGAGCGTTCCGTACACGGCGCGTCCGGAGCGGCCGGTCACCGTGAAGGGCTCACCGTGCGCGATTTCTCCCGTGCGGAGCACCGGTGAGGACGCCGGGGCCGCTCGCGCGGGCCGCGGCGACGCGCCCGGCTCGATCAGCCACACGTTCGTGGGTGCGTCGGGCGTGCTCCCGATCAGCGCGACCCCCTCACCATGTGCGCACACGCCGGCGATCGAGACGCAGGGTTGCACGACGACGTCCGGTGCCGCCCCGGCCCGGAGGCGCACGAGGGCGTCGCGGCCGGCCGACGTCTGACGCGCCAGGACGGTCCCGTCGGGCAGCTCCGCGAACGTGGTCTGGCCCAGGACCCAGTCGGGACCGTGGAACTCGGCTGCGACGTCGGTCAGGGGCTCGGACCCGGCGCCGGTGTCGGGCGTTCCCGGATGGACGTAGGGCTGCCACCACCCCCGCCGGTCCGAGACGAAGCGCAGCGTGCCGTCGCGCTGCCAGTCCGGCTGCCCGATCGACTCCTCGGGCCCGCCGGCCACGACCCAGGCCGGCCCAGCCGGGATGAGCGCGTCGTCGGCGGTGCCGGGGTCGGCTGCGTCGGCGGTGGCGGTGGCGGCTGGGGAAACGGCGTGGCCGAGCGGGACGACGACGAGCGACGAAGCGTCCCACTGCATGTTCGGGTGCTCCCAGACCACGACGGCGAGCCGCGCCGCTGTCGCGTCCACCCGGGGCGCTCCGAAGAAGTCGTGCCCCTCGAGGAGCGTCGACTCGGACGGTCTGCTGCTCTGCGTCGAGAAGGCGACGATGCTGCGCCGCGGGGGTCGCGGACGCCCCGATCGCCCGTCGTTCGCGTGCGTCTCGCGGACCGCCAGCACCCAATGTCCGTCCGCCGTGGCGCTCAGCCCGCCGTGGCGGACCGTCGAACCCTCAGGCGCCGGCGCTGAGAGCGGCCGTGGCGTCGCACTGCCCGGTGCGGCGGACGGGCCATTGCAGAGCCACACCCGTTGGTCCGACTGGTCCACGTATGCGAAGGCTCCCGGGGCGTCGCCAGGCACGAGACACACGGCCCCGCCGCCGTATTCGTGCACCCGGCTCCGGATGCTCACGCCCGCCGGCGAATGGTCCGTCGCGCCCTCGTCCCCTGCCCGCACGAAGGCGACGCGCCCGTTCTCGTCGGGTCGTGACTCGAGCCAGTAGAGCGCGGCGCCGTCCGAACACAGCTCCGCCAGTGAGACCTTTCCGCGGGCGACCTCACCCGCGGTCAGAGGCGGCGGCCGACGCCCGTAGTCTCCAGTCGTGAGCACCATTGTGCGAACGTACCCGGCTGCGACCCGCGCGCCGGAGACGGCCGCCGACGGCCTCTACAGTGAGTCAGTGCGCTTCCCGGCCTATCTGCTGTCGAAGACGGGCGAGGTGATCCGGCCGGCCGTGGTCGAGCTGACCCAGGACGACCTCCCCGCGGGTGACGTCCTGATCCGGGTCGAGTGGACGGCCATCAACTTCAAGGACGCCATGGTCACCCGCCCGGGCAACCGCGTCGCACGGAAGTTCCCGCTCGTGCCCGGCGTCGAGCTCACCGGCACCGTGGAGGAGAGCTCGAGCCCCGAGTTCAGTGCCGGCCAACGCGTGCTCGTCCAGGGGTACGACCTGGGCGTGGCGCACGACGGAGGGTTCGCCGCCTACGCCCGGGTGCCGGCCGACTGGGTCGTGCCGCTGCCCGAGCGGCTGAGCTGCCGCAACGCCGCCATCATCGGATTGGCCGGCCTGACGGCGCTGCTCTCGTTGCGCCGGCTACGCCAGCACGGGACCACGGCCGACGACGGGCCGATCCTGGTGACTGGCGCGTCCGGGGGTGTCGGCAGCGCGGCGGTGGCGCTGTTGGCCAATGCAGGCTTCGAGGTCGTCGCGTCGTCGGGCAAGACAGCGGAGCAGGACTACCTGAAGGAGCTCGGCGCCGCGCAGGTCGTGGGCCGGGAATTCACCGAGGACGACGGCCGCACCCTTGGCCCGCAACTCTGGGGCGGCGTGGTCGACTGCGTCGGCGGCACGGCGCTCGCCGAGGCGCTCCGGACGGTGCGGTACGGCGGCGCGGTGGCGGCCAGCGGCCTCACCGGGGGCAACGGCCTCGCCACGACGGTGTACCCGTTCATCGTGCGCGGCGTCGCTCTGCTCGGGATCGACACCGTCGCCACGCCGATCGAGGAGCGTCGCGAGCTGTGGAGCGAGATGGCCGACGCATTCCCGCTCGGCCATTGCGAGGACATGGTCAACGAGGAGATCGGCCTCGACGGCCTCACCGCCGCCCTGGGTCGCGTCCTCGACGCCGCCGTGCGCGGCCGCATTCTGGTGGCGCCGAGTCGCTAAGGCGTCTTGTAGAGCGGTGACACTCTGATCGTCCCGTTGTTGCACGGGGCGATCGCCAACGCAAAGTAGGCCGACGAGGTCGCCGCCTTCGGCATGGTGGTCGTCGCCTGCTCGGACGTGGGGCAACTCGTCTCGTTGCCCGTCGGCACGTCTGAGATCTGGTAGGCGAACTGCGCCGTGCCGGAGGGTGCCAGCGTCACCGGCGACGGGGCGGCGTTGGCCTGGGGCGAAACGCTGACCGTCAGCCCGTCGACCATCGTGACGGTGAGGGGGGCGCCGCTGCCCGAGAACAGCCCCATCGTCGGGTACCCGTTCACGGTGCAGGTGGTGGGCGCCGTGTTGGTCACTGTGACCACACCGGTAATGGTGCCGGCCGCTCCCTGGGATCCTCCGGCCGAGGCCGTGATGTGGTCGCACACGGCCGAGACGGCCGTCGGGCTCGTCGTCGAGGCACTGCTGGTCGAGGAGGTCGTCGTCGACGAGCTCGTCGTGGCGCGGTGGATGGTGGTCGTTGTCGACTGTTTCGGACTCGGGTTGCTGCTGCACGCCGCGAGGGAGACACCGGCGCCCGCCAGCAGGGCGAGCGCCCAACGGGGTCGGCTCACCCCTCGAAGTCTTCCGGCCGCACCGAGTCGAGGAATTGGCGGAACTGGCCCACCAGCTCGTCGGGCGTCTCTTCCTCCTCGTCCTCCGCTTCGAGCGTGAGGATGATCCCCTCTGATTCCATCAACTCGTCGGACACGAAGATTGGCGACTCGGTCCGCACGGCAACCGCCACTGCGTCAGAGGGCCGGCTCGACACGATGGTCCTCTCGTTCGCGCGCAGGAGGTGCAACTCGGCGTAGTAGGTGGACGAACGCAGTTCGGTGATGATCACCCGCTCGACGGTGATGTCAAGGGCGCCGAGCATGTCCCGCACCAGGTCGTGCGTCAACGGACGGGGCATCGTCACGCCCTGCAACGCGTAGGCGATCGCCGTCGCCTCCGGGCTTCCGATGAAGATCGGGAGCGTGCGCCCGTCACCCTCTGTCTCCTGGAGCAGGAGCACGGGCGTGTTCGATTGCAGATCCACACGGACCGCACGTAGGAGCACACGGACCACGTACAGAAATGTAGCGCCGGATTCCGGCCTTGCGTCACCCCCCCAGATGTTGCCGGAGGGCCTGGCGGAGCAACGAGGCTCGCATCGACTGGCCCAGGGCTGCCAGCTGGTCTGCCCCCTCGACCGCCCGCTGCCGGGACTCGGGGTTTCGCTGGCGCAACAGCGGGATGATGACCTGCTCGATCAGACCCATCTCCCGGTCGACCGCGTTGCGGTACAGCCGCAGGTGGCGCGGCTCGATCCCGTAGCTGCGGAAGGCCGCGGCCAGGTTCGCGACCGCCAGGGCCTCCTCGTCGTAGGTCTGCAGGCCCGCGACGCGCATCGAGCAGATCAGGCCGTAGCTCTCGAGCCCGTCCAACTCCTCGGCCGAGAGCCCGGAGGCCGCGCAGACCTCCTGGGCGGTCAGGCTGGCTCCCGTGGCCATCCCGCTCGTGGCCGCCGCGGCCGCCGCCGGGCCGCCGGTGCCCCCCGTCCCCCGCGAGGCGGCGGAACGGGCCGGAGTCTCTGCCGGCCCGGGTGAGGCGGGCGGGCGCGACTTGCTTGCTCGTGGCGGAGCATCGTCGGGCGCCGCGTGCGCAGGTGTGTGCGCACCGCGGGCGGGCGCGGCCTCGGCCGACGCGGCCGCCGTCGTGGCGTCGTCCTTGTCTCGGGACGGCGGGTCAGCCGGAGCCGCCGCGTCGGATGCCGCTCCCTCCCCCACCACCTGCAAGCCGCGACGAACCTGGGCCGTCTCTGGCATGAGGGCGGCGCGACGCGACGCGTCGGCCAGGATGCGCGCCATGGCTTCCTCGTCCGCCTTCGTCGGCTGCTCGTCGCCGGAGGTACTGACGGAGGCCGCCGCGTGCGACGTGGCGCCCGCCGTCTCGGCCGGCTTCCCATTGGCGCCGCGCGGTGGAGCATCGTCGAGATTGCCGTCGGCCAGTCGGTCGCGGATCACCTTGAGTGGCAGGAAATGCTCACGCTGCTGGCGCAGCACCCAACGAAGGCGCTCGACGTCGTGCTCGAAGAACTTCCGGTAGCCCGAAGGCGAACGCTCCGGGTTGACCAACCCTTGGCTCTCGAGGAAGCGGATCTTCGAGATCGTGACGTCCGGGAACTCTTCTCGCAGGAGAGTGAGGACGTCACCGATGGAGAGGTACGTGCGGCTGCTCACTCGTTCCCCGCCACCAGGTAGACGAGCTTGAACTTGCCGATCTGCAGCTCGTCGCCGGGTGCGAGTTGCACCTCGTCGATCCGCTCCCGGTTGACGTAGGTCCCGTTGAGCGAGCCCACGTCGCGCACCACGTAACTGCCGCCGTCCTTGGGCACGATCTCGACGTGCCGCCGGGAGACGGTGATGTCATCGAGGAAAATGTCGCTCTCGGGGTGGCGGCCGGCCCGGACCACCTGATCCCCGAGCAGGTAGCGAGCTCCGATGTTGGGCCCCCGGGTCACGACGAGCACGCCCGCCCCGTGGGGCACTTCGACCTGATCGACGTCGAGGCGGACCTCGCCCGATTCCGGGTCGTCGCCCGGACGGAGCGTGATCGTGGCTTCGTCGCCCTCTGCCAGCAGCGCGTGCCCACACGAGGAACAGAAGTTGACGCCCTCGGGGTTGCGATGCCCGCAGTTGTTACAGAACACGGCGACCACGGTACCCCAACCCCCGAGCGGGTTCTCCGGACGGCACGGGCTGCCCGAACACGGGTTCAGTCCGCCGTCAGGTCACCGTACGCGGCCGCGTCCAGCAGGCCCTCGAGCTCCGCATCGGACGCGAGCTCGACCTCGCAGATCCAGCCCTCGCCATAGGGGTCCTGATTGATCCGCTCGGGGTTCGACGTCAGCGCGTCGTTCACCGCCGCGACCGTGCCCGAGACCGGGGCATAGAGCTCCGACACCGACTTGGTCGACTCCACTTCGCCGAACTGTCCGCCCGACTCCACCGCGCTGCCGACCGAAGGAAGGTCGACGAACACGATGTCGCCCAACGCATCTTGCGCGTAGTCGGTGATGCCGATGCGTGCACGGGAGCCTTCCACGCGCACCCACTCGTGTTCGGACGAGTACCGAAGGTCGTCGGGGATGTTCATGAGGGGCGACGATACCGGACCGGCTGCGTACTCGCCGCGGGTGTCGTGTCGTCGGTCGAACGCGTCAGGTACCTCAGGTATCGGACAGCCCGGCGATGCGCTCGACGTAGGTCGTCGCGAGCGCCACCGACCCCGGCAGGTCGATCCCCTCGGCCCATACGTGGGTCACGGGGTCCTCGGGGTCGGGGACGACGAGGACCCACCCGTCGTGGGCCTGCACCTTGATGCCGTCCACCAGCACCACGTCCGCCCCCTGCTCGGCCAGCTGCTCCATCAGGGTCCGCATGATCAGGCCTTTTTGCTCCAAGGGGGTCGCCACCTCCTCGTGGACGATGGGCATGGCCGGCATGGCGTCGACGAGATCCTCGAGAGAGCTCGACCCCCCGCCGAGCAGCGACAAGAGGCGCGCCAGGGCAGCCGCCGCGTCGAAGGCCGGGAGGAACGCCGGGAACACATAGCCGCCCCGGCGGTCGGACGCGAACGTGACGCCGCCCGACGCGGCCGTCTCGAGCATTCCCGACGCGGAGAGCGGCGTCAGCGCCACCTCGATCCCTTGTTCTGCACAAAAGCGCAACGTCGCTCCGCTCGCCGTGACCGGCAGTGCGACCTTGCGCGTGTCCCCCGCCTCGGCGCCGAGGGCGATGAACGCCATGATCGCCTCGTCGTCGGTCAGGACGCGGCCGCGACCGTCGATGAGGGTCAGCCGCTCCCCACCCGGATCGATCACGGCGCCGAGGTCCGCACCCGAACCGCGCACCGCCTCGGCGACGCGTGCTTCGCTGACGACGCGGTCGATGGCGATGACCCCGGGCGTCTGCGCATAGGGATTGATGCTCAGCACGTCGGCGCCGACCTTCGACAGCAGGTTGGGCATGACGAAACTGGCGGCTCCATAGGAGAGATCGAGCACGAGCTTCACATGACGGTCGTCGTCGCGCCGGAGCCCGAACGCCTGGACCACGTCACCCGTGTAGTGCTCGACCACGCGCGGTGAGAAGTCGATGTCGCCGATCTCCCCCGCGGTGACCCGCCGGAACTCCTCGCGGTGGTACATGCGCTCGACTCGGCGCTGGTCCGTCTCGGAGAGGTCGATGCCGCGTTCGTCGAAGAAGCGGATGACCACCGACTGCGGGTCGTCGGGGCTGAGCCGCACGGTCAGGCCGCCGCGGGAGGCCCGGGCGCGCACCTGGTGTCGGGTCACCGGCACCGTGGCCAGCTCGAGGTCCGCCACGTTGACGCCCACGGCATTGCAGCCCACCATGAGGGCGCGTTTGAGCACCCGGGCCGCCCGGCTGGTGTCCCGGGAGGCCGTGATGGACGAGCCCTTCTCGAATCCCGACGCCCAGGCCTTGGCCAGGCGCACGGCGAGCTCGGGGCTCACGTCGACGTTGGCGATGCCCGTCACCCCCTCGCGTCCGAAGAGGGTGCGCGCTCCGCCGGACTCCCACACGATCGAGGCGTTCACCTGCGCGCCCGCCTCGACCACCTTCGAGGGATAGACCTTGACGTCGCTGCGCACCTCGGCGTGGGCACCGACGAGGCACCCTTCGCCCAGAACCGCGCCCGGCTCGATACGCGCCCCGACCCGCAGGTCGCACGAGCGTCCGAGCACCGCGCCCTCGACCCGGGTGCCGGGACCGAGGTACGAGTTCTCGCCGATCACGGAGCGCTGCACCTCGGCGCGCTCGGCCACGCGGGCGTTGGCGCCGAGCGTGGTGTAGGCACCGAGGACGGCGTGGGCGTCCACCGTGCAGTTCTCCGCGACATAGGTCGGAGAGTCCAGGCGCGCGGTCGGATCGATGGTCGACCCCTTCCCGACCCAGACGCCCGGGCGCAGCTCGAAACCCGAGATCTCGGCGTCGACCTTGCCGTCGAGGATGTCCTCGTGTGCCTTGAGATAGGCGGCCGTCGTCCCGACGTCCTCCCAGTAGCCGTCGGCGACGTAGCCGTACATCGGCTCGCCGTCCTCGAGGGCGCCGGGGAACACCTCGCTCGAGAAGTCGACCGGGCGTCCCTCGGGGATCCGCTCGAAGATCTCCGGCTCGAGGACGTAGATCCCGGTGTTGATGGTGTCGCTGAACACCTGCCCCCAGCCGGGCTTCTCCAAGAAGCGCTCGATGCTGCCGTCCTCCCGGGTGATGACGATGCCGAATTCCAGCGGGTTCTCGACCGCACTGAGCGCGATCGTGGCCAGCGCGTCGTTCTTGTCGTGGAACGCGATGACCTCGGTCAGGTCGATGTCGGTCAACACGTCGCCCGAGATGACGATGAAACGCTCGGTCAGCTGTTCCATCGCGTTGCGCACCGAGCCGGCCGTGCCGAGCGGTGACTCCTCGGTCGCGTACGCCATGCGGACCCCGAGCTCACTGCCGTCGCCGAAGTAGCTACGGATCGCGTTGGGCAAGAACGCGACCGTGACGACGATGTCGGTGATGCCGTGCCGCCGCAGGAGCGTCACGATGTGCTCCATCATCGGGTGGCCGACGAGCGGCAGCATCGGCTTGGGGAGGTTCGACGTCTGTGGGCGGAGGCGGGTGCCCTCGCCGCCGGCCATGATCACGGCCTTCACGCCGGGCTGCTCCCGTTGACGTGTCGCGCCGCCCTGCCGTCGCGCAGGGCCTCGCGGGCGGGGGCGATGTAACTCCACGCGGCGATCCACGCGAGCACGAGACCCGTGATGCCCGTCACGTAGGCGACCACCGTGAACGGCGCCTGCCAGCTGGCGCCGCCGTAGGCGAGGAGAAAGGTGGGGTACGCGAACATCAACCCGAATGTGCCCGCCTTGCCGACCCACAACACATCGATGCGTGCCGCGCCCAGTGACGCGAGCAGCACGACCATGACGGAGACCAGGACCTCGCGGGCGATGGTGGCGATACCGAACCACAACGGGACGGCGCCGTATGCCATCACCGAGATCACCGCCGTCCCGACCAGCAGCCGGTCGGCGGTCGGGTCCAGCACCTTGCCGAACGTGGTCACCTGGTGATAGCGCCGGGCCACGTAGCCGTCGACCCAGTCCGTGGCTCCGAGGACGGCCAACAGGATCGCCGCCGCCGTCTGCTCGTGCCGCCCGAAGAGCAGCCACAGGAAGAGCGGGATGCAGAGAAGGCGGAGGAGCGTGATGACGTTGGGAACCGTCAGGATCCGGTCCAGGCCCTCCTCTGGCTGTTCTGCCGGTGTGGGCTTGTTCGGCTCCGGGGCGAGGTTCGGGGCGACGTCCTCGGTGACGTCACGGACACCGTCGAGATCGTCCACGTCCTCCACTCCGGCCACGCTGCGAGTCTACGGAAGGGCCTGCACCGGTCTTCGCCCCCGTGTGTCAGAGTGGCACGATGCCTCGATTCGAAGCGTTCCGTGGTCTGCGGTACCAGCCGGAGATGGCACCGCTGGCCCAGGTCATCGCCCCGCCGTACGACGTGATCTCGTCGACCGAGCGGGTGCATCTGGCCTCGCGGCACCACGCCAACGCGGTCCTGGTCGAGCTGCCCGAAGCGGACCTCACCGGCGGGCGCGACCGCTACGCAGTGGCCGCCGACCTCTTCTACCGCTGGCTCAACGAGGGCATCCTCGCCGCCGACCCCGAGCCGTGCCTCTATCCATACCGGATGACCGACACGGATGGCCGCGCCACGACGGGTGTCATCGGGCTGCTCGGGCTGGCGGACCCGGGTGAGGAGAGCGACATCCTCCCCCACGAGCAGACGCTCCCCAAGCCGAAGAGCGACCGCCTGGATCTGCTGCGGGCCACCAGGGCCAACCTCTCGCCGATCTGGGGTCTCTCCATGGCCGACGGCGTCACCGCCACCTTCGACCCGACCGACGACGAGCCGGTCGGCGACGCGTACGACGACGACGGGGTGCGGCACCAGCTCTGGGTCCTGAGCGACCCCGACGCGATCGCCGCCGTCACCGCCGCGATCTCCCGGGCGCCGGTCGTGCTCGCCGACGGCCATCACCGCTACTCCACTGCGCAGACTTACCAGTCGGAGGCCCGCGCCGCCAACGGCAACGCGCCGGGTCCCCACGACCTCGTGCTCGCGCTCGTCGTCGAGCTCTCCGAGGACCAGTTGACCGTCGGCGCCATCCACCGGACGATCAGCGGCCTGCCGCCGGACTTCGACCTCGTCGGCGCGTTGAGCCAGTGGTTCGACCTGGTACGTGCCGGCGCCGCCGACGAGCGGACGCTCACCGCGTTGGCCGACTCCAATTCGCTGGCGTTCGTGACCGGCGGGCAGGCGTTCCTCCTCCTCCCCCACGCCGACGTCGTGGAGCGGGAGGGCAACGACCTCGACTCCAACCTCGTCGCCACGGTCCTTGCCGGCCTACCGCCGCACGAAGTGATGCACCGCCACAGCGTGGCCGAGGCTCTCGAGGCACTCGCGGACGGCGATGCCCAGGCGGCGTTCCTGCTCCGGCCGGTGACGGTGAAGCAGATCGAGAATTGGGCGAACGACCGTCGGCGGATGCCGCCCAAGACCACCTACTTCAGCCCGAAGCCGCGTACAGGCGTGGTCTTCCGGTCGCTCGACATCTCCTGAGGCGGATCGTCCTAGCGTCCGGTTGAGGAGGCCGTCAGCTCTTCCTTCTGCTGGTCGCGTTTTTCACGCTTTTCGATCTTCTCGTTCCTGACCCGGATCCGGCCCCGGCGTGGCACACGGGTGCGCTTCGCCGTCCTGACCATGTCGCGTTGCGCTGCCGCGCTCGGCGTCCGGCCCCCGTACGTGGATGCCTCGACCTCCCGGGCGAGGGCGGCCCAAGTGTGGACCCCGTCCCCCGTGAGCACGTCGAGTGACCTGGCGTACTCGGGGAGGGTCTCGCCCGGCCCGCGGATGCGGGCGACCCGCCTCCCCGCTCGCTCCATGGAATGAGCCACTCGGGCGTCCCAGCCCTGGGGACGTCGCCGGCGAAGCCGCACCACCGAGACGCTCAGGCCCACCCCGAGGACCACCGCGACAACCGGCACCCAGGGGACACGGCGCAGCGCGCCTGCGACGTCGTCCAACGCGGTGGCGCCGGGGCTCGGGGCGGTTGCGGGCACCACCGCGGTGGGGTCGAAGCTCTGCCACCCGAACCCCGGGAACCACACCTGGACCCAGGCGTGCGCATCGTTCGCGTGGACCTGGAACAAGTCGGTGATCGGGTTGTAGCCACCGGGGACGAAGCCGACCGCTTCACGCGCCGGAATGCCGATCGAGCGCAGCATCACGGCCAAGGACGTGGAGATCTGCTCACAGAAGCCGACCCGGTCGCCGAAGAGGAACTCGTCGACGGAATCCGCGCCTTTTGGCAGCGGCGGGATGTCGGTCGAGTATCTCGTGTGCCGGCCCATCCACCCGATCAGCGCCTCCACCTTGTCGTAGGTCGTGGCGTCGTGTGCCGTGATCGACAGCGCGAGCGACGTTGCCCTCGGATACGAGTGTGGAAGTTGGAGGGACTGCCGACGTGTCGCCGCCGGGAGGGACGGCGGGCTGTCGTCGGCGCGCAGTTGCGAGGCGGTGGGATCGTCAACGAGCGACTCGACGGTGTAGATGGAGCCGCTGCCCAGTCCGATCGGCGAGACGATCGTGCCGTTGGCGGACACGAAGACGCGCGGGGAGGGGAACCACAGCTCCGACGCGCTCTCGGCGTGGAAGACGAGGTTCGCGCTCGTACCGGCCACGTAGAACGTCTGGAGATCCGGCTCGCCCGCGAGCGACGAGCCGGCCGAGGGGGGAAGGACGAAGGGCAAGCTCTGCCGCAGGGGCTGCGACCGCGTCTTCGTTTGCACCCAACTCTCGCCGAGCCAGGTGTCGAAGGTCTCTCCGACCCAGAACGAAGGCCGGCTCGCCCGTACCTGCATCACGAGTTGATTGCCGAGCCTCCCGCGCAGCGCGGTGTCGAGGGTCTGGGCGAAGCCGAGATAGCCGCCGACGCGTGTGGAGCCGTTCGTGTTCCCGGCGCGGGCAAGCTGCGCCGGCGTCCCCGAGTCCCCGGCCAAGGCACCCGGGACGCCCACCGAGCCTCCCACGCCCGCCCGTGACAGGAAGGCGACCCTGGACGAGACGACCGGCGCGGGAAGCACGAGGAAGACGGCGGCCGCCGCTGCGCTGATCGCGCCGAGTGCGCAGACCAAGCTCGGCACCGAGATCCGGCCGCCCCCGCTCGCAGACGTCCACATCTCGCACAATCCCCACAAACCGAAGCCGGCCCATGCGATCACGTAGAACCCAAACTGCAAACTGATCGCCTGCGCCCCTCCCACCGCCATCAAGCCCGCCGATGCGGCAAGCGAGAAGAGCAGGTCGCGGCGAGCCGGCACGTGGAAGGAGTGGAGCACCAGCACGGACACGAGGAGGAGCGTCAGAGGGTTCTCCACCAACGCAAAGTCCGGTGAGGAGCCGCTCACCGAGCGGAAGAACCACACCAGCGCCGCGATGGCGCCGATCGCGACCGCCACCTTGATCCAGTTGGGAGGCTTCTGCCGCGTCCGGTACGAGAACACCATGCCCAGCGAGACCAAGGCGGCGGCGGCTATCGCGGTCGTACTCGACACCTCGTGAAGCGACGCGCACGCCGCGATCGCAACAAGGACGACACCCCAACACGCGACACGGAGCCGGATGGAGCTCTCCGGCTCGCCGGGGCGGTTGGCCTTCCGGATGGCGTCGACGACGCTCATGGTTGAGCCGATGGAACGGGGTAGGCCGCCTCGCCGCGGCTCACGGCCCGCGCCAACCGGCGTCCGGCCTGGCGGCGGTCCCGCACGGGGCGGGTCACGGTGCCCGACCGCTCCAGCGTCTGGAGCGTGACGGCGGGGGCGTCCTGGAGCAACTGGACCACGGTGCCCAGCGCACGTTCTGCGATCCGCTCGGCCTCGTCTGCGTCGGCGGGGAGCTCGACGACGACCGTCACCGGCCCGCCGGCGGAGTGCTCGAGCTCTTTGACCATGAGGGACCCGGTGTGCGCAGTGGCGTGCCAATGGACCCGGTGACGCGGGTCACCCGCGACGTACGGGCGAGCACCCCGCGGGAACCCGGTATCGCTCCGGGGCTGCACCAGGATGTGGTCCGCCTGCTCGAGGCGTCGTGGGCGAGGCGGGTCGGACCGGCCGCGGCGCGGCGCCACCAGGAGGTCCTGGGGAAGCTCGACCGTCACCCGGCGGTGCCACCACTGCAAGGCGAAGGGCGCGCCAGAGGCAACGTCGAGCGTCAGCTCCCGGTACACGCCTCGTCGCGGCGGCACGATCCGCAGGGTTTGGCTGCCGCTACCCGAGCGGGATCGTCGGAGGAGGGTTTCTTCACCCGCCGGGTCGATCGGGCGCACGCGCATCCGACCCGAGGCGACGACGCGCACCTCAACCGGAAGGCCGGTCACGCCGTCGGGCGGCGCCTGGCACACCTGAATGCGGGCCCGGCTGACGACCACGCCCGGCCCCACCACGCCGACGATCAGAGCCCCGAAGACGAGGTCGCCCACGAACTGCACCCAGCCTGCACCACCGTTGTGCGCGACAAGCCACCAGATGCCGACGACGCCCACCGCCCCGAAGATCGGACTCCACGGGCGGGCGGGTCGTGGCCAGCCGTTCACAGCTTGGGAGCCGGCGTCGTTTCCAGGAGCGTGCGCACAACCTCCGCCGCCCTCTCCATGTCGTCGTCCTCTTCCGCGGTCACGATCCGATGCCCCAGGCACGCGCGCGTCATTGCCTTGACGTCGTCCGGCACGACGTAATCCCTCTCTTCGAGAACCGCGTGCGCCTGCGCGGTGCGGACGAGCCAGATCGACGCCCGCGGGCTGGCACCGAGATAGACACCGGGTGCGGTGCGGCTCCTTCGGCAGATCTCGACGGCGTAGTCCGCGACCGATCGGTCGACCGGCACCGACTCGACGGCGCTCTGTGCTCGACGCCACTCTTCGGGTGAGCAGATTGCCTGCAATTCGGCCAGGGCGTAGGTACCGCCCGCGTGAAGGACGAGCTCAGCCTCCTGCTCGGGCGCGGGATAGCCGATGCTCGTCGCCACGGCGAAGCGGTCGAGCTGGCTCTCGACGAGCGGGAACGTGCCCAGCTGCGAGCGTGGGTTCTGCGTGGCAATCACCAGGTGGGGTTGCGGCAGCGGCCAGGATTCGCCATCAACCGTGACCTGACGCTCCTCCATGCTCTCCAAGAGCGCAGACTGCGTGCGCGGCGGAGTGCGGTTCAGCTCGTCGACGAGGACCACGTCGGCGAAGACAGGACCCCGCCGGAACTCCCAACGCCCGGTGTCGGGCGCGAAGACCGAGACACCCGTGATGTCGGAAGGCAGCAGGTCGGGATGCCCCTGGATGCGCGACATCCTGGCGCCGAGCGAAGTGGCCAGGGCACGGGCGAGCACGGTCTTGCCGACCCCCGGAATGTCCTCGATGAGCAGATGGCCGCCGCAGAGCGCGGCGACGGCCGCGGCGATCATGGCTTTGTCACTCCCGTAGACGACCCGTTCCAGGTTGGCAACGAGCGCTCTGCCCAGGGTGATGGCCGCGTTGACTTCGTGAGAACGGACGTCCACGACCCGAGCCGCGTCGTCCCAATCACGATTCATGGGGGCAACACTAGATGCGACGAGTCCTCTCACGACCTAGTGTGCACCCGTGCACGACTCCGTCACCGTCCATATGGCAGCTTCACCGGAGCGGGTCTGGGAGCTGGTGAGCGACGTGACCCGCATCGGCCGCTACAGCCCTGAGACATTCGAGGCCGAGTGGATCGACGGCGCGACGGGACCCGCAGTGGGTGCCAAGTTCCGCGGCCACGTGAAGCGCAACGAGAAGGGTCCCGTCTATTGGACGACGTGCACGGTGTCGGAGAGCGAGCCCGGCAAGACGTTTGCATTCGGCGTCGGCAACAAGCCCGGTGCGCCGCTCAACGTGTGGCGCTACGACATCGTTGCCGCCGGCGACGGCTGCGACGTGACCGAATCATTCACCCTCGCCCCCACCTGGTGGCTGAAGCTCTACTGGTCTTGCCTGGGCTGGGCACGCGGCAAGACGAATCGCAACGGCATGCGTGCCACCCTCGAGCGCGTCCGCGACGACGCGGAAAGTAGTTCGACTCCGGGGTAGCGACGGCGAGCACGGACTGGGCTGCTCGTCGGACCGGCCACTGCCTCCCCGCGTGGGTGTGGCTATCGACACCGAAACCTACCCGTCTTCGGGCTCTCCAATGCGTGCGCGCCTCGGGTCGAGCAAGAGTCCGCGACCCTCAGCCGGCTCCAAGAGGCCAGCTCCCCCCGCGACGACGCCGACAGATAGAAGAATGGATCCGATGGCGTCGAGTGGTGTGTGCCATTGCGCCCCGATCACTGCCAGCGATATCAAGAGGATCCAGACGATGCCCGCAACAAACGTGATGATGCGCGCTCTTCTCCCGAGGAGCGGATAGAAGGCCAACCACAGAGCGAGCGCAGTGGCGCTGACTGCGGTCACGTGCCCTGAGGGGAAGGTGAACTCTGTATCAAAGGTCCGCCGGACGAGGGGCTTGGCAACGTGCTCACTGATGAGGAGTGCCGCGACCACCAGAGCGGCGTACACGACCACACGAAGAAAAGCTCGCTTCAGAAAACCAAGCACCAACGAGACGACGAGAGCAACGCCGATGGCGGGGGCCCCGAGCAGAAGGGCGAGATCGCGCCAAGTTTCCCTGGCGGCCGGAGGCCCCAGCCACCTCAGCGCGGGTTTCTCGAATGCATACGGGCCATTGGTGTGTGCGACGACCAATGCCAGAATCGCAGCCGCGAGAAGAGACAGGAGCCCGGCGATCCGGAGCTGGGCGCGCGGCACACAATGAAACCTATGCGGCTTAGTGGATTCAGAATTGCCGCCATTACATCGGTCGCAACAGCGGACCACTCACGATCGAACTCTGTGGCGTTCCTGTACGCGGCGGTCGGATGCGTCGTTTCAGGCGGAGGGTGAGGTCAAAGCTGTCGCAGGGTCGGTCATGAGACGGTGACTACCCCTCGACCGACGCGCAGAGTTGCTCAGCCGTCTGAAGGTGAAGAGCGGCTTGGCGGGTTGAAGCTCTTGTGAACGATTTCCAGGTGATTGCCGTCGAAATCTGCGACGTTGGCTGCGTAGTAGCTGGGGCCGAAATATTCGCGGATCGCAGGCTCGCCCTCGCTTGTTCCACCCGCCTCGATTGCCGCAGCGTACGCAGCATCTACCTCAGCCTTACTGTCAGCCACGAACCCCACATAGAGTCCGGTCTCACCCGGCTGGCGCTGGCGTAGCCAGATACTGGAGCCGACCGCGAAACCGGAACCGTACGCTTCGTCGGCCAATCCGTACAGATCAGGAATCCCCGCCGGTCCGGTGGAGGAGTCGTAGCTCCCGAGTTCTTTCCACCCCAAGGGCTTGAGGGCGGACGCATAGAAAGCCAGGGAACGAGGCACGTCGCTCACCGAGACGTAAATGTGGTCAATCAACCGTTCTTTCCCCTTGAGCGAGCGGACAAGGCGGCTTGCGCTCGAGACCGGTCGACCTCAGACGTCGGCGGAGCTGCGCTCCATGCTCTGTACGTCGAAGAAGATCGGCAACAGATACTTGACGTAGAAGGCGTGCACCGTCACTCCGGGATACTCCAGATCTTCGTACCGCTTGATCTTCACCCGATCGTCCTTCTCGGCGTAACGCTCGCATGCAGCCAAGAGGTCGTCGACCTCCTCACGGGAGTCCTGGAGCAACCCGAGGTGGTCATACCCGGGAGAGCTCATCGGCTTCGCGCTCTCGGCCAGCAGGATGAATTGATCTCGGTCGGGCAGCAGAAGGTGGCAGGACTGCCCCACCACCTCGGTGTCGAGCCCTGTCCAGCCGAAAATGGAGCTGTAAAAGGCGTCGACCTCCTCCCGGAACTCCTGGGTCAGGGTGCCCACCGGGAACGTCATCTCCATGTGGTTGAAACGCATCGCATTCTCCCTCCTTGACGACCGACAAACGACCGGAAGCGATCTAATCGTTAATCGTAGAAGCCCTGCAGAAGACTTTCACGGGCAAAAGTGTCCCACCTTGTCCCTATCTCCGGGAAGGCTCCTCTCCATATAGGTGCGTTCGAGGACGTTCGCGAAGGTCGCAGCCGCGACGATCGGCGACCGTTTCGCCCACTTGTCCCTCGGTCCAAGCTTGACCTCATTGACCCCCACTCAATCGACCCGAAGAACTGCTCCAATCGGGGTCGTTCGCGTCGTATTGGTGGTTTGCACGAATGCCTTACCGTCTGTCTCAGACGCAGTGTTGTCGCACCCTCCGTCTTGCCGGCTCTGATACGAAACGTGCGCCGAGTGGACCGGAACATGCTGGCCTAAACGGGTAAGCACCTCGAGGTCGGACCAGCGAACCGAGACGGCCGGGTGGTCACAATCGGCAAAGACCTCAGACCAGACCATCGGAGATTGGACGGTCTCGCCCGGGGCATCCAGGCGGCGGATCATCGTGTCGTCGACCCATCCCGCCCAACCTCCAGGCGCACGAGAGATCCGGAGCCGGTAGGGACGGCCAGGCTCCCAATCGAAGTCCCGTGTGTTCGGGTTGGCGAACGAACTGGGCAACGTCGAGGCTTCGCCCGAGAGCTCCGCGCCCGACGCCCGATAACCACCCCAGTTGACGTGGCGAAGCCTGTTTGGCACATCGGCGCCCCACTGGAGCCCGAGATGTGCTCCGGCCCCTCCGGGGAAGGACACCTGTAGCGCCCAGAAGTAGAGCCGGGGCACGCTCGGCAGCAC
>DASXBZ010000009.1:0-2731 GCA_036491435.1 Acidimicrobiales bacterium
GGCGTCGGGTGTCACCACCGTCCCCTCGACCGAGCCGGCGCCCGCAATGAACACCGAGCGCAGAATGTCGGGACGCTCGAGGAGGTCGACCGTGCGACCGCTGAAACGCACCTCGCCCTTCTCGAGGAAGACGGCGCGCTCGGCCAGCTCCAACGCGACGTTGACCGACTGCTCCACCACGACGATCGTGGTGCCCGACTCGTGGAGCCGCTTCACCACCTGCAGCAGCTGGCTGACGATGGTCGGCGCCAGCCCCAGGGACAGCTCGTCGATCATGAGCACCTTCGGCGTCACCATCAACGCCATGGAGAGCGACAGCATCTGTTGCTCGCCGCCCGAGAGGTTGCCCGCCTGCTGGTGGGCGCGCTGGCGCAATATCGGGAAGAGGTCCAAGATGCGCTCCTTGGCCTCCGAGACGGCCCGGTGGTCCTTGCGCACCATCCAGGTGCCGAGCCGCAGGTTCTCGTCGACCGTCAGCGTGGGGAAGATGCCGCGGCCGCCCGGCATGAGCGAAAGGCCCTGACGGGCGATCGACTCGGCCTGCTGCCCGCCGATCGAGGCGTCGCCCAGACGGACTGCGCCCCCACCGACCTTGACCAGGCCGCTGGCGCCCTTGAGCAGCGTGGACTTGCCGGCGCCGTTCGTGCCCAGCAGGGCCACGATCTCGCCCTCGTGCACCTGGAGGTCGACACCGAAGAGGATCTGCACCGGGCCGTAGGAGACCTCGACCTTGTCGCACGAGAGCGCCAACGGCGTGTCCGGGACCAGCCCGTTCGAACCGTTCGTCGACGGCGACGTCGAGGCCACCGCGGTCACAGCCGGCACCTTGTCCGTGTCGGCGTCGTCCGGGGACGGGGCCGCCGACGGCGCCGGCGCGACCTCGTCGTGCAACGCCGCCGCGACGTCGTCGCCCTCCTCGTCGAGCGCGTGCTCGAGCAGTGACGTCTCCTCGGGCGCGTGGTCGACGAGCTCGACACGCTTGTCGGCCACCAGGCTCGGCACCAGGATCTGGCGGCGGTTGGCCACCAGCTTCAACAGGCGGTCGCGGACGCTCTGCACGCCGGCCGCCAGCCCGCCCGGGAGGAACAGCAGGACGACCAGCAGGCCGAACCCGGTGAACACCAGCTGGTACTGCGGCTTCCAGTAGCTCAGGACCTCGATGAGCGCCACACCCATCAACACGCCGCTGATCGAACCGAGCCCGCCGATGACCGCCATCGAGAACACCACGAGGCCGTAGGAGGGGTCGAACGTGTTGAAGCCGACCGCGCCGAGCAACACCGCGTACAACGCGCCCGCGACGCCGGCAACGGCGCCGGCCAGCACGAAGCCGGACAGCTTGGTGCGGACCGGCGGCACCGACATGGCGGCCGCCGCCTTCTCGTTGTCCCGGGTCGCCAGCAGCACCCGCCCGGCGCGGGCGCGCCGCAGCCCCTGGACGAACAGGACCGTCAGCGCGAGGAAGGCAAGGCAGAGGAAGTACATGGCCTTGTTGGACGCCAGGTCGAAACGCCCGAAGAGCACCGGGCGGGTGAACTGCTGCGGGATGATGTTCGGGAAGTACGTCGGGTTGAGGAAGAAGTTGTTGACGGCCACACCCAGCGCCAGGGTGACGGCGGCCAGATAGGCGCCGCGGATGCGCAGCGCCGGCACCCCGACGATCACGGCCAACACGGCGCCGGCCACGCCCGCGGCGGCCAGGCAGAAGAACAGGTCGATGTTCGCCTTCATGATCATGTCGCCCGCCACGACGCCCCCGACGCCGGCGAAGGCGAATTGCCCGAGGCTCACGTTGCCCGACCACCCGGTGAGCACGACGAGGGAGATGGCGATGATCCCGTACACGAGCGCGCCGGTGTACTCCAGGGTGATCCCCGGGCCGAACACGAACGGGACCATGACGACGACGCCGATGGCGATCGCGAACACACTCACGCGGCCGGCCACGACCTCGGGCAGGCGACGCAGCACGTCGGGGATCGGCTTGAGGATGCCCGTCGCCGAGAACGTTTCGTCGGCGTCGTCGGCGCGGCTGCGCTTCTTCTGCAGGAGGAGCAGGCCGAGAAGGATCGCGACCAGGTTCACCACGTCGCCGGTCGCGCTGCCGTAGCGCGGCAGGTTGAACTGGAACAACCCGCTGGTGATGCCGAGCGCCACGCCAGCCCCGAAGGCCAGCGGGAGGTTCTCCATGCCGGCGATGATGGCGGCGGCCAGCGCGGGGAGGATCAAAGTCGGCCCTGCACCGGCGGAGATCGTGAGGCCGTTCGACGGCGCGCTGAGCACGGTCGTCAGCGCGGCGATCACGCCGGCGATCACCCACACCAGCGTCGAGAGCCGGCGCACCGGAATGCCCAGCAGCCGGGCCCGGTCCGAGTTGTCGGCCACCGACCGCACGGCGACCCCCGCATCCGTGCGCAGCAGGAACCAGCCGAGCGCGATCAGCACCACCGGCACCGCGATGACGATCAGGAGGTCGTTCCCGTTGAACGAGTCGGGGAAGATCCGGACATTGCTCGAGCTCAGGCCCGTCGAGAACCCGCCGACGATCGCCGGCCCGTGCAGCCATCCCGGCACCAACAACTGGATCCCGCCGAAGAGCTGCGCCAGGCCGATCGTCACCACCATCACGATCAGGCGCGGCGCGGTGAAGAACCGCCAGCGGATGATGGCGTCGACGAACAGCCCCAGCACCGCCCCGCCCACCAGGGCGATGGCGATGCAGACCCCCCAC
>DASXBZ010000010.1:0-10676 GCA_036491435.1 Acidimicrobiales bacterium
GCGTCGACGCCGAACGGATCGACGCCGATCACGCGCAGACCCATACGAAGCTCCACCCCCATTTTCTCGAGTTCCGAGCAGGCGCGATCAGACAGGCGGTTGCCGAAGTTGGCAAGGGGTTGGGAGCCGCCGTCGACCAGCACCACCCGCACCGAGGTGGGGTCGATCGTCCGGAACTCCCCGCGGAGGCTACGGGCCGCCAGTTCGCGGATCTGACCCGAAAGCTCGACACCCGTCGGGCCCGCCCCGACGACGACGAACGTGGTCCAGAACCGCTCGAGGACAGGGTCGGGCATCGTCTCGGCCAACTCGAGGGCGCCGTAGACGCGCCGCCGGAGCTCCATGGCGTCGTCGATGGTCTTCATGCCGGGCGCGATCAGCGCGAACTCGTCGTGTCCGAAATACGACTGCCCCGCGCCGGCCGCCACGATGAGGCTGTCGTAGGGGTATTCGTCGTTGCGACCCGGGACCGATTGCGTGTGCACCACCCGGCGTTCGAGGTCGAACCCGGTGACGGAGGAGAGGACGACCCGCACGTTGGGGTGCTTGCGCAGCATGTGGCGCAGCACGGGGGAGATCTCCCCCGGCGAGAGGATGCCCGTCGCCACCTGGAAGAGCAGCGGCTGAAAGAGGTGGTGGTTGCGCCGGTCGATCAGCGTGATCTCGATGTCGCGGGAGCGGGCCAGCAGTCGGGTCGCGGGAAGGCCCCCGAAACCTCCCCCCACGACGACGACACGATGCACCGTAGGAGTAGTCGTGCTCACCGGTGCCCTCCTTTGCTGATCCTTGTCCACCTCGCGGCGGGCCGGCCGCTCCGATCGGCCGGGATCGTCGTCTTCGTTCTCGGCGTTACCGGGCGCCGGCCTCCTCGGCCTCGATGAGGCGTCCCACGGCGTCGATCAACGCGAGGTGTGTGAACGCCTGGGGGAAATTGCCGAGATGCTCTCCGGTCGTGGCGTCGATCTCCTCTGCGTAGAGCTGCAGTGGGCTCGCGAAGTTCAACAGTTTCAGGCACAAGGCACGGGCGCGAGCCTCCTCGCCGATCATGGCCAGCGCGGTGACGAGCCAGAAGGAGCAAATGGTGAACGTTCCCTCCTTGCCTGCGAAGCCGGTGTCGGTCGAGTCCACCTTGTAGCGAAGGACCAGGCCGTCCTCGGTGAGGTCGTCCGCGATCGCGAGGACGGTGGACCGGACTCGGTCGTCGTCGGGCGGCAGGAACCCGAGGATCGGGATCAACAGCAGCGACGCATCGAGCTCGTCGTTCGCGTAGTGCTGGCGGAAGCACCCTCGATCGTCGACCCCCTTGGCGAGGATCTCGGCCTTGAGCTCGTCGGCCGCCTTGCGCCACCGCTCGGCTCGGTCGGTGTCCTGGCGGAACTGAGCCAAGTCCGCCCCTCTGTCCATCGCGACCCAGCACAGCACCTTTGACGCCGTGAAGTGCTCGGGGTCACCCCGGATCTCCCAGATCCCCTGATCGGGCTCGCCGGAGTGTGCGATCGCGGTGTCGACGAGGTGCGCCAGGCCTTCCCAAACCGGGCGCACGATCTGGGAAGCTCCCTGACGCAGTTGAATGTCGACCGCGTCGAGCAGCATGCCCCATACGTCGTTCTGGCGCTGGTCCCACGCGCCGTTGCCGACGCGGACGGGCCGTGAGTTCCGCCATCCCGACAGGTGGTCGAGGGTCTCCTCGGTGAGGTCCTTGCGGCCGTCGATGCCGTACATGATCTGGAGCTCCCAGTTCTTGCCGGCATCCTGCGCGACTGCCTCCATGACGAAGGCGAAGTACTCCAAGGCCTCCCACTCGAACCCGAGGCGGTAGAGCGAGCGCAGCATGAAAGACGAGTCCCGGATCCACGTGTAGCGGTAGTCCCAGTTGCGGGCGCCGCCGGGTGTCTCGGGGAGCGAGGTCGTAGAGGCCGCCATGATGGCGCCGGTCGGGGCATAGCTGAGGCCCTTGAGGGTGAGGGCGCTTCGCTCCATGTAGCTGCGCCAAGGATGGTCGGGGAAGGTGCCATTGGAGAGCCAGTCCCGCCAGTAGGTCACGGTTGCATCGAGTTGCTCGTGCGCCGCCGCCAGGTCGTTGGGGTGTCGGCCCGACCACGAGAGCGCAACGAACGCGGACTCACCCTTGTCGAGGGTGGAGCGCCCGTAGCAGCGCGCGCCGGCCGACCCGAGACCGAAGGACGAACGAAGGGTAAGTGACGGGTCCCCAGCCGGCGGGCTCACGGTCATCGTCTCGTAGCCGTCCCCGTCGTAAGACCACATGCCCGTCTGTTTGCCGTATTCGAACACGGGCACGAGGTTCGCGATCACCTCGACATGGCCGTCGATGCAGGTGGCGATGCGCAGGAGCACACCGCTCGGCGCGGTGTCGCCCGGCGCGCGGCGATAGTCGGTGCGACGTTGGCCGTCCTCCATCGCGTCGACGACGAGGAGGTCTTGGACGACCAGCCATCCCGAAGGTGTGTGCCAGGTGGTCTCGAGGACCATGGTCCCCGGGATGTAGCGCCGATGGTGCGGGACTTGTGTACCGGTCGGTCCGAAGCGGAAGTTGCCGGCCGTGCGATCCAGGAGTGCGCCGAAGACGCTCGGCGAATCCGGCCGGGGGAGACAGAACCATTCGACGGAGCCGTCCGGTGCCACCAGGCAGGACGTCTCACAGTCGGAGAGGAAGGCGTAGTCGGCGATGGGCGGGAAGCTGTCGCCTCGCCTCGTGGTGGCCGTACCGACGTCGGGTACGGAATCAGACTGCGGGGGATCCGACACCTCGACCGATCGTATGGACCACCGGACGTTGCTGCAAGAGCCAATGGTCACGGTCGGTCGCCGCGTCCGTGACCGAACAGTGAACCAGGTGACCGATGTTCCCTTGGCGCTGTCGCGTCGCCGCGCAGGTCGCTAGCGTGAGCGGGAGGGGGCAGGTCGGCGTCGTCCGGCCGAAGGAGGAGGTCAACATGGCTGAGGAACTCGAAGGCAAGGTCGCCATCGTGACGGGGGGGAATACCGGCATCGGCAGCGCCGTGGTGCTTGCCCTCGCCGAGAGGGGCGCGAGCGTCGTCATCGACTACGTGGCGAACGAGCAGGCGACCGAGGACCTCGAGCGCAAGATCGCCGGCCTCGGGGAGAAGTCGGTGGGCGTGGAGGCGGACGTCTCCAAGGTCGACGAGTTGCAGAAGATGATCGATGCGGCGGTCTCCAATTTCGGCCGTCTAGACGTGATGGTCAACAACGCCGGGATCGAGACCCGGTCCGACATCCTCGAGACGACCGAGGCGCAGTACGAGAAGGTCCTCGCGATCAACCTGAAGAGCGCCTTCTTCGGGACCCAGTTGGCGGCCAAGCAGATGATCGCCCAGGGTGGCGGCGGGCGTATCATCAACATGACCTCGGTACACGAGGATTGGCCGATGCCCGGCAACACGCCGTACTGCCTGTCCAAGGGCGGCATGCGCATGTTGACCAGGACGGCCGGCGTCGAGCTCGCCCCCTACGGCATCACCGTGGTCGGTGTCGGTCCCGGTGCCGTCGACACGCCGATCAACACGCAGACCAAGAACGACCCGGCGGCGCTGGCCAAGCTGAACGCGGCCATCCCCCTGGGTCGCATGGCCGAGCCCGCGGAGATCGCGGCGGTCGTCGCGTTCTTGGCCTCCGACGGCGCGAGTTACGTCACCGCCACGACGATCTTCGCCGACGGCGGCATCATGCAGAGCAGCCCCGGGCTCTGAGCACTCCGGCGCCGGCCGGTCACGTGGCCTCGGCCGGCGGGACCGGCGACGCGCCGCCCCCGGCGACGACTCCGGCCGGGGGCGCATCGTCTTCGCCTCCGACCTTCGGGGCCGTCAACCGTGCTCGGAAGACGTGGTACGCCCAGGCCTGGTAGACGACGACCACCGGCAACAAGACGACCGCGACGACCGTCATCACCTTGAGGGTGTAGGGCGGGCTCGCCGTGTTCTGCACGGTCAGGTTGTAGGCCGTGTTGGTCGAGGAGATCATCACCCGCGGGAAGAGCTCGGTGAAGATCGACCCCACCGTGCCGCCGATGCCCACGGCCGTGGCCACGAAGGCCCAACCGTCAGCCTTGGCCGAGGTCAGCCAGGCCGCGGCGATGATGGCCATGAGCGCCAACGCCTCGAGCGGCTCGGGGACGAAACCGGTGCTCAGTCCCACGTGGACCCACGTGAAGAATCCGAAGGACACGATGACTGCGACCACCGCGATCCCGGTGGCCGCGCGTTGCGCCCGGGCCAGGAGCTCGCCTGTGGTCTTCAGCGTGAGGTAGGTGGCCCCCATGAGCAGCGACAGCACGACCATCGTCAGACCCATCCACAGGCCGAACGGGGTGAGGAGTTGCCAGAAACCTCCCGTGTACTCGTGCTGCGAATTGATCGGGAGCCCGTGCAGCAGGTCGCCCAGCGCCACCCCGAGCAGGAACGGGATGAGCGCGCTGCCGACCACCATGCCCCAGCGCCAGAACCTCCTCCACCGGGGGTCGTCGAACTTGCGCTGGTATTCGAAGGTCAGGCCGCGGACCATCAGCGCGATCAACAACAGCACGACCGCCAGGTACAGCGCCGAGAACATGGTGGCGTACCAACCGGGGAAGGCGGCGAAGATCGCGGCCCCCGCCACGATCAGCCACACCTCGTTGCCGTCCCAGACCGGACCGATGGTGTTGATCAACACGCGTCGTTCTGTGTCCGTCCGGCCCAGGAAGGGGTGCAGCATGCCGACGCCGAAGTCGAAGCCCTCCAAGATGAAGAACCCGACCCACAGCACGGCCACGACGATGAACCAGAAATCTCCGAGTGTCATGTGCCCTCCTAGTAGATGAGGGCCGACTCGTCCTCCTCGGCCCACTCGGTATCGGACGCCGTAGCACCGGCGCCCTCGGGTGACGTGATCTTGGCCAGCGGGTCCTGGCCCAGGGGACGGCGGCCATAGCGGAGCATCAGCCAGGCGTCGGCCACGCCGAGCGCCACGAAGACGGCGAGGAAGACGAGGATCGAGATCCAGATGTCGGTCGCGCTCACCGAGGGCGAGACGCCGTTGGCGGTCTTCATCAACCCCTGGACGATCCAGGGCTGGCGGCCGTTCTCGGTGAGCAGCCAGCCGGCGGTATTCATGAGGAAGGGCAGGATCACCACCCAGGGTGCTATTCGGAGGAACCACTTGGCGTGCCCGAGTTTCTTGCGGTAGAGCAACCACCCGCCCCACAGCGCGAAGAGCAGGATCAGCGTCGCCAGATAGGCCATGACGCGCATCGACCAGTACTGGATAAAGACGTTGGGCACGTAGTCCCCGGGCCCGTACTGCTTCTGGTACTGCGCATTGAGCTGATTGAGCCCCTGCACCTCGCCGTCGACGTGGTTGGTGGCGAGAATGGAGAGCAGCCACGGGATGTTGATGATCTTCGTCGGCGTCTCGTCGTTCTTACCCCCACCGACCTGGAACGCGGAGAACGAGCAGTGCGACGGGCAGGTGTTCCACAGCGCCTCGGCGGCGGCGATCTTCATCGGCTGGTACTTCTCCTCGACGACGCCCAGCTCGCTGCCCACGAACATGGCCAGGAAGATGGAGGGCAGGAGGACGGCCAGCGCGATGGTGGCGGTCCGGCGGAACGTGTCGCGTGCTTGGTCCCGGCGCATGTGCCAGGCCGAGACCCCGAGCATGATCACGCTCCCCGTCACCGTTGCCGCGAGAAGCACGTGGGGATAGGCCCAGACGAAGGTCGGGTTGGTGAACAGGGCCCAGATGTTGTTCAGTTGCGGCATACCGTTGACCGTCTTGTAACCCACCGGGTGCTGCATCCAAGAGTTGGCCGCCATGATGAAGGCGGCGGACAGCATGGTCCCGGCCGCGACCAGCCAGATGGTCACGAGGTGGGCCTTCTTCGACAGGCGGTTCCAGCCGAAGATCCAGATGCCGAGGAACGTGGACTCGAGGAAGAACGCGGCCAGGCCCTCCATGGCGAGCGGGCCACCGAACACATTGCCCACCAGCCGCGAATACGCCGACCAGT
This sequence comes from Acidimicrobiales bacterium, assembly GCA_036491435.1. GTDB lineage: Bacteria > Actinomycetota > Acidimicrobiia > Acidimicrobiales > RAAP-2 > Bog-473. Next base: position 6,026 of record DASXBZ010000010.1, read on the forward strand.
TCATGCCGAACTCGAACTCCTGGATCAGGCCCGTCACGACGCCGATGGCGACGTTGATCAGCAGCAGGGCACCGAAGAAGCGGGCCAGTCGGCGGTAGGTCTCGTCGCTGTTGCGGTACCACGCCGTCTCGAGCAGAGCGACCAGAAAGGCGAGCCCGATCGTCACGGGGACGAAGAGGAAGTGGTAGATGCTCGTCATCGCGAACTGCCACCGGGCCAGGTCGAGATTCACGGTTGGTCTCTCCCTTCGGTGAAGACGTCGCTGACGTCGGTGTCGGTCATGTCGGTGACGACCGGCCGGGACGCCGCCGCCTGGTCGCCCATCCGCTCCTCCCACCAGAGCGCGGCGTAGCGGCCCCCGGTCGCCAGGAGTTCGTCATGCGTGCCGTGCTCGACGATCCCGCCCGTCTCGAGCACGACGATCTCGTCCACGCGTTCGAGTCCGGAAAGGCGATGGGTGATCAGCAGGGCCGACCGGCCGTGCGTCACCGCGAGCAGGTCGGTCGTCAGCGCGTCGGCCGCAGCCGGCTCGAGGTGCTCGGCCGGCTCGTCGAGCACCAGGATCGGGAAGTCGGCGAGCAGCGCGCGGGCCACGGCGACCCGCTGCCGTTGGCCGCCCGAGAGGCGCGCCCCCATCGCGCCGACGTCCGTCGACAGGCCTGCGGGCAGGCCCTCCAGCCACGGCCCCAGCCCGACGCGTTCGAGAACCTGGACGAGCTCGGCGTCGTTGGCGGAGCGGCGTCCGATCCGGAGGTTCTCACCCAGCGTCGTGTCGAAGAGGTGGGGCCGTTGTTCGACGAGCCCGATGATCCGCCGGACGTCGTCAGCCGCGTACCGTTCGAGCGGCACGCCGTCGAGCAGGACCTCGCCGGCGTCGGCCGAGAGGAAGCGCACGAGTACGTCCGCCAGCGTCGACTTGCCCGCGCCGCTCGGACCGACAAGCGCGACGCGGTGTCCCGGCGGCAGCGTGAGGTCGACGCCGCGCAGCGCCGATCGCCCGGCGCCCGGGTACGAGGCCCAGACCGAGCGCAGCTCCACCATGTGAGAGCCCGATCCGACGGGCACAGGGTGGAGCGGATCAGTGACGACGGCCGGCGCGTCCATGGCGGCGAACACGCGACCCGCCGCGACGCGGGAGCGCTGCAGGGCTTGGGTCGCGGCCGGCAGGGGAGAGACGAGCTCGACCGCGGCGAGCGGCACGAGGGCCAGCACGGCCAGGAACGCGCCGTTCAGGGATCCGCCGTGCGCGGCGCGGACGCCCAGGGTGAGGGCACCCCAACTGGCCAGGCCGGCCAGCGCCGTCGTGAGGGCGAGCCCGATCCCGGCCGTGCCCGCCCCGCGCCGCGACAACGAGCGCAGGCGCGTGTCGGCCCCCTCGATCCGGTCGAGCTGGGCCGCGGTCCCCCCCATCACCAGCAGTTCGGGTGCCCCCTCGACCAGGTCGACCACCTCGGAGGCGAGCTCGCCGCGCACCGACGCCTGCTTGGCCTCCTCGCGCCGCGCTAGGCGGCCGGTGAGCCACGGCACGACGGTGGCCGAGAGCGCGAGCGCGACGAGCAGCACCAGACCGGCGTCGGGGAGCACCCACCACATGGCCGCGACCGTGGCGATCCCCACCAGCGCGGCGACGGCAAAGGGCTCGATGACCCGGAGCACGACGTCCTGCAGCGAGTCCACGTCGTTGACCGCACGCGCCACCAAGTCCCCGCGCCGGAAGAGAGGAAGGCCCGCGGGTGCGACGGCCTCGAGGCTCTCGTAGAACCGGACGCGCAGCGACCCCAGCACGCGCAGCGCGGCGTCGTGGCCGACCAGGCGCTCGGCGTAGCGAAGGAAGCCGCGCGAGAGCCCGAAGAACTGGACGCCGACGATGGCGAGCGTCAGCGAGGCCTCGGCCGGGTGCTGGGCGGCGCGTGAGATCAGCCAGGCCGACGTGCCCATGAGGGCGATGGAGGCGCCGATGGCCCCGGCACCCAGGAGCGAGGCGTGGGTGAGCCGGCGCCGCGCCGGCCGGGCGATCGCAAGGGTGCGCTGCGTTCCCGCGGGCCGGTCGATCATGCGTTCCCGGCCCGCTGGCCAGCGGAGGTCGCCGCCGGCACGGGTGGCGGCGGAAGCTCCACCACCCGGTCCGCCAGCGCGGCCAGTGCCGGCCGGTGGGCCACGATGAGCGCCGTACGGCCGTAGGCCAGTTCACGAACGGCGGCGAGGACATCGGCCTCGGTCTCGTTGTCGAGGCTCGCCGTCGGTTCGTCGAGCAACAGGAGCGGCGCGTTCCGGACGAAGGCTCGTGCGAGCGCGACGCGCTGGCGCTCGCCCGCGGAGAGTCCCGCGCCTCCCTCACCCAGCCGGGTGTCGACGCCCCGCGGGAGCCGGCGCACGACCTCGGTCAGGCCGGCCGCATCGATCGCCGCCGCAACGTGCGCGTCGCTCGCATCCTCACGACCCAAGCGGATGTTCTCGGCCACGGTGCGCGCAAAGAGGTGCGGCCGCTGCGGCACCCATGCGATGTGGCGCCTCCAGTCGTCGAGGTCGAGCTCGCTCAGATCGACCCCGCCGAGGCGCACGGTCCCAGCGTCCGGGTGTCGCAGACCGAGCACGACATCGAGCAGCGTCGTCTTGCCGCACCCGCTCGGCCCCGTGAGCGCCACGGTCTCGCCGGCTTCGACCACGAGCTCGACGTCGTGCACCGCGGGGAGCCGTGACCCCGGGTACGTGACCTCCAGTCCGCGGATGACGATGCCCGACCCGTTGGCGCGCACGCGACCGGCAGGAGCGCCGTCGCCGACGGGCTCCTCGATCAGTTCGAAGATCTCCCCGGCCGCTTTCACGCCGTCCGCGCTGGCGTGGAAGTGGGTGCCCAGCGCCCGCAGGGGCAGGTACGCCTCGGGCGCCAGCACGAGCACGAACAGTGCGTCGCGGAACTCCAGGCTGCCGCCCAGGAGGCGCAGTCCCACCGCCACCGCAACGAGGGCGACCGACACGGTGGCGAGCAGCTCGAGCACGAGCGACGACAGGAAGGTGAGCCGGAGCGTCGCCATGGTGGCCGAGCGGTAGCGCTCCGTGACCTGGGCAATCGAACGGGCCTGCGCCTTCGCCCGGCCGAACACCTTGAGCGTCGGGAGCCCGCCCACGATGTCGAGAAAGTGCCCGGCCAGCTTGTGCAGTGCCCGCATCCGTTTCGCGGTGCGATCCCGCGTGGTCGCGCCGACCAGCGCCATGAAGATCGGGATCAACGGAATGCTCACGGCGATCAGCACGGCGCTGACCCAGTCGGCGCCGGCCACGACGGCGATGATCGCGATCGGGACGATCACCGCGAGGAACACCTGGGGCAGATAGCGAGAGAAGTAGCCGTCGAGCGCGTCGATGCCCGTCGTCAGCAGGACCGTGAGCTCACCCGCGTCGCGCCCGTCGAGCCCCGCCGGCCCGAGCGCGCCGACCCGCGTCGCGGCGGCCCGGCGCAGATCCGACTTCACGGACGCCGAGGCCCGGAAGGCGGCGCGTTCGCTCGCCCAGGCGAGCAGCGCGCGCCCGGTCACGCACGCGACCAGAGCGAGCAGCGAGGCGCGCAGCGAGACGACGCCGCGATGGTCGAGGAAGGCGCCGGCCACCACCGTCGCGATCAGCCACGCCTGCGCGATGACCAAGAGGGCGGCGACCCCACCGACGCCCACCGAGAGGATCAGGTACGCACGCGTGCCCCGCGCGTACTGCAGCAGCCGCGGATCGATCGGGCCACCGGGCCGCCCGGTCGAGCGGAGTCGGGTGGAGGGGGGCTGCTGGCTCGCCGTCCGCTCGCCTTCCAAGAGCGCCCCTTTCCTCGCCCTGAGATTTACAGGCCGCTCCCACCCCGCGCCACTGCGGTTGCCGCAACCGTCGGCTCCGTGCGAGCGCGGACGTATGCTCCTCGACGGTGACCTCGACCGCTGCTCGTACCTACACGACCACGGTCGGGAGCCAGACCGTGGAGCTGCCGCTCGTCGCGCTCTCCGACGAGCTCACGATCGCGTTGCTCATCTGCGTCGACATGGGCGTCACCTTCTCGGAGACGGCCGGCCGGGAGCTGGCCGAGCTGATGCGTCCGGCCGAGCCCGAGATCGTGGTCTCCGTCGCCACCATGGGGATACCCCTGGCCATCGAGGCCAGCCGCGCCCTCGGCCTCGATGACTACGTCATCTTGCACAAGACCCCCAAGATCCACTTGGGAGAGACCTGGGCCGAGCCCGTCTACTCCATCACGACCGACAAAGCGCAACGGCTGCGGATGGACCCGGAACGGGTCGCCGCCGTCCGCGGCAAGCGGGTCGCCGTCGTCGACGACGTCATCTCCACCGGCGCGTCGCTGTCTTCGGCGCTTCGCCTGGTCCGGCGCATGGACGCCGAGCCGGTCGTCATCGGCACGCTGATGACGGAGGGCGGCGCCTGGAAGCGCGCCCTCGGCGAGGACGCCGCGCTCGTGCGGACCCTCGGCGCGATGCCGCTCTTCCACCCCGACGGCCAGGGCGGCCTCGTCGAGGACTGGGATTAGAGCAGGTCACCGCCCGGTTCCGCCGGCGTCGTCCCGGCGGGCCCTCGCTCAGGCCGCCAGCAACCCTTCCGCCCTGAGCAGCGAGTCCTGCGCGTCGGCCTCCTTGCGCACCGATCGCCACGACAG
>DASXBZ010000011.1:0-9906 GCA_036491435.1 Acidimicrobiales bacterium
GGGGGTGGCGGCCAGGCCTCGGGATCGCCCGCGCGTCCCGTCGCCGAGGGCGCGGCCGGCGGTGCGGGAACGGCGACGGGAGCATCGTCGTCCACGCCGGTCTCCGCCACGGTGGCGTGGCCGTTGGCCCCGTTGGTCACCAGGCCGTCGACCGCAGGCGGCGCGCTGATCGCAGCCTCGTGGAAGTGCGGCACCGACTTCACGCCTTCGCTGTGCACCGGCGATCCGTGGGCCTCGTCGACCAGCCGGGTCACTTCGGCGCCGTCGATGATCTCGTTGTCGAGAAGGGCGCGGGCGATGGCGTTGAGCCCGCCTCGATGCTTGCTCAGCACTTCCATCGCCCGCTGTTCCTCCGAGCGCAAGATCCTTTCGACTTCCTCGTCGATGACCTTGGAGGTGTCCTCGGAGTAATCACGCGTGTGCATGAGGTCCTCGCCCAGGAAGACCTGGCCCTGCGAGCCCCATGCCATGGGGCCGATGGCCTCGCTCATGCCCCATTCGCGCACCATCTTGCGCGCCAGCTCGGTGTTGCCGACGAGGTCGTTGGCCGCACCGGTCGAGAGGTCGCCGTAGACGAGGATCTCGGCGCAGCGCCCGCCCATGCGCACGCAGAGCGAGTCCTCGATGTACGGCCGTCCATGGATGTGGCGCTCTTCCATGGGCAACTGGTGGGTCACGCCGAGCGCCATGCCGGTCGGCAGGATCGTGACCTTGTGCACCGGGTCCGCGTGCTCGAGCACGTAGGCCAGCACGGCGTGCCCGCCTTCGTGATAGGCGATGCGCTCCTTCTCCTCTTCGGAGAGGACCATCGACTCGCGCCGCTGGCCGAGCAGCACCCGGTCGCGGGCCGTCTCGAAGTCGGCCATGGCGATCTGCGCGCTGCCCCGCCGCACCGCGTGCAGCGCCGCCTCGTTGACGAGGTTGGCCAGGTCGGCCCCCGACATGCCGGGCGTGCCGCGGGCCACGACGGTGAGGTCCACGTCGTCGGCCATGCGCTTGCCCTTGCAGTGCACCTGGAGGATCGGGAGCCGCTCCTCGAGGTCGGGCAGCGGCACCACGATCTGGCGGTCGAAGCGGCCCGGCCGCAGCAACGCCGGGTCCAAGATGTCGGGGCGGTTCGTCGCCGCGATCATCACGACGCCCTCGGCCGTGTCGAAGCCGTCCATCTCCGAGAGCATCTGGTTCAAAGTCTGCTCGCGCTCGTCGTGCCCGCCGCCGAGGCCGGCGCCGCGCTTGCGGCCGATCGAGTCGATCTCGTCGACGAAGACGATGGCGGGCGCCTGCTTGCGCGCCGTCTGGAACAGGTCGCGCACCCGGCTGGCGCCGACGCCCACGAACATCTCCATGAAGTCCGAGCCGCTGACCGACATGAAGGGCACGCCGGCCTCCCCGGCGACCGCCCGCGCGATGAGGGTCTTGCCGGTTCCGGGCGGGCCGACCAGCAGCACGCCCTTGGGGATCTTGGCCCCGATCTCCTTGAAGCGCGCCGGCGTCTTCAGGAAGTCGACGACCTCGCTGATCTCCTGCTTGACGCCGGTGTAGCCGGCCACGTCCTCGAAGGTGGTGGAGGGGCGGTCGCTGCTGAAGGTCTTGGCCTTGGAGCGGCCGATCGACATGATCCCCGACATCTGCCCGCGGGTCTGGCGCCCGATGAAGTAGATGAAGGCGGCCCCGATGCCGATGATGAAGACGTAGGGGAGGATGTCGCCCAGCAGGTTCGACGACGGGGTGGGGAAGCTGACCTCGACGCCGTCGTTGCGCATCGTCGCCACGTCCGCCGGCAGCGACGGGCTCGGCCCCTGCACCTGATAGCTCTTCCCGTTCTCCCCCTTGAAGTTGCCGTTGATCTGCCCCGTGGAGTTGGAGATCTTGGCCGTGGCGATCTGCTTGGCCTGCACGTCCTGCAAGAACTTGGTGTACGAGAGGGTCTGGGCGTTGTTCGTCTTGATCGTGCCGACGGCCAGGAGGATGGCCACGATGCCGATGGCGAGCACGCCCCACAGCCACCGCCAGCTCTGTCCGCTCGGCGCCCCGGGTTGATTCGGGCCGCCCCCCTCGCCGTTCTGACCGTTCTGGGGCGCGTTCGGCCGGTTCACCGGCTTGTCCGCGCGCTGTGGGCTCACCCCGACCATGCTAGGCGCCGACCCCGCTTCTCGGTGACCGCCCCTCACCAGGAACGTTGGCAGGCCGACCTGCAGATTCTGGGTCGCGACGCACCGGTATCGTCGTGACGATGACCGAATCGGAGACCGGCGCGCCCGCGATGGGACCACCGGCCCGGCCACCGGGGCCCGTCCCCGCCGGTTACGTGCCCCGCGAGTGGCTGCAACAGCAGGCCCCACCCGCACCGCCTCCGACGCCCGCCGCCGCCGCCGGCTGGTCGCCCACCGATGCCCCCACGCTGCTGCCGGCGCCGCCGCCCCCCAGCGGCGACGTCCCGTTCCTCGATACCCCTTGGGTCCCCCCGACGACCCCCCGCCAGGGCTGGTACTGGCTGATCTTCGCCGTGGCCGGCTTCGTCGTCGGCCAGCTGGGCGCCACGATCTTCGCCTTCATCTCGGGCGCCGTCGCCGGCAAGACGGCGGCGCAGATGCAGGCGATCGCGACGTCCACCGTGCCCCCCGAGTGGTACGTGGTGTCGACGCTGATCGGCCTGTGGATCGGCTTCCTTGGCGCGCCCTGGCTGGCCAGCCGCACCCAGGGCACGAAGCACTTCGCCCGCGACCTCGGGCTGCGCTTCCGGTGGATCGACTTCCTCGGCATCCTCATCGGCATCGGCGGCCAGCTCCTCATCACGGTGCTGTACGCGCCGTTCCAGCACGACATCAAGAACTTCAACGCCCCCTCGCAGCGGCTCACCGGGGCGTCGCATGGCACCGGCTTCGTCGTCATCGCCATCGCAACCGTGCTTCTCGCGCCGGCAGCCGAGGAGCTCTTCTTCCGCGGCCTGTTGCTGAAATCGATGGTCCGCCTCTTCACGCCGCTGCATGCTGCCGGCCGCGCCCGTGCCGCCGGAGTCGTCCTGGCGGTGATCGGCAACGGGCTCCTCTTCGGGGCCGCGCACGGCGAGTTGGTGCAGTTCGCCGGCCTGGCCGGCTTCGGCATCGTGCTGGCGGCCGTCTCGTATCGCACGGGACGCCTCGGCATGAACATGGTTGCACACGCCTCGTTCAACCTGATCGCCATCATCGCCATCGCGGTCAACGGGAGCGTCGTCTTCTTCCACTGACTCCGGGCGTGGGCGCGCCGACGAGAGCTACTGCGTGGGGAGGTGTGTGCGAAATCTCTGCCTGATCCGACCCGCCATCCAGTGCAACGTCCGCATCGGATGGCGCATCGCCGTCGGCGTCACCACCGTGAAGCGGGTGTTCGGGAGCCACTGAGAGCCGTTCGCCACGAGTTGGAACTCTTCACGCGCCCGGCGGGCCGGCACGTAGGTCGCGAAGGTGAAGGTTGCGGTCTCTCCCGGCGCGACCGAGGACTCACTGAACGAAGACGGCCTGACGCCGGACAGCCACGTCGCGTGTGCAGCCTCCGAGGCCCGGTCCCACGGCGTCGCCGTCCCGACCTCTACCGTGCCGCGGCCCCACGTCTCGGTACCCGTGTTGCGGAAGCGGACCGTCACCTGCGCCTTGCTCTTGAAGACGCGCGCGTCGTCCTCGAACGTGGCTCGATACGCCGTGAGGGGGTGCGGACCGGCAGGAACGATGGTGCAGGTCCGGCACACGGCGGGGGTCGTCGAGGGATCGAGCAACGCCTTGCGGAACGCCTGATAGGGGTCGCCGACCCAGATGTCGCTGAGCCCGCCCTGACCTGGACGACCGAGTTGGCCGAGTTGCGACTGGGAGCTCGCGCCGGCAATGCAGCAGGGAAAGACCCGACCGTCCTTGTCGATGTAGGGCTGTTCCCATGGAAGCATGCACTGGCGCGTCTCGGATTCCGAGCCGGCGTCGCCGCCGTAGTACTGCGCCAAGACCGAGCCCAGCTGGTTCTCTTCGGCCGTCGTGCGCTCCCCCGTGGTCAGGACGAGGTCGATGCGCCGGTCCTCGCAGGCGGCCCGCAGGCGATCGAGGTGTTCGGAGAGGTGGTCGGTTCCGACCAGGCTCTGACTCTTGCTGTAGCTCGTGTAGTCGTTGAGACCCTGGACGATCAACGTCCTGACCCCGAGGCGTTCGAGGAGCGGTGGGAAGTCGACGAGTTTTACGATGTTCTCCCGCATCGCCACGCACGAGACCGTGACGCGACTGGTATCGGGCATGGCGGCGACGAGGTTCGACAGTCCGGCAAACGCTCGGTCGAGGTTGCCCCCTCGGATGTCGCGGTAGGTCGTCGTGTCGGCCGCGTCGAGCGACACGTTGATGTGGACGAGATAGGGCAGTGCGGCGAGCCGGCCCGCGGTCGTGGGATTCAGCGACAGCCCGTTCGTGCTGAGCGTCGTGCGGATTCCTTCATCGTTCAGTTGCTGAAGGAGTTCGAGGCAACGCGGATTGGTCAACGGCTCACCGAATCCGGCGAGGAAAACCTGCTTGGCCTGGCGGGCGAGCGGCATGATCTCGGACCAGACGACGTCGGTCATGTGACCCACGTTTCCCGCCGAGGAGGACGCGCCCGTCGTGAGAGGGCACATCCGGCAGCGGAGATTGCACTGGCTCGTGATCTCCACCTGCAGCGACAACGGCGCTGTCGGGCAGAGCAACTCGTCGGGCGCGTGCACGACGGACTCGATGCCCCTCGTCACCACCAAGGCGTCACCTCACCACCAAACGAATCGTCCCCGTTGGGCCGGTGGCGACTCTAGCCATCGGCCACTTCTTCGCCCTGGATGGGCGCTCCACGATCCGAGCCGCGACGCGGTCACCGGGCGCATGGTCCTGCCGGGCGGGGGCCTGCGGGGCGCCACCTATGGTGGGGCCCCGTGAGCCGCATGGACCAGGTCTTCAAGGCGTACGACGTGCGCGGCACGGTGCCGGATCAGCTCGACGCCGACATGTGCCTCGCCATCGGGCGGGCCACGGCGCGCTTCGCCGGGGCGCCCGAGATCCTGGTGGCCCGCGACATGCGCCAGTCCGGCGTCGAGCTCTCGCGGGCGTTCTCCGACGGCGTCCGGGCCGAGGGCGTCGAGGTGACCGATCTCGGCCTCGCCTCCACCGACTTCCTCTATTTCGCCTCCGGCCATCTCGATGCGCCGGGCGCGATGTTCACCGCGTCACACAATCCGGCGCGGTACAACGGCATGAAGCTCTGCTTGTCCGGAGCCCGCCCGATCGGGCGGGACACCGGGCTCGCCGACATCGAGGCCGAGGCCGAGGAGCTGTACGGCGAACCGGTCCCGCCGTTGACGGGCGGCCGCCGCGAGCTCGACCTGCTGGAGGAGTGGGCCGATCACGTCATCTCTTTCGTCGACGTCGCCTCGTTGCGCCCACTCAAGGTCGTGGCCGACACCGCCAACGGGATGGGCGGCCTGGTCGTGCCGATCGTGTTCGGCCGGCTTCCCTTCAAGATCGACATCCTCTTTCCGGAGCTCGACGGCAACTTTCCCAACCATCCTGCGGATCCGATCCAACCCGAGAACCTGGTCGACCTGAAGAAAGCGGTTCTCGACCACGGCGCCGACATCGGGCTCGCCTTCGACGGCGACGCCGACCGGGTGTTCCTCGTCGACGAGAAGGCTGAGCCGGTCTCGGGCTCGCTCACCACCGCGCTCGTGGCGGCATCGATGCTCACGAAGCACCCGGGCGAGACGGTCCTCTACAACCTCATCTGCTCGCACGTCGTGCCCGAGACGATCTCGGAGATGGGCGGCATCCCGGTGCGCACCCAGGTCGGCCATTCGATCATCAAGAAGGTGATGGCCGAGACGGGCGCCGTGTTCGGCGGCGAGCACTCGGGGCACTACTACTACCGTGACAACTTCCGCGCCGATTCGGGCATCATCACGGCGCTGCTGGTGCTCGAGCTGCTCAGCAAGAGCCGAGAGCCGCTCTCGGCCCTCCTCGAGCCGTTCCGCCGCTACGCCGACTCCGGCGAGATCAATACCGAGGTGGCCAGCCCCGCGGCAACCGTCGCCGCCATGGCCGAGGCCGAGCGGGCCGCCGGCGCCTCGGTCGATCTGCTCGACGGGTTGACCGTGGAGCACGCGGATTGGTGGTACAACGTGCGCCCGTCCAACACAGAGCCGCTCCTGCGCCTGAACGTCGAGGCCCGTACGCCCGAACAATGTGCCGTGCACGTCGCCGAAGTGCAGAAGCTGATCGCCGCCCACTCCGCTTCGACGGCGGACAAGAAGTAAGGAGTTGCCAGTGAGCCTCGACCCCCTCTTGCTCGACGTCCTCGCCTGCCCGGCCGACAAGGGACCGCTCCTCTGGTTCGAAGATGAGGACATCCTCTACAACCCGCGACTCAAGAAGAGCTACCGGGTGGAGGACGGCGTCCCGGTCATGTTGGTGGACGAGGCGGCGGACGTGAGCAGCGGCGAGCACGACCGGTTGATTGCCAAGGCCGAGAAGGACGGCGTGCGAGCCACCGGGCCGGCAGAGGGGTGAGCCGGACTCCCCGCCTCGATTCGGCGGGGATGTGGGAGGCCACCTGTACTTGGCCCGGACACCTGACGGGCGCGCTCGAAGCGGCGCATCGTGCCGTCGACGCGTCGGGTGCAGCAGCCGTCGAGCAGGTGCGAGCGGTCGTCGCCTGCGGCGTGGGAACCGGTGGCGCGGCCTGCGCCGCCGCCGCGGCGCTCACGAGTGATCAGCTCTCGGTGCCCTTCGTCGTCTGCCACGACCCGGAGGTGCCGAGATTTGTCGGGCCGGATTGCCTCGTCGTCGTGGTGGCGTGCGGCGCCACGCCCGAAGCCGTGGCGGCGGCCCGCGAGTCCACGGCGCGTGGCGCGCGCGTCGTCGGGATCGGGAACGACGAGGAGCTGGCGGGGTTCGCTGCCGGCGCCGGCCTGCCCTGGTGCCAGCTTGGTCGAGAAGGAGCGTCGGGCCGCGCCGACTTCGGCCCCGCCACGGTGTCGATCTTGGGCGTGCTGCACACGGCGGGCCTGCTCCCTGATCGCTCCACCGAGGTGCACGCCGCCGCTGAGTTCCTGGCCCTTCGCCTCGATGCGTTCGTCGCGGAGAGGGGTACCGCGGCCGAGCTGGCCCGCCGGTTCGGCCGGACCATCCCGCTCGTCTACGGGTCGAGCGGCATCGCCTCGGTGGCCGCGCGCTGGTGGAAGTCGTGCGTCAACCTCAACGCCAAGACGCCCGCCTTCGCCGCCGAGTTGCCCGGGCTGACCTATGACGAGTTGGCCGGATGGGGACAGGGTGGCGACATCACGCGCCAAACCATGACCCTGGTCTTCCTGCGCCACCACGGCGAGCCGGCGCCCGTTCCCGCGCTGTTCGAATCCGTCCGTGCCGCGACCGAAGAGGTCATGGCCGACGTCGTCGAGGTGTGGGCGGACAACCGCGATGCACTCGGGAGCCTCTTCGAGCTCGCCCTGCTGGGTGAGCTCGTCTCGCTGGAAATGGCCGCCCGCGAGGGCGTCGATCCGGGCCCTGCCCCCACGGTCGAGGAGGCTCACGCCGCCCCGCGGTAACTCCTGGTTGGCGCGCCCGGAGAGGGATATCTAGCTGAGGCGCTCCACGATCATGGCCATGCCCTGACCGCCGCCGACGCACATCGACTCGAGGCCGAAGGTCTTCCCCCCGTCCTCGAGGCCGTTGAGCAGCGTGGTCATGATGCGGGCGCCCGTCTGGCCGAAGGGGTGGCCGAGGGCGATGGCACCGCCGTGGACGTTGAGCTTGTCCCAGCTGATGCCGAGGTGCTTGGCCGAGGGGATCACCTGGGCCGCGAAGGCCTCGTTGATCTCCACCAGGTCGATGTCGTCGATGCTCATCTTTGCTCGCGCCAGGACCTGGCGGCAGGCGTCGACCGGGCCGAGGCCCATGATCTCGGGGTTGAGCCCCGAGACCCCGCTTGCCACGATGCGCGCCAGGGGGGTGATGCCGAGCTCCTTGGCCTTGCTGTCGCTCATCACGACGACCGCCGCCGCGCCATCGTTGAGGGGGCAGGCGTTGCCGGCCGTGACGGTGCCGCCCTCGCGGAAGACCGGCTGCAGCTGGGACAGGCCCTCGAGGGTCGTGTTCGGCCGGGGCCCGTCGTCCTTCGTCACCACGGTGCCGTCCGCGAGCGTCACCGGGATGATCTCCCGCTCGAAGAAACCGTTCTGCTGCGACTCGACCGCCCGCGTCTGGGACAGGAGCGCGAATTCGTCCATCTCCTGGCGGCTGACCTTCTCGTACTCGGCGACGTTCTCCGCCGTCTGGCCCATCGCGATGTAGACGTCTGGCAGGCCGTTGGGCGGCGCCCAGGGTTCGGTGACAGCCGGCGTCCGCACCTTCGTGCGCTGCTCGGCGTCTGCGAAGGCGGCGTTGTGGGGGCCGGTGTCCGACGCGCCGTGCGCGTACCGGCTCACCGTCTCGACGCCGGCTGCGATGAAGACGTCACCCTCACCCGCCTTGATGGCGTGGGCGGCCATGCGGATGGTCTGCAGCGACGACGAGCAGTAGCGGTTCACCGTCACGCCGGGGACGTCGGGCAGCCCGGCCAGGATGGCGGCCACGCGCGCCACGTTGTACCCGGCTTCGCCCGCGGGTTGGCCGCAACCGAGGATCACGTCCTCCACCGTCTGCGGGTCGAGCTGGGGCAGCTTCTCGAGCACGGACGTGATGATGAGCGCGCTCAGGTCGTCGGGCCGGCACTCGACGAGCGATCCCTTGTTGGCTCGCCCGATCGGCGTGCGGCCGGTGGCGACGATGACGGGTTCAGGCATGGTGACGGGCTCCTCGCTTCGATTCGATCGCTGGCCAGGGCTCTTCGCCCCGAGGACCGCGGAGCAGGTTACTCGTCGGTACAAGACGCCTGGCCGGGCTGACATTGGCCGCCCTGGGGAAGCGGACTGTAACGTGTTCTACCGCGCCGAGCTTCGCGAGCGGGCCGGCGACGACGTGGCGTTGACGAGGGGCGACACGCCCCCGCCATCCCGGGAGGGACACCAATGGAGATTGCCTACACCGAGGAGCAGCAGGCGCTGAAGAGCGAGCTGCGCGCCTACTACGAGAACCTCCTCACGCCCGAACTCGAACAGGAGCTGTCGCAGTCGCACGGCATCGGTCCGGTGGTGCGCCGGGTCGTACGCCAGATGGGCCAGGACGGCTGGCTCGGCATCGGCTGGCCCGAGGAGTGGGGCGGGCAAGGGCGCTCCGCCATCGAGCAGTTCATCTTCTTCGACGAGTCGATGCGCAGCGGCGCACCCGTCCCCATGTTGACGATCAACACCGTCGGGCCCACCATCATGAACTTCGGCACGCAGGAGCAGAAGGAGTTCTTCCTGCCGAAGATCCTGGCGGGTGAGATCCACTTCTGCATCGGCTACACCGAGCCCAATGCCGGCACCGACCTGGCGTCGCTCACCACGCGGGCGGTGCGCGACGGGGACGAGTACGTCATCAACGGCGCCAAGGTCTTCACCAGCCTGGCGGGTGACGCGGACTACATCTGGCTCGCGACCCGCACGGACCCCAACGTGGCGAAGCACAAGGGGATCTCCATGTTCCTCATACCGATGAACACGCCGGGCATCCGCGTCGTCCCCATGAAGCTGCTCGGCGACCACAACATCAACTACACGTTCTACGAAGACGTGCGCGTGCCGGCCACCGCGTTGGTGGGTGGGGAGAACCAGGGCTGGAACCTGATCACGAACCAGCTGAACCACGAGCGCGTCACGCTGTGCTCGCCGGGGATCATCGAGCGCGTGCTCACCGACGTGCGGGCCTGGGCCCAGGCGACGAAGCTGCCCGACGGACGGCGCGTCGTGGACCAGGAGTGGGTGCAGGAGCATCTGGCGCGCGTGCACGCCGA
>DASXBZ010000012.1:0-74948 GCA_036491435.1 Acidimicrobiales bacterium
ACCTTGGTCTTGCCGGCCGAGATGAACGGCATCATGGCCCGCAGCTCGGCCCCGACCTGCTCGATCTGGTGGGCCTTGCCCGCCTCCCGCAGCGCCGTGAAGTTGGGCCGGCCGGCCTTGTTCTCGGCGATCCACTCCTCGGCGAAGGCGCCGGAGCGGATGTCGTCGAGGATGGCCTGCATGGTGGACCGGACGGCATCGTCGATCACCCGCGGGCCGCGGGTGAGGTCGCCGTACTCGGCCGTGTCCGAGATCGAGTAGCGCATGCCGGCGATCCCCTGCTCGTACATGAGGTCGACGATCAGCTTCAGCTCGTGCAGGCACTCGAAGTAGGCCGACTCCGGCTGATAGCCGGCGTTCACCAGGGTCTCGAACCCGGCGGTCACGAGCGCGGTGAGCCCGCCGCACAGCACCACCTGCTCGCCGAAAAGGTCGGTCTCGGTCTCCTCGTCGAACGTCGTGTCCAGCACCCCGGCGCGCGTGGCGCCGATGGCGTGCGCGTAGGACAGCGCCAGGTCGCGCGCCTTTCCGGTCGCGTCCTGATGGACGGCGACGAGGGAGGGAACCCCTCCGCCCTCGGTGTAGGTGCGACGGACGAGGTGGCCCGGTCCCTTGGGCGCCACCATGGTCACGTCCACGCCCGCCGGCGGCACGATCTGCCCGAAGCGGATGTTGAATCCGTGCGCGAACATCAACATGTCGCCGTCGTTGAGGTGCGGCGCGACGAACTCGTCGTAGGCCGCCTTCTGGTCCGTGTCGGGCAGCAGGATCATGATCACGTCGGCCTCGGCCGCCGCGTCGGCCAGCGACGTCACCCGCAGCCCGGCCTCTTCGGCCTTGCGCCGGCTCTTGCTGCCCTCGCGCAGGGCCACGCGCACGTCGACCCCCGACTCGAGCAGGTTCTGCGAGTGGGCGTGCCCCTGGGAGCCGTAACCCAAGATGGCGACCTTGCGCCCCTGGATCAGCGTGGGGTCGGCATCGGATTCGTAGTACAGCGTGGCCATGGTTGCGCTCTTTCTCTTGCGTCCTCTTGCGTCTGCGGTCTGCGGTGCGCTCGGTGCTCGGTGATCAGTGGCGTTCCAGCTTAGGCAGGGCCACCCGCCCCGTCCGTTGGAGCTCGACGACCGTGTACTGCTCGAGCAGCCCCTCGAAGTCGTCGATCTTCTCGGGACGGCCCGCCAGCATGACGGTGAGCCGGTCCGCCCCCACGCTGACCACCTCGCCGCCGAACACGCCGACGAGCTGGATCACCTGCGAGCGCTCCGTCGGTCCGACGGCGACCGTCACCAGCACCAATTCGCGCTCGACCGCCTCCGACGGCGAGAGCTCGCCGATGGAGACGACGTTGACGAGCTTGTCGAGCTGCATGATGACCTGCTCGAGCGGCGCGGACTCCACGTCGACCACGATCGTGATCCGGCTGAAGTGCTCGTCCTCGTCGGTCGGCGCGACGGCGAGGGAGTAGATGTTGAAGCCGCGCCGGCTGAACAGGCCCGCCACCCGGGCCAGCACGCCGGCCTTGTTCTCCACGAGCACGGACAGGATGTGGTGGCGCGGCGACGGGCCCTTGCCGGCGCTCCTGAGCGCCGTGACGTTGGACGAGGTCGAGGCCGCGCTCATCGGGCCGCCCCCGTCCCCGCCCCGGCCGTCTGGTCCGGGTGCACCACGATGTCGTCGTTCGACGCGCCCGCAGGCACCATCGGGAACACCTTCTCGAAGGCGTCGGTGCGGAAGTCGACCACGACCGGGCGGTCGTCGATCGAATTCGCCTTTTCGATCGCCGGGCCCACGTCCTCGGGCGACTCCGCCCGGATGCCGACGCACCCCATGGCCTCGGCCCACTTGACGTAGTCGGGCAGGTCAGGCGAGAGGTAGACCTCCGAGTAGCGCTCCCCGTAGAACATCTCCTGCCACTGGCGCACCATGCCCAGGTAGGCGTTGTTGAGGATGGCGATCTTCACCGGGATCTGCTCGGCGCTGGCCGTGACGAGTTCCTGCGCCGTCATCTGGAAGCAGCCGTCGCCGTCGATCGCCCACACGGTGCGGTCGGGCCGGCCGACCTTCGCCCCGATGGACGCCGGCACGGCGAAGCCCATCGTCCCGGCGCCGCCCGAGTTGACCCAGGTGTAGGGGTGCTCGAACTTCCAGTACTGCGAGGCCCACATCTGGTGCTGGCCCACCCCGGCCACGACGATGGTGTCCTCGGTCGCCGCGTCCCGCAGCTGCTCGACGACGTTCTGCGGCTTGATCGCACCGCCCTCCGTCTCCGTGTAATGCAAGGGAAAGCGCTCCTGCCACTCGTGGATCTGGCGCCACCACGCGTCGAGGTCGCCGACCAGTCCCTCGCCCACGGCGTCGCGGGCGTCCATCGCCAGCAGCAGCTCGCCGATGACCTGGCGGCAGTCGCCGGCGATACCCACGTCGGGCACCCGGACCTTGCCGAGCTCGGCCGGGTCGATGTCGACGTGGATCACCTTGGCCTCAGGGGCGAACGACGAGATCTTCCCCGTCACCCGGTCGTCGAACCGGGCGCCGAGGTTGATCAGCAGGTCGCTCCGCTGCATGGCGGTGACCGCGGTGTAGTGGCCGTGCATGCCGGGCATGCCCAGCGCCTGGGGGTGCGAGTCCGGGAACGCGCCCCGGGCCATCAGGGTGGTCACGACCGGGATGCCCGTCCGCTCGGCCAGCGCCCGCAGCGCCTCGGCCGCCCGCGCCTTCAACACGCCTCCGCCCACGTACAGCACCGGCCGCTTCGACGCCGCGATCAGCTCGGCCGCCTGTGCCACCAGCACCGGGTCGCCGAACGTCACCGGGTGGTAGCCCGGAAGGTCGAGCTCCTCCACGGACGTCGGCCAGTACCACTCCATGGTCTGGTTCGAGATGTCCTTCGGCAAGTCAATGAGCACCGGCCCCGGCCGCCCGGTCGTCGCGACGTGGAAGGCGGCGGCCACCACCCGCGGGATGTCGTCGACGTCCTTGATGAGCCAGTTGTGCTTCGTGATGCCCATCGTCACGCCGGTGATGTCGCACTCCTGGAACGCATCGGTGCCGATGGCCGGCGTGGCCACCTGCCCCGACACCACGATGAGCGGCGTCGAGTCCATGTACGCGTTCGCCAGCGGCGTCACGATGTTGGTGGCACCGGGGCCGCTCGTCACCATCGCCACCCCGGGCTTGCCCGTGACCATGGCGTACCCCTCGGCGGCGTGGCCGGCGCCCTGCTCGTGGCGGACCAGGATGTGGCGGATCGACGAGTCGATGATCGGGTCGTACACGGGCAGGATGGCGCCGCCGGGCAGGCCGAACATGACGTCGACCCCCTGCATCTCGAGGCTCTTGATGAGGGCCTGGGCCCCTGTCATCTTCATTTCGGTCCCCTGTTCCTGTTCCTACGTGGTTCGTGCGTGGTTCGTGCGGCGAAAATTGTCCGAGAATTGAAACGACCCCCCGGATCGGGAGGTCGAGAGGCGCGTAGCGATGTGCGGGCGCGCCTCTACGTTACGACTACCAGAATCGTCTCGGGCCGGGTCGGGCGCGCGGTCATAGCCCCGCCATTCTGCCACGCCTTTCCAGGGTGGACAACCCCTCCCTCCTGCCCTCACCCTCCCCGGGGCGTCCCTCGCCGCCGTCACACGCACGGAGCAGACTCGGCCAGCCGGGCTTTCGCCGCGCCGCGCGTGGCGTCATCTCGCACCCCAACCACACCCGAAAGGACAGAACTATGGAACACCCGGTCGTGCACTTCGAGATCCTCGGCCCCGACGGGCCCGCCCTCCAGAGGTACTACACCGAGCTCTTCGGCTGGCAGATCGACTCGAACAACCCGCCGAACTACGGCATCGTGACGCCCATCGCTCCCGGCATCGGCGGCGGCGTCAGCGCCAGCCAGGACGGCACGTCGTTCCTGACGTTCTACGTCAATACCGACGACCTGCAGGCCAGCCTGGACAAGGCCGTTGCCCTGGGCGGCACGAAGGTGATGGACCCCACCGACATCCCTGGCGGCCCTTCCATCGCCATGTTCACCGACCCCCAGGGCAACACCGTGGGTCTCGTCAAGGGGATGTAGCGCCTCCCGCCGGGCGAACACCCGTTTGCCCCCGGAGCACCGCTGAACGATTCGTCCAGGTCTTGTGGAAGAATGTCTACCGGAGAGACTCGTAGCGGGGAGCGGCTACGACCGTCTTTGGGGGAAATCCATGAAACTGGCCCCACCCGCTGAGAACGCGGCGAGTGACTTGGCCCAGGGCGAAGGGCGGTTCGCCGACAGGTGCGCGCAATGGACGCTGTCGTGAAACACCGCTGGCGCCCGTCCTGGATCGCCCTCCTGATCGGGGCGATCCTCGTCCTGCTGAGCATCGGCGGTTACTTCTTCCTCCAGCACAGCCTCGACCAGCAGGAGAACGCGCTGCTCACCAGCAACACCACCGACGCCGCGGAGACGGCGTCGTCGGTGTTCGGGGGCATCATCACCGGCCTCTCGAGCGACGCCGCGGCGGTGAAGACATTCACCCACGACGATCCGGTCGCATTCGTCAATTTCGTGAACCCTGACGGCAAGACCAGTCAGGCTGTGGACAATGTCCTGATCCGCAAGGAGGGGGACCGCTACGTCGTGCTGGCCACTTCTGGCAGCGGCCTCCAGCCCGGCGAGACGCTGAGCGGCGCCGCCCTCGCGACCGTCCAAAGAGCCAAAGGCACGGACGTCATCAGCGGACCGGTCACGTCGAACGGCAAGACGAGCGTCGCGCGCTTCGCCGTTCCGGCCTCGAACGGGCTCTACGTGTACGAGCAGTTCATGATCCCGGTGCACATCAACATCGCGACGGCGATCGGTCCCGCCTTCAGTAGCCTCAACGTCGCGTTGTACGGACCTGGGCCGCCCATGTCCTCCAACTTGCTCATCGCCTCGACCAAGGCGATCCCGCTGGCCCAGCCGTCGGCGAGCGCGCCGGTACACATCGGTGCCTCGAAATGGACCGTCGTGGCGAACGCCCGCACCCCGTTCGTCTCGGGCCTCGCGTCCTCGGGACCGTGGATCCTGCTCATCATGGGCCTGCTCATCGCACTCGTCGTCACCGTCACGATCGAAACCGTCCAACGACGCCACCGCTACGCCCGAGCCGTCGTCGAGGAGCGCACCGCTGACCTGAACGCGTCGCTCCACGAGCTCAAGACGACGCAGGACGCGCTCGTCCAGCAAGAGCGGCTCTCCGCGGTCGGTGAGATGGCCTCGGTGATCGGCCATGAGCTCCGCAACCCCCTGGCGGCGGTCACCAACGCGCTGTTCATCGTCCGTGGCGATCTCGGTGAGGAACTGTCGCCGACCGCAGAGAAGTACCTGTCGATGGCGGAGCGTGAGACCTCCAAGGCTGCCGTGCTGGCCGACGACCTGACCGCCTTCGTCCGTCCCCGTGAGATGGTCGTGAGCGAGATCGACGTGCCCGACCTGGTCGACGAGGTCCTCTCTGCGACACCTCACCCCGAACACGTCCAGGTCGACTTGGAGGTCACGCCGTGCTCGGTGGTCGGCGACCGCGGCCAACTGGCCGAGGTGCTCACGAATCTGGTCACCAACGCGTACCAGGCCATGCCCGACGGTGGGACCGTCCGTCTCGGGGCGTCCTGCACCGACGGCCATGCGACAATCGTCGTCGAGGACAGCGGGAACGGGATTCAAGACACCACCATGCAGCGGATCTTCGAACCCTTCTTCACCACCAAGGACAGCGGGACCGGACTGGGCCTGGCCATCGTGCAGCGGCTCGTCCAGGCCCACGGCGGCGAGATCTCGCTCGAGAACGCGGCGACCGGAGGGGTGCGGGCGACCGTGGTCCTGCCCGTCAAGGAAATGGCGTCGAAGTGAACAGCGTCCTCCTGGCCGACGTGCTCGTCGTGGACGACGAAGAGCCCGTCCGCACCTCTGTGGTGCAGATCCTGCGCTCCGCCGGCTACTCCGTCGCCGAGGCGGTCGACGGTCAGGACGCACTCGACATGTTGGAATCGGGCAGCGTGACGGTCCTGCTTCTCGACATCCGCATGCCCCGGCGGACCGGCATCGAGGTCCTCCAGGCCCTTGATTCACCACCGAACGTAATCCTGATGTCCGCGTACCGGTTCGAAGGCGAAGACAAGCGGAGTGTCGGACACAAGGTCTTCTCCCACTTGATGAAGCCCGTTGCGCCCCGGCAGTTGCTCGACGAGGTCAGAGCTGCGATCGACGACGAGGGCGCATGACAGACCTCTACGGCGCACCTGACCAGACGGAGACCGTCCTGATCGTCGACGATGACGAGCAGATCCGCGACACGCTGGTCGAGGTCCTCCGCATGGAGGGGATCGAGACGATCACCGCAGGGCGGGTCGACGAGGGGCGGAAACTGGTCGCGATCCACACGCCGGCCGTGGTCGTCGTCGACTACCAGTTGCCCGACGGCACCGGCATAGACCTCGCCCAGGACGTCAAGGCCCACGATCCCGAGATCCCCGTTCTTTTGTTGACGGGTTACGCCACGCTCGACACCGCGATCGCGGCGGTGGGACAGCTCGACGCCTACCTCATCAAGCCGGTCGCGCCGAAGCAGTTTCAAAAGAGCGTCGCCGACGCCCTGACGCGACGCCGCCTGTTCAAGCAGAACCGGGACCTTGTCCACCGGTTGAAGCAGATCAACGCGTACCAGGCGATGTACGACCCGTTGACGGGCCTGCTCAACCGGGCCCTGCTCGACGACCGTCTCGAACAGAGTCTGGCGCTCAGTCATCGCAGCGGACGCTCCGTGGCGCTGTACTTCCTCGATCTCGACCGCTTCAAGGTGGTCAACGACCTCTTCGGCCATCAGGTCGGCGACCGGGTGCTGCAGGAAGTCGCCCACCGCCTGAGCGCATCGTGCCGGAAGACGGACAGCGTCGCTCGCTTCGGCGGCGACGAGTTCGTCGTCATCTGCCCGGATGTCAGGGGTTCCAACGAGGCCTGCGCCATTGCCCAGCACCTCCTCGACACCTTCCAAAAACCGATCGAGATCGACGGGTCCGACTACGGGATCAGCGCGAGCGTGGGCATCGCCATGACCGTGCCGGGACTCCGGCGCCACTCGGCCGAGACGTTGCTGCGCAACGCGGACACCGCGATGTACCGCGCCAAAGAGGGCGGGCGGGGACGTTGGGAGCTCTTCGACGATGAGATGCGCGCCCAGGTCAGGGAACGCTTCGAGATCGAACGTGAGCTCCCCGTTGCACTGGCGTCCGGCGCCTTGCTGCTGCTGTACCAAGGGATCGTCGACCCGTTGACGGAGGACGTCGTGGCGGCCGAGGCGCTGCTGCGATGGGATCGTCCGGGTCACGGGCGGGTCCTTCCCGAGAAGTTCTTGCCCGTTGCCGAGGACAGCGGGCTCATCACTCCGATCGGCACCTGGGTGTTGGAGCAGGCGACGAGGGATCTTGCACGGTGGCGGGAAGAGGACAAGCTTTCGGGTCCCTTCCGTCTCTGGGTCAACGTGTCCCCGCAACAACTCGCCGATCCGGGCTTTCCTGCGTTGGTGGTCGACGTGCTGACGCGCACCGGCCTTCCCCCGGAGCTCCTCGGCTTCGAGATCCTCGAGGAGGCCTTGCTCGACGTGGGAGTCGCCGAAGTGGTCATGCGATCGCTCCGGGACCTGGGTGTGTGCCTCAGCCTGGACGACTTCGGGGCGGGCTACTCCAACTTCTCATGGCTCCAAGACCTGCCGATCACGGGGATCAAGATCGACCGCCGCTTCGTCTCGACGCTCGATTCCGACGACTGTCGGAGCGCGGCCATCGTGCAGGGTTTGGTCAACCTGGGGCACTCGCTGAATCTGTCCGTGGTCGCCGAGGGTGTGGAGACGGCGGAACAGGCCGGTGCGCTCCAGGCGATCGGCTGCGAGTCGGTGCAGGGGTTCTTCTACGGGCACCCCGTCCCTGCCGATGAGCTCTGGGACACGTTCGGCTCGATCCGGACGGACGCGTTGCACGGCACCACCCAGAAGTAGCTCCGGCGTCCCCGATCAGGCCGGCGGCGGTGTAGCCATGCCCCCGCCCAAGAGCGCCGGCAGCGCGGTCGCTCGCATCCGGGCCAACACCCGGTCCGTGACGAGGACGGCGTCCGGGTGGACTCCACCGTTGCGTTCGACTTCCTCCCGCCAGGACGCAGCCCGCGCCTCGAGCAAGCCCGGCTCGTCGAGCTGTGCGCAGTCGATGCGGTCGTTCGTGACGTCGATCACGATGGTGTCACCCTGCTCGACGAGCGCGATGGGCCCGCCGAGGAAGGCTTCCGGCGCGACGTGGCCGATCACCAGTCCGACCGATCCACCGGAGAACCGCGCGTCGGTCATCAGCGCGATGGTGATGTCGCGTTCGCGGCACAACGCGGTGATCCGCGACGTGGGGTCGAGCAGCTCCGGCATGCCCGGCGCACCCCGGGGGCCTTCGTAGCGGATCACCACCATGTCATTGTCCTGAAAGCTGTCCGGCTGCTGGTCGAGAGCCTCGACGAGGGCGCGCTCGCTGTTGAACACGCGGGCCTTTCCGGTGAACACGCCGTCCTGCACGCCTCGTTCGACACCGGCAACCTTGAGGATCGCGCCACCCTCCGGCGCAAGGTTCCCCCGAAGCAGGCGGAGCCCGCCCGTCTCCTTGAAGGGCTTGTCGACCGAGTAGATGACGTCCTGGTCCGGTGACGGCGGGTCGAGCCGACGAACCTGTTCGGCCAGTGTCTCGCCGGTGCACGTGAGGGCCTCGCCGTCGAGGAAGCCGGCGTCGAGGAGCTCCTTGACGATGACCTGCAGCCCGCCCTTGGCGTCGACGTCCACCATGGAGTAATCGCCGAACGGCCGCATGTTGACCAGCACCGGCAAGCGGCGAGCCAGGTCGTTGAACTCGGCCTGGCTGAGCACCTCGGCCCACAGGTCGATCCCCGCGGCCCGGGCGATCTCGACGCTATGCAACGCGACGTTGGTGGAGCCGCCCATGGCGATGGCCACGGTCAACGCATTGCGGAGCGCGGAAGGCGTGACGATGGCACGGGGCGTGATACTCCGACCGCGCATGGCCAACAGGCAGTCGACGAGCTCGTCGGGGAACTCGGCCAGCCGACGCGGGTCGTCGGACGGCGGGGCGACCATGTGCAGCGGCTCGAGCCCGAGCACCGCGATGAACGTTTGCATCGTGTTGTACGTGAACATGCCGCCACAGCTGCCTTGGCCTGGACAGGCGTGCAGTGCATAACGGGCGCGGACGGCCTCATCCTGGTCGGCGACCTGGAAGGCAGCGACGATGTCGATCGGCGCTCCGGTCTCCGGGTCGATCCCGGGCCGGATCGGCCCGTCCGAGAGGATGACGGCGGGGGTGTCGTTCTCGAGGATGGCGGCGAGCGTGCCGACGGGCGGCTTGTCGCACGCGACGACGGCGACGAGCCCGGCGACTTTGTTCGCGACGAGGTGCACGTCGGCGACGTCGTGGACGAGCTCCCGTCCGACGAGGGAGAAGCGCATCTCCGGCGTGCCGTTGAGCTGGCCGTCCGAGACGCCCAGGGTGAACGCCGGTGGAATCAGCCGGACCGCGAGGTCGTCCTCCGCAATGCGCCGCGACAGCGCGGACTGGATGATCTGCACCTTCTCGGGGACGCCGAGGTAGCACTGGCTGTCGCCGAGGTTCCCGATGACCGCCCACACGGGATCGTGGATCTTCTGGACGTCCTCACCGAGGAATTCGGCGGTGCCGACCCGCTGCACGTCGCGCCCCGGGTTCAACGAGACGAACGTGGACACCGGTTGTTCGCTGCTCATGGGGCGCAAGCATACGGCCGCCCATGTGCAGGTCAGGCGGGCGTGGGCACCGGCGTCGATGCCGGAGTAGGAGTGGGGGTCGGGGTCGGTGTGACCTCGATCCCAAGTTTGGGCATCGAGCGGTCCATCCAGCGGGGCAGCCACCAGTTGACAGGCCCGAGCACCTCCATGATCGACGGGACGAGCACCATGCGGACCAGGGTGGCGTCGATCAGCACCGCTGTCGCCAGCCCGAGACCGAACACCTTGAGGATGTGGAGCGGGTCCTTGATGATGAACGAGCCGAAGACGCAGAACATGATCGCCGCCGCGGCCGTGATGATGCGGCCGGTGACGGCCAGGCCGTCCGCCACTGCGGTCGAGTTCTCGCCCGTGCGCAGCCACTCCTCGCGGATGCGCGAGAGCAGGAAGACCTCGTAGTCCATGGAGAGGCCGAAGAGGACGACGAACATCGCCACGGGGATCCAGGGGTCGATCGGCCCCTTCTCGCCGATGCCGATCACGCTCCCCGCCCAGCCCCACTGGAACACGGCCACCATCACCCCGTAGGCCGCACCGACGCTCAGCAGGTTCATGATCACCGCCTTGAGCGGAAGGACCAGCGAGCGGAAGACGACCATGAGGAGCAGGAAAGACAGGATCAGCACCGCGGCGATCACGATGTAGAGGCGGTGGCCGAGGAAGTTGGCGGCGTCGATCGACGCCGCGGTCTCCCCGCCGACCTGCGCGTTCACGCCGGTCCCGTCGGCGATGGGCGGGATCACGTCGGAACGCAGACGGTTCACGAGGTCGACGGTCTGCGACGCCTGCGGCGAGGTCGTCGGGATGACCGGGATGAGGGCACCCGTGTCGCTCGCGTTGAACTGCGCCGGAGCCGTGAAGGCGACGCCCGGCACCCCGGAGGAGAGGGCGCGCTCGAGGTGCCGCACCGTCGGCACGTCCGAAGGCCCGTTCATGGCGACCGCGACGATGAGCGGACCGTTGAACCCGGGGCCGAATCCCTGGCCCAGGAGGTCGTAGGCCTGGCGCGTGGTCAGACTCGAAGGGTCGTTGCCGGCGTCGGTGAACTGGAGCCGCATGCTGAACAGCGGGAGTGCAAGCGCCACAAGGACGAGGACCGCCGCGATGCCGGTGAACCAGGCCCGTCTCTGGATGAACCGGCTCCAGCGATGCCAGAACCCGTTCTCCGGCGGGGGCCCGCCGCTCTGGAGCAGCCCAGGGATGTGCAGCTTGTCGATCACGTTGCCGGCGAACCCGAGCATCGCCGGGAGGAGCGTCAGCGCCGCCAAGAGCACCATCAGCACAGCCGCGATGCAGGCGGTGGCGAGCCCGATCATGTAGGGCTGCTGAATGAGGTACAGCCCGAACAGGGAGATCACGACCGTCGTGCCAGCGAACATGACCGACCGCCCTGCGGTCATATGGGACGTCATCACCGCGTCGCGCGGCGTCCGGCCCTCGAAGATGCCTTGTCGGTACCGAGTCACGATGAAGAGCGCGTAGTCGATGCCGACGCCGAGGCCGATCATGATCGCCATCTCGGGTGAGAAGGTGGGCACCGTCAACACGTGGGTGAGCAGTTCCAGCAGGGCGATGCCGATGCCGAGCCCAGCCAGGGCGGTTATCACCGGGAGCCCCATCGCCACCACCGAGCCGAACGCCAGCAGCATGATCAGCAGCGCTGCCGTGATGCCGATGCCCTCGCTCGGTCCCGGCGCTGCGGTGGCGGCGGCGGAGATCGGACTTCCGCCCAACTCCACCTTCACCCCCTGGGTCGCCGTGCCCTGCGCCTTGGAGATGACCGTCTTCACTGCGCCAGTCGGGATGTCGGCGGTGTCCGTCGTGAACTGGATCTCGGCGTAAGCGATGTCACCTCTTGGCGCGATCTGGTGTGCTCCCTGCGCCGAGAACGGGCTGGTAATGGCCTGGACATAGGGAAGCGGTCGCACTTTGTCGATGACGCCGGTGATCGCCGCCTGGTTGGCGGCGATCGGCGTCGACGTGCGGAACACGATGTCGGCGGTGTCGCCCGACTTCGACGGGAAGCGCTCTTGGAGGATGTTCTGCGCCTGCTGCGACGGGGTGTTGCCGGCGGTGAATTTGTTCTTGAACGTGGTGCCCACCGTCACCGAGATGACCGTGATGCCGATGATTGCGCCGATCCACAGCACGAGCACGAGCCGGCGGTGGTCGTAGCACCGGCCCGCCAGGCGACCGAGCGCCGTGACCCTGGTCTCGGGGCTGATGTCCGTGCCGCTCACCCGTTCACCGTCCTATGATTCATCACTGATGAGTTCTAACACAGAATTCCCCGCTGGTGAATACCTGTTGACCCGGCAATTCGCGGCGCCACGGCGGTGAGTGCCGTCGGGCGCCGGCCGGGCAACGCGGACACCAGGGGTGAGATCGTCGAGGCGGCCAAGCGCGTCTTCGCCGACAAAGGCTATGACGGCGCCAGCCTGCGCGGCGTCGCCCGCGAAGCCGGTGTCGACCCTGCGCTGGTCCACCACTATTTCGACGGGAAGGCCAGCCTGTTCGTGGCCGCCATGGCGCTGCCCTTCGACCCGAGGCAGGTGAAGGAGCACGCCGCCGGAGCTGAGTACTCGGGCTCCCGCACCATCGAGGGCTTCCTCACCATGTGGGACCTCGCCGAGGGCACCGGGTCGTCGTTCGCCTCGTGTCTCTCCGCCATGGCCGCCTCGACCAAGGTGGCCGATGCCATGCGCGAATTCGTCAACGAGCGCGTATGGAGCGTCCTGCGGCACAACGACGACGAAACCGAGACGGTGCGGCGGCGTCGCACCGCCATGGTCTCGTCACAGCTGATGGGGCTGGCCTTTGCCCGCTACATCCTGCGCGTGCCACCGATGTCAACGGCATCGCCCAAGCAGATCGGGCGCTGGGTCGGACCGACGCTCGACCGCTACGTGAAGGAGCCGCTCGCGTCCTAGCCGCGGCGGCGACGGAGCTCGGCGGCGACCTCTTTGCCGTTGGCGTTGCCCGACGTCGCCTTCATCACCTTGCCGGTGAAGAACCCCATGAGCTTGTCGTCACCATCGAGGAAACGCGCCCACTCGTCGGGGTTCGCCGCGACGACGTCGTCGACAACTGCGGCCAACGAGTCAGCGCCCATGGCTTCGAAGCCCATTTCCTTCGCCACCGCGGCCGGGTCGCCGCCGCCCTGTTCGAGGAGGGCGGCCAGCACGGCCTTGGACTGGGTGGCCGACAGCTGCCCGCCGGACTCGAGGGCCAGCAGTGACGCAAACGAACCCGAGTCGAGACGCAACCCGGCCTCGCTTTGCGCCGCGACCTCGTTGGCGGCGCGCACCAGCGCGAGCGCCGGAGGCGCTCCCTTGTCTGACGCTGCGTTGACCAGCCCGTCGAGGCCCAGGTCGACGACCGCGTTGATCTGGTCGAGCTCGGCTGCGCTGGGGTCACCGCCGAGCGCGGTCACCAGCGCGGCACGCCGGTCGGCCGGCATGGCCCCCAGCGAGCCCCGCACCCGGTCGCGCCACGGGGCGTCGGGTGCCAACGGCACCAGATCGGGCTCGGGGAAATAGCGGTAGTCGTTCGCCTCTTCCTTCGACCGCAGCGCGTCCGTACGCCCCGCCGACTCGTCCCAATGGCGGGTCTCCTGAACGACCACGCCGCCTCCCTCGAGGAGCGCGATCTGGCGGGCCACCTCGTAGTCGATCGCACGACCGAGCGAGGAAAACGAGTTGAGGTTCTTGATCTCGCAGCGGGTGCCGAACTCGAGGCTGCCGGTCGGACGGACAGAGACGTTGGCGTCGACCCGCATGGACCCCTCCTCCATCCGGCCGTCTGACGCCCCCGTCGCCACGAGGATCCAGCGCAACTCCGATGCATACGCCCGAGCCTGTGCCGACGTGCGCATGTCGGGCTCGCTGACGATCTCGACCAGCGGCACGCCCGAGCGGTTGTAGTCGACCAGCGCGTGCTCAGCCGCGTTGATACGGCCACTCGCGCCCACATGGGTGAGCTTGCCGGTGTCCTCCTCCATGTGCGCCCGCGTCACGCCCACCCGGAAGCCGTCGGGCAGATCCAACCACCCGTCGACGTTCAGGGGCAGGTCGTACTGGCTGATCTGATAGTCCTTGGCCTGGTCGGGATAGAAGTAGTTCTTGCGGGCGAATTCGGACGGTCGGATCTCGCAGTGGAGCGCCGTACCGATCCGCATGGCCAGCTCGACGGCCTGCTCGTTGAGAACCGGCAGTGAGCCCGGGAGCCCGATGCAGGTCGGGCAGATGTTGACGTTGGGCTCGTCGCCGAACGCATTGCGGCACCCGCAGAACAACTTGGTCTTCGTCGCGAGCTCGCTGTGCACCTCGAGCCCGATCACGGTCTCCCACTCGCTCATGGCGCGCACGCCTCCACGACACGGGCGACCCGGAACAACATGGCTTCGCCCAGCGCCGGCGCCAGCACCTGCACGCCGACGGGCAAGCCGTCGTCGCCCGTGCCGAAGGGCACCGAGATCGCAGGATGCCCCGAGAGATTGGAGGGGATCGTGCAGACGTCGTTCATGTACATCGCCATGGGGTCATCCACCTTGGCCCCCAGGTCGAACGCCGTCGTCGGCGCCGTCGCCCCGAGAAGGACGTCGTAGGACTCGTAGGCACGGTCGAAGGCCCGCATGACGAGCGTCCGCACCCGCTGCGCCTGCGCGTAATAGGCGTCGTAGTACCCGGCGGACAGGGCGTAGGTCCCGAGCATGACCCGGCGCTTCACCTCCGCCCCGAACCCGGCCGTCCGAGTGGCCGTGTTCATCGCCTCGACGTCGTCACCGTCCACCCGAAGCCCGTACCGCACGCCGTCGTAGCGGGCAAGGTTCGAGGACGCCTCGGCCGGCGCGATGAGGTAGTACGCCGAGAGGCCGTAGGAGAACTCGGGCACCGAGACCTCCTCGACCTTCGCGCCCGCGCTCGCCAGTGCGTCGGCCGCCTCCTGCACCCGTGCGGCCACGTCCGCCGCGCACCCGTCGACCAGGTCGCGGCACAAACCGATCCGGATCCCCTCGACGCCGTCGCCGAGGCCGGGCGACGTCGGTTCCGGTGTCGACGGCAACGACGTGCTGTCCATCGGGTCGTGCCCGGCGATGACGTCGAAAAGGAGCGCGGCGTCCTCGACCGTGGTGGAGAAGGGCCCGATCTGGTCGAGCGAGCTTGCGAAGGCCACCAGCCCATAGCGAGACACCCGGCCGTACGTCGGCTTCATCCCGACGACACCACAGAGGGCGGCGGGCTGCCGAA
The DNA here is from genome assembly GCA_036491435.1 of Acidimicrobiales bacterium. Classification (GTDB taxonomy): domain Bacteria; phylum Actinomycetota; class Acidimicrobiia; order Acidimicrobiales; family RAAP-2; genus Bog-473. The sequence continues at coordinate 15,071 of DASXBZ010000012.1, forward strand.
TCGAGCCGCCGGTATCCGAGCCGAGGGCGAGCGGCGCGAAGCCGGCGGCGACCGCAGCCGCCGATCCGCCGCTGCTGCCGCCGGGGACCTTCTCGGTGGAACGAGGATTCCTCGTCGGGCCGAAGGCGGAGTTCTCGGTCGACGAACCCATGGCGAACTCGTCCATGTTCGTCTTGCCTAGCGCGACCGCACCGGCGCGCCGCAGCGCCTCGACGACCGTGGCGTCGTAGGGCGGTCGCCATCCTTCGAGGATCCGAGACCCGCAGGTCGTCGCGAACCCGCGCGTGCACAGGTTGTCCTTCAGGGCGACGGGCACCCCGGCCAGCGGGCCCGGGTCCTCTCCCGCGGCCACTGCGGCGTCGACCGCATCGGCCTGCGCCCGAGCCGCATCCTCCATCACGTCGAGGAACGTGTGGAAGCGGGCATCATCGGTCGCGACTGCGGCCAGCGCCTCATCGGTGACCTCGCGGGCCGAACGAACGCCCGAGCGCACCTCCGCGGCCAGCGACACCGCCGAAGAGGTCACGGTGCCTGACCGCCGATGCGCGGCACCCGGAAGCGGTGATCCTCCACCGCAGGCGCGGCCGCCAGGACCTCGTCGCGGTCGAGGCTGGGACGAGGCTCGTCCCTGCGCAGCACGTTCTCGAGCGCGATGGGGTGCGACGACGGCTCCAAGTGCGAGAGGTCGAGCGACGCGACGTCCGCCGCGTGGTCCAGCACGGTGCGGAGCTGGGCCGTGAAGAGCTCGACTTCGTCTTCGGTCAGGTCCAGGCGGGCCAGGTGCGCGACGTGGATGACGTCGTCGCGGCTGAGCGAGCTGGTGACCCGCTCGTCGCTCACGGACTCACGGCGGCCAGCACGCCGCTGAGGAACTCGACCGTGCGTGCCTCGATCTCGTCCTTGTCGTAGTCGAGCGTCGCGACGTGGTAGCTCCGTTCGAGAACGACCTGCTCGATCGGCCCCTTCACCCGCTCCAGGAGCACGTCGCTCGACGTGGGGTCGACCACGTGGTCCTGCTTGCTGGTGAACACCAACACGGGACAGGCCACCGAGCCGAGCTTCGCCTCGACCTCCTCGACGCCCTCGAAGAGAGACAACGCCGCCCGTAGCGGCAATTCGGGGTACGCGGACTCGACCGAGCCCTCCATGGCGATGTCCGAGCCGATGCCCGGCGCGATCTCGTCGCCGCCCTCGATCATGGCCTCGATGAACCCTGTCGTAGCCGTGTCGGGTGGGGTCACCAGGGGGTTCACCACCGCCAACGCCGCCACCTCGGGATGATGCTCCGCCAACCAGACGGCGAGGCTCCCGCCCATCGACAGCCCGACCACCGCCACCGCGTCGCAACGGGCCGCCAACGCGGTGAACGCGTCGTCGGCCGCCTCACACCATTCGGGCCACCGGGTCGGCACCATGTCGGAGATGTCGGTGCCGTGGCCGGGAAGCAGTGGCAGCTCCACCGTGAAACCGGCGTCCGCCAGCGCGAGGGCCAACCCGCGCATCGACTGGGGGTTGCCGGTGAACCCGTGGAGGACGAGTGCGCCGCGCGCGTCGCCGGTGGCCGAATAGGGCTCTGCACCGGGGATGATGGGGTGGGTCACGAATCGGCAGCCTACTGGCGAGGGGAGTAGGGTTCCGGCGGCCAGAAGGCTCCGGGCGGGGCGACAGAGGCGCACCAAACGAGCGAGACCGAAGACGAAGGAGCACAAACGAAATGGCGTCGTACCCGTTCCTCAGCGACGAATGGCTGGATCAGGCGCGCAAGATCCGCGCCGAGTACGAGGGCAAGACGGCGCCGATCCCCCACGTCGTCCGCATGAACCTCGTCGTGACCGCGGTCCCCTTCTCGGAGGAGGACATCCTCGCCCACATGGACACCTCGAGCGGTGAGTTGGTCCTCGACACGGGCCACCTCGAGACCCAGGACCTCAAGGTGACGGTCGACTACGACACCGCCAAGGCGATCCTGATCGAGGGAAACCCCCAGGCAGGCATGCAGGCCTTCATGGCCGGCAAGGTGCGCGTCGAGGGCGACATGGCGAAGCTGATGGCGCTCCAGGCCGCCCCGGCGGCGACCGACCCGACGGCAGCCGAGTTGGCCGGCCGCATCCGCGACATCACCGAGTAACGAGCAGTCAGGCGGGGTCGACAAGCAGTTGAGCGGCCCGCGCCGAGCGCGGCAACGGGCGAATGAAGAGCGCACAGACCACGGCCAGTGCGGCCACGAACGTGCCCACCCAGAACGGCACGCTGAAACTGTGGAGCAGCGCGGTGCTGTGGTGCACGTTGCCCAGCCCCGAGTTCTTCGCGATCGTCTCCTGGATCGTCAGCACGAGCTGGATGCCGGCCACCTCTCCCACTTGCGCGGCCAGCAACTGCGCCGCGCTCATGACGCCGTACTCGGACTCCGCGAGCTCGTTCGACATCGTCGACGAGGTCGCCGGCATGGACACCCCCATCCCGAGTCCCGAGAGAGCCAGCGCCACCACGACCACGATGATCGCCGACGAGGCCCCGAGCGTCGCGAAGATCACCATGGAGAGCAGGAGCGACACCGTCCCGAAGAGCGTCGCCGTCCGCTCCCCCGTCCGCACGGTCATGTACCCGGCGATGGGCGCGCTGATCGCGAATACCAAGGGCCGCGCCACGGACAGGAACCCGACCTGCGACACGCTGTATCCGTAGACCTGTTCCATGAGCAACGGGAACAGGAAGAACGCGCCGAAGTAGGCGAAGCTGGTGCAGAACTTCGTGCCCATTGGGAACATGAAGTTGCGTCGTCGCCAATAGGTCGTCGGTATGAGCGGCGTGGCGAAGGTCGCCTCCCTCCATACGAAGATGACACCCAACGTCACCGCGACGGCGCCCGACACGACGACACCAACCGAGGTCCAGCCTGCGATCGGCCCGATGCTCAGCACGAGCATGGCGGCGGTCACGCCACCGGCCAGACTCCAGCTCCCGACCCAGTCCATGCCCGCCCAGACGCTGGGCTTCTTCCCATTGGCCTCGACCGCCTCGTCGACGGCCGGCGGCGCCTTCGTCCGTCGTCGGGTCGGCAACAGGGTCGCCACCACGACCGAGGCGATCACCAGCAGCACCAGTTGGCCCCAGAAGAGGGTCCGCCAACCGAAGTACTGGATCACCGGTGACCCCAGCGTCACCCCGAGGACCGGCCCGCCGGCCCCCACCAGCGACCACCAACCCAGGGCCTTCACCCGATCCTGGGGCGCGAAGAGCTCGAGGATGATGGCCATCGACGCCGTTCCTGTCGCTGCGCCCTGGACGCCGTCGAGGACGCGGGCGAACAGCAGCATCCCTACGTCCGGCGCGGTGGCGGTGAGGACCGCACTGACCATGGCCCCGAGCAGTCCGAACTGATAGAGCCGGCGGTGGCCGAACAGGTCGCCCGCCTTGCCGAAGAACGGCGCCGCCACGCCGAATGCCAGCAGTGGTCCCGTCGAGGCCCAGGCGAGCACCGAGAAGTTGGTGTGGAATTCCGCCTTGACCGTGGGGAGCGCCACGACGAAGACGGTGAACGTGATGTTGAGGGCCAGCAGCCCGGACAAGAGGGCCACCAGCGCCCACCACTGGTAGCGGGGGCTCCGGACCGCCCGGTCCGTGACGCGGCGGCGCAGCAGGACGAACCAGTTGGTGTTGACCGACCCGTCCCCCAGGGTCCCCATGGCCGCTCCGCCTGGATCCGCCACCGGGTCGAGGAGCGCGTCAGATCGCTCGACCGGTGATCCGTCCATCTGGGACACCCTACCGGGGGCCAATTTCCCGATTTCCTGCGCCGCCAACCCGCCCGGTGCGGCTCGTACCCGCCCTCAGCGAACGGTCGTCACCGCATGCCGCGCAGCCGGAACCACCAGTTCGGGTCCCGTCCGTGCGCGTGGAAGTGGTTCGGGATCTGGCGCATCACGCGGTCCACCGACCACTCGCCCGGCCCGAAACGCGCGTCGGCCACCCGCGTCAGCTGGCCCAGCATGTGGTCGACGGCGTCGTCGGGCGGGACCGGCCCGTGCTGCTTCCAGACGACCATGGGCACGCCGCATACCTCGCAGTCGGCCACCCAACACACGTCGTCCTCGTGGTGCCACTCCGACAGACGTGCCGCCTCGCACAGATCACAGCTCGGGTCGAACGGGAGGGCCACGGGAGACGGAAAGGTAGGTCAGTCGCTCAGTGCGTGAAGAGCTGGACGGCCGAACCGGTCGGCACCGTCGATCCGATGGAGGGCTGCGTGCCGCTCACGTTGTTCGACGGGTTGCCCGACACACCCGACGGCGTCAGCCCGGCTTGTTGCAACGCGGCGTCCGCCTGCTGGACGGAGTCACCCTTGACGTCGGGCACGGTCGTCGTCGGCGGTCCGGTCGACACGTTGACGGTCACGGCCGAGCCGTAGGGCGCCTGCGCCCCGCTCGCCGGCACCGTCGACACCACGTCCCCGTTCGGCACGGTCGGGTCCGACTGGTTGTGCTGGGTCGCCGTGAGCCCGACCGCCTGCAGCGCGGCCTGCGCCTGGGCGAAGGAGTACGTCTGCGGGATCTGCGGGACGGTCGCCGGCTCGTGCCCCAGCGACGGCACGAGCGTGATGGTCGCCCCGTACGGCGCCTTGGTCGGGTTCTGCGTCGAGCCGATCGTCCAGATGTCGAGCACCCCCGCCTGCACGTTGTTGTTGTAGGCCCCCGGCGCGCACACCGACTTGAAGTGCGCCGCCGTCAGCGCGGTCGACGCCTGGGCGCACGTCATGCCTGCAAGGCTCGGCACGGTCACGTTGGGCGGCCCGTCCGAGACGACGACCGTGACCGTCGTCCCCTCCTTGACCGACACGCCGGCCTTCGGCTCCTGCGACACGATGTCCCCGGACCCCACCGTGATCGACTTGATCGGCCGGCCCTCGGCCAGGGTCATGTGCACCTTCGCCAGCGTCGTCCGGGCCTCGGGGACCGTCATGTTCGCCAACGTCGGCGTCGGGTGCGACGGCGTGAACACGTTCGTCCCGAACGCCACCGCGAGGCCGGCCGCCAGCAGCACGAGCGCCAGGGCGACCCCGGCGATCACCCAGGTCCGGCGACCACCGAGCCCGTGACGCTGCCACCAGTGCTGACGCTTCGGCGTCGGCATCGGCGCCCCTCCGCCTCCACCGGATCCCCTCGAGCGGCCGAAGGCCTCGGCGTCGAAGACCTCGCCCGGCCCGGCCTTCGTTCCGACGGGGGCACCTGCCATGCCGGCCACCATCGTCCCCCCCGCCGCGACGGCCGTCGCGCCCGCGGCCGCGGCCGCACCCGCACCCGCAGCGCCCACCGCAGCGGTCTTGGTATCGGTCAGCTCGCCCACCCCCGGCGCCTGGAACGCCGTGATCGGGGCCGACTTCTCGAGATGCGGGAACACCAGCGGCAGCGGTGCCGGCGACGGCAAGGCCGCCGCCAACGCACCCAGCCGGGCAGACAACCCCGCCGCGTCCAGACGAGCCGACACATCCGGCGCCGCCGCACGCGCCAACACGTCGTCCAACGGCCCGAGAGCCGGGTCGTGCGGCAACGGCTGGCCGATGCGGGCCGCCAGCGTCCCCATCGTCGTGTCCGTCACGAACGGGACCGTCCCCGTCACCGCCTCGTACAAGACCAAGGACAAGGAGTAGACGTCGGCGCGCCCGTCGACCGGCTTGCCCTCCGCCGCCTCCGGCGAGATGTACCGGGCCGTCCCCACCATCGCCCCCGCGGGCTCCGTCCACGCGGCCTCCGCCAGCGCACGGGCCACGCCGAAGTCGGCGATCCGCACCCGCCCCTCCTCGTCGAACAAGAGGTTCGCCGGCTTCACGTCCCGGTGGACGAGTCCCCGCACGTGCGCATAGGCGAGCCCCTGCGCCACGTCGGCCCCCAACGCGGCGGCCTGCGCATGCGAGAGCCGCACGCCGCGGTCCAACAGATCACGCAACGACCCCCCACCCAGGTACTCGAGCACGAGATACGGCTCGTCGTTGTCCTCGCCCCAGTCGAAGACCCGCAACACGTGTGGATGGTTCAAAGACGCGACCGACCGCGCCTCGGCCCGGAAACGCTTCAAGAACGCCTCGTCCGCGGCCAGGCCCGGCTGGAGCACCTTGACCGCGACATGGCGCTGCAACGACACGTCCTCGGCCAGATACACGTGAGCGGAAGCGCCGGTGCCCAGAGCGGAGAGCAGCCGGTACCGCTTCCCAAGGACCCGGCCGATGGAATCAGATATCAGGGGCATCGGGCGGTTTTCAGGCTACCGACATCGCGCCCCGCTGCGGTGGACACCCCCCTACCAGCACGCCCATTGCCATACGGCCGCGCCCGGAACGCATCACGGCAGCGCACCCGTCTCGAGCAGCGCGTCGAACCCCGACGCGTCGATCGTCGGGATACCGAGCTCCTCGGCCTTCTTGGTCTTGCTCGCCCCTGGAGCGTCCCCCACGACGACGACGAAGGTCTTCTTCGACACGCTGCCCGGCGACTTGCCGCCCCGGGCCATGATCGCCTCCTCGGCCCCCTCCCGCGTGTAGCCCGGCACCGCTCCGGTGACCACCACCGTCTTGCCCGCCAGCGTCTGCTCTTGGGCATCGGCCGCCCCGGTTCCGCCGTCCGTCGTCCCGGCGGCCCCCGGCTCCTCCGTGTTGACTCCCGCCGCCCGCAGCCGCTCGAGCACCGCCCCGTTTTGCGCCAGGAACTCTGCGACGCTTGCCGCGATCACCCCGCCCACGCCGTCGACCGCCGCCAGCGCCTCGCCGGCGGCCGCCTCGATCACCTCCAGACTCCCGAAGGCGCGGGCCAACGCCCTCGCCCCGGTCGGCCCCAGATGGCGGATCCCCAACGCGACCAGCAAGCGGCTCAGCGGCTGGGCCTTCGACGCCTCGATCGCCGCCACCAAGTTGGACGCCGAGATCTGCGCAAAGCGCTCCAGCTGCACCAGCTGCTCGACGGTGAGGCCGTAGAGATCGGGCGGATCGTTGATGAGCCCCGCGCCCACGAGCTGGAACACGCGCTCCTCGCCCAGCCCCTCGATGTCCATCGCCCCCCGCGAGGCGTAGTGCGCGATCCGCTGCACCCGCTGTGACGGGCAGTCGATGTTGGTGCAGAACGTGTCGCTCTCACCGAGTAGGCGAGTAAGCGGCTCGCCACACGACGGGCACTTCGACGGGAACTTCCACTTCGGCTTGCGCCGTGCCGGCACGCCCGGGCCTTCCTTGACGGGACCCACGACTTCAGGGATCACGTCGCCCGCCTTGCGCACGATCACCAGGTCGCCGGGGCGCACGTCTTTCGCCGCGACCTGGTCCTCGTTGTGCAACGTCGCCAAGCCGACCGTCGACCCGCCGACGAACACGGGCTCGAGCCGGGCGAACGGTGTCGCCCGGCCGGTTCGGCCGATGGAGACCATGATGTCGAGCAGCCTCGTCGTGCGCTCCTCCGGCGGGAACTTGAAGGCGATCGCCCACCGGGGCGCGCGGGAGGTGAAGCCGAGGGCGGCCTGGAGGGCGAAGTCGTCCACCTTGGCGACGACGCCGTCGATCTCGTAGGCGAGCGAATGGCGTTCCTCCTCGAGCTCCCGGCAGCGGGCGCCCACGGCATCCATGCCCTCCACCCGCCGGGCGTCGGGGCTCACCGGGAATCCGGCCTTGGCCAGTTGCGCCAGTGTCCCGGTCTGGGTCGTCGCCGGCCATTTGCTCTTCGCCGGGGCTCCCTCGACGAAGCCGACCGAGTAGGCCCAGAAGTGGAGTGGTCGTTTGGCGGTGACGGACGGGTCCTTCTGCCGCAACGCGCCCGCCGCCGAGTTGCGCGGGTTGACGAAGAGCCGTTCGCCCGCGTCGGCCTGGCGCTTGTTCATCGCGTCGAACTCGGCCACGGGCATGTAGATCTCGCCCCGCACCTCGAGCACGTCCGGATACGGGCCGCCCGCCTTGGCCAACTCGTGCGGCACGTCGCCGACGGTGGCGACGTTGGCGGTGACGTCCTCGCCGGTGACGCCGTCACCGCGCGTTGCCGCCTGAACGAACCTTCCCTTCTCGTAGACCAACGACATGGCCACGCCGTCGACCTTCGGTTCCGTGGAGAACGCGAGCGACGCCAGGTTGAGGTCGGGCAGCGCCCGATGCACGCGTTCGGACCACGCGCGCAGTTCGTCCTCCGAGAACGCGTTGTCGAGGCTCATCATCGGCACCCGATGGCGGACCTCTTGGAACAGCCCCGACGGGGCGCCGCCACCCACGGTGAGCGTCGGCGAGTCGGGTGTGGCGAGTTCGGGATAGTCCGATTCGAGCTGGCGCAGTTCGACGATCAAGAGGTCGTACTCGGAGTCGGGGATCTCCGGTTCGCCCAGCGCGTAGTACAGCTCGTTGTGGTGCTGGATCTGGGCCCGCAGCTCCTTCGCCCGGGCCGCTGCCTCCCGCGGCGCCTTTCCCTTCTTCCCGTCCGAGCCGCTTGCAACCATGTCAGGCGGCGATGCCCGCGCCGACCACGGCGTCGGGATCATCGGCGTCGTAGAGGGCCACCGTTTGCCCGGGTGCGACCGGCCGCTGGGCCGAGTCGAAGCGGATCACCAACCCGCCTCGCTCTTCGTCTGTGTCCACCGTGCACTGGATCGGTCGCCCGTGCGCGCTCACCTGCGCCACTGCCCGAGCGCCGGAGAAGAGCGGGCCGTCCACCCACGTCACCGAGCCGCCCGGCAAGAACACAGACGAACGCGCCACCGCCTCTGCGCCGCCCACGGTGACGCGCCGCGCCGTCACGTCGACGTGCGTGACATAACGCCGCTTGCCGTCGCCGCCGTGGCCCATACCGCGCCGCTGGCCGACCGTCACCAGCTCGACCGCGTCGACGGTGCCCGCCGGGTTGCCGGCGGCATCGAAGACCTCGCCGGGGTGCAGATCGAGTCGGCCGGCGAGGAACCCCTCCCGGCCCTCGGCGCTGCCGATGAAACAGACGTCCTGGCTGTCCGGCTTCATGGCCGTTCGGAGGCCGAGTCGGTGCGCGTGCTCCCGCACCTCGTTCTTTGTCATCTCCCCGACCGGGAAGAGAACACGGGCCAGCTCACCCTGGCCCAGCATGGACAGCACATAGGACTGGTCCTTGGCATCGTCGACGCCCCGGCGCAACGAGAGAGGACCGCCGTGCGCCTCGGCCACGCGGGCGTGGTGACCGGTGGCCAGCCGGTCGAATCCCAGCCGATCGGCCCGGTGCAACAGGCGATCGAACTTGATCGTCCGGTTGCACTCGATGCAGGGATTCGGCGTCCGCCCCGCTGCGTGCGCCCCGACATATGGCGTGACCACGTGGTGGTCGAAGTCCTCGGTCAGGTTAAAGACGTGGTGGTCGATGCCCAGCTGCTGGGCCACCCGCCGCGCGTCCTCCACGTCGGCGACGGAACAACAGCCCGAGTCCGACTCGCCACCCCAGAGCTTGAGGGTGGCACCCACGACCTCATGGCCGTCTTGCACCAGGAGCGCGGCCGCGACGGAGGAATCGACTCCCCCGGACATGGCAACGAGCACCCGCATGCGCACAGTGTGCCAAACGGCTCAGACGGCCCGGCGCAGCGCGGCCGCCACCCTGGGCACCTCGGCGAGCGCGCGGTCGACGTCTTCGTCGGTCGTGTCGTGGCCCAGGGAGAATCGCACGGCCCCGACGGCCCAATCCCGGTCCACCCCCATGGCGGCGAGCACGTGGCTGGGCTCGAGGGCGCCGCTCGCACAGGACGAGCCGCCGGACACACAGATCCCATTGCCGCCGAGGGCCACGAGCAACTCCTCCCGGTCCACGTCCGGCAGGCAGAGATGCAGATGCCCGGGCAGAACCGAGCTGCCGACGGGCACGGTGCGATGGGCCCAGGGCATCGCGGCCAGCAACCCTTCGGCCAGGCGGTCCCGCAACTTTGAAACATGGCTGACCGCGGCCGCCCGTTCCTTGCTGACGAGTTGGAGCGCGGCGGCCATCCCGACGGCGCCGGCGACGTCGGGCGTCCCGCTGCGGCGCTCGCGCTCTTGTCCCCCGCCGTAGATGCGGGGCGACAGCGTCACGCGGGAGCTCACGGCCAAGGCGCCGGTGCCGACCGGGCCGCCGAACTTGTGCGCGCTCAGGCCCACCATGTCGACGCCGGCGGCAACGTCGGCGAGGTCGAGGTACGGCGCGGCCTGGACGGCGTCGGTGAACACGTAGGCGGCCGGTGCGCGTCGCCGCACCGAATCGACGACGTCGGCCAACGGCTGGATGACGCCGGTCTCGTTGTTGGCCGTCATGACGGCGACCACCGTGCAGCGCGGGGAGAGGGTGCTGTCGAGCGCGTCGCGATCGATCAGCCCGGCGCGATCGACCGGCAGCTCGCGCACGTCGACGCCCATCTGGCCGGCCGCCTTCGCCGACTCGCGCACGGCGGGGTGCTCGACGGCCGACGCCAGCACGACGGCCTCGCCTCGGGTACGGAAGGCGGCCTCGGCGGTGCCGAGGACGGCGAGGTTGGCCGCCTCTGTCCCACCGGAGGTGAAGACGATCTCGCCGGGGTCGCGGCCGAGAAACGCCGCGACCTCGTCCCGGGCGTCCTCCAGGAGGGCGCGGGCGCGCTGCGCCGGCGGGTGGCTCCCGGTGGGGTTGCCGAGCTGGCGCTCGTGCACCGACGCCATGGCCGCGGCGACCTCCGGCCGCAGCGGGGTGGTCGCCGCGTGGTCGAGGTAGGTGATCGGGCTGCTCATCGGGGCCCCGCCGGAGGGAGTCCGGCGGTCGGGGGCGGTGTCAGCCGATCCATACCGTCTTTTGATTCGTGAACTCTTTCAGGCCGAGCTCGGACAGCTCACGGCCGTAGCCCGACCGCTTCACGCCGCCGAACGGCATTTCGGGCGCGGAGACGACCATGGCGTTCACGAACACCTGACCGGCCTCGATCTCCTCGATGCAGCGCGCGATGTCGTCGGCGTCGTTGGCCCACACGCTCGAGCCGAGACCGAAGGTGGTGGCGTTGGCGGCGGCGATGGCGGCATCGAGGTCGGGAACGCGCAGCACGAGCGCCACAGGGCCGAAGATCTCCTCCTGCGCGATTGGCATGTCGGTGGTCACTCCGGAGAGAACGGTCGGGGCGAACCACCAGCCGTCGCCTGTCGGGATCTTGTCGCCGGCGTGCACCGTCGCGCCCTGCGCCCGCGCGTCCTCCACCTGCCGGACGAGCTCGTCGCGCTGGGTCTCGGTCACGATCGGCCCCACGTCCGTGCTCGGTTCGAACGGGTCGCCGACCACGAGCGTGTCCATCCCCTCGACGAAGCGCGCCAGGAACTCGTCGGCGACGTCTTCGTGGACGATGAAGCGCTTGGCCGCGATGCACGACTGCCCGTTGTTCTGCACGCGTGCGGTGACGGCGGTGCGCACAGCGGCATCGAGGTCGGCCGACGGCAGGACGATGAAGGGGTCCGAACCTCCGAGCTCGAGCACGCTCTTCTTGAGCGCGTGGCCGGCGGCCGACGCCACGGACATGCCGGCGCGCTCGCTGCCGGTGATGGTGACGGCCTTGATGCGCGGGTCGTTGATCAGATCGGCGACGTCCTTGGACTCGACGAACAGGTTGGTGAAGGCGCCTTGAGGGAGGCCGGCCCGGCGGAAGAGGTCCTCGATCGCCAAGGCGGTCTGCGGGACGTTGGAGGCGTGCTTGAGGAGGCCGACGTTGCCGACCATGAGCGCGGGCGCGGCGAAGCGCATCACCTGCCACATGGGGAAGTTCCACGGCATGACGGCGAGGACGGGGCCGATGGGCTGGTAGTGGACGTACGACTTCTTGGCCGAGGTCGGGATGACCTGGTCGGCGAGCAGGCGTTCGCTGTTGTCGGCGAACCAGCGCAGCGACATGGCGCATTTGGCCACCTCCGCCTTGGCGGCGGCAAACGTCTTGCCCATCTCGGTGGTCAGGATCGTGGCGACGTCGGGGATCTCGCCCTCGAGGAGTTCGGCGGCGGTGATCAGGTGACGGGCACGCTCGGCGTAGGTGGTGTGCCGGTACTCGGCGAAGGCCTTGACGGCCTGGTCCAGGAGTGCGTCGACCTCGGCCGAGGTCATGGTCGGGAATTCCTTCTCGACCTTCCCGGTGGTTGGGTTGGTGGTGGCGAAAGGCATGGTCCCAGTTTTACCCGCCGACGGTGGCTGGCGAGCCGGCGAGCCCCGGGAGTCCCGGGAGTCCCGGCCTTGGAGGTGGGAGCCGGGTCAGGACGTGTCAGGACTTGTGAGGTCTTGTGAGGTCTTGTCAGGTCTTGTTGGGCCAGCCAGCCGCAGAGCGTGTACTTGAACCAGGTCCCCGCCAAGTACCCCGAGGCCATGCAGCTCAACGTCACCACGGCGGCTAACTACGACAAGAACGGCGGTGCTGCGGAGACGCTTGTGGCTGCGGTCGCCGAGAAGGTGACGACGGTCAGCACGGCTGCCAGCAAGCCACGGTGAGTGTTCCCGCCCATAGATCTCTCCCTCTTGCCGCACATTATGGATGCTGCCGGCCCAAAAGGCGGGTCAAACAGATGCCATAGGGGGTGCCCGACAACTGCTTGTTCGTACGAACTGTTGGCCGTGATGAACGCCGGGCACGCGTCAGCGGCGACTCGCTACGTTTCGAGGCCGAGGTGGCCGGGCACGCTGCGTCGGATCAGTTTGCCGGTGGCGGTGTGCGGCAGTTCCGTCGTCGCGAAGTATGCCTTGGGTCGTTTATAGGGCGCGAGACGGGACGATGCGGCGGCTCGGAGCGCCTCTTCCGCGGACGTACTGCCGCGGCTTGAGTCGGGCACATAGGCCACGCAGACCCTTTGGCCCCATTGCTCGTCCTGCAGGGCGAAGACAGCGACCTCCCGGACGCCGGGCACGGCGGAGAGCGCGTTCTCCACCTCGGCGGGATACACGTTGACGCCACCGCTGATGATGAGGTCGTGGCGGCGCCCCGTCAGAAAGAGGAATCCGTCGAGATCGAGGCGGCCGAGGTCACCGACAGTGCACGCCGACCCGCGCCAGGCGTGGGCGGTCGCTTCGGGGTTGCGCCAGTAGGTGAATCGAGCGAAGGACGGCTGGTCGCACCAGATGGCGCCTTCGCCGTCGTCGACAAGTGCAAGTTCGGTGGGGGCCTCGTCTACAAGGTCGTCGCCGTCGATCGAGGCGATGGCGAGCCGCCGTCCGGGTCGGGCCTTTCCGACGCTGCCGGGGTGCTCGAGCCAGTCGTCGGGCGAACAGACCGTGTACTGCGCCTCGGTCGAACCGTAGAACTCCCAGACCACGCCGGGACGGGCGCGTGCCATCGTCGCCCGCTTGACGGTCTCAGGGCACGGCGCGCCGGCGTGGGCGAGCAACCGCAACGAGTCGAACGTCTCGTCCACACTGAGACCCGGGTGTTGGAGGATGCGCTGCAGGTGGGTCGGGACCAGGAAGGCGGTCGTCGGTCGGAGGCGGCGCAACGTGTCCAACGCGGTGCCCGCGTCGAAACGGCTCAAGATGGCGAGCGAGCCCCCGGCCAGCAGCGTGTTGGTCGAGAAGCGGATCGACACCGTGTGGTACATCGGCGAGCAGACCATGTGCAGGTCGGCCGGGTCGAAGTGCCAGACGCCAGCCTCGTCCTCGTAGACGGCACGGGCGGTCGGTTCGTCCCACAGCCCCGTCGTGACGCCTTTTGGTCGCCCCGTCGTCCCCGACGTGTAGTGCATCGGACGGGTGAGCGGGTAAGGGGCGAGCTCGACGGAGGCGCCGTCGTCGGCCATCAACGCGGCCAGGGCACCGTCGTCAAAAACACGTACGACCGGTTCGGCATCGTCCGCCAGCGCGTCGCGCTCGACCGACGTCAACGTCGCGTTCAACAAGACCGGGATGAGGCCGACACGGGCGGCACCGAGGACCGCACAGATCAGGTCGGCCGACGAGCCCAGGGCAAAGGCGACACGGTCACCCTCCGTGCAACCCCGGGCCAGCAGCGCCGCCGCCGCACGCCGTTGGCGCACCTCGGCGTCGGGCGCGTGTAGCACTTCGACCTTGACAGGCCCGGGACTGGGCATCGGGGCAGCGTACGCCGGTACCCCGTGCAACCATGGCCCCGTGGACGAGAGCGAACTGGAGACGTCCGAGCCCGAGCTCGCCCGTGGCCGTGCCCTCATTGAGAAGGCACGGCGCATCGTCGTCCTGACGGGCGCGGGGATCTCGACGGAGTCGGGCATCCAGGACTTCCGCGGGCCGAACGGGTTGTGGACCAAGAACCCCGAAGCCGAGAAGACGATGACGCTGCAGACTTACATGGCCGACCCCGAACACCGCCAGCGCGCGTGGCAGAACCGCCTCACATCGACGTTGTGGGACGCCGAGCCCAACGCAGGTCACCGCGCGCTCGTCGAGCTCGAGCGCAGCGGTCGCCTCGACACGTTGGTGACGCAAAACATCGACGGTCTGCACCAAAAGGCTGGCACCGACCCGGCCCGCGTCGTCGAGATACACGGGACGACCCGCGACGTCATGTGCCTCACTTGCGGCGACCGCCAGCCGAGCGAGCCCGTCCACGAGCGGGTGCGCGGTGGCGAGACCGACCCGACCTGCCTTGTCGAGGCCGCCGACGGCACCGTCTGCGGCGGCATCTTGAAGCCCGCGACCATCAGCTTCGGCCAGAGCCTGGTGCCCGAGGACCTGTTGCGAGCCGAATCGGCCGCCAGCGCCTGCGACCTCCTCCTCGCCGTGGGCTCCACGCTCGGGGTGTTCCCCGCCGCCGGCCTGGTCCCTGTCGCCGTCCAGCATGGCGCGGTGGTCGTGATCCTCAACGGCGGGCCGACCGAAATGGACTCCCTCGCCGACGTCGTCGTCTACGGGCGCATCGGGGAGTGTCTTCCGAAGATGGTCGAGGGGCTGCCGGCCTGACCCGGCCGACCGCCTGACGTCGTCCTACTGCTTGCCGTTGCCGTTGGCGCTGCCGCCACCGCCGCCCTTGGCCTGCCGTCGTGGCTTCAGGGCGAACCACCAGATGCTGGCGATCGTCCCCAGCGTCACGGCGGCGGCCGCCACCGGCTTCACGACTTTGCGGGCACCGCTCTTCGGCATGGGGGCAGACACTATCGGGCCGGCCCCGATCGGGAAGGTGCGGCGGTCGAGGACCCGGTCGGCTGGTCAGGGATGCGCAGCGTCACCGACTCGGGCCTTTCGGGCCCGAACGCCAACCCCAAGATGTGGTCGCCCACCCATCCCGGCGAGTTGAACCGCTGCAGCTCGGCCACCCGCCGGAACCGTTCGCGCTCGGGGAACCAGGCCGGGTCGGCTGCCCGGATCGCCGTCTGCATGTCGGTGTCGACTAGCCCCGGCGAGACTGCGTACGCACTCAGATCGTGGCGCGCCTCTTCCAACGCGACCACCCGGGTCAGTTGGTCCACCGCCGCCTTCGAGGCGCAGTAGGCCGCCCAACCCTCGTACGCCTTCGTCGCCGCCCCCGACGACATGTTGACCAAGACGCCGCGTCCGGGCCTCTCCCGTACGTGTGCCGCGAACACCGACGAGCCGTTCGCCACACCGACGACGTTGACCTCGATCGCCTGGGCCACCTCCGCCCCGTCCGCCAGCGCCAGCGGGGCGATGGGCCCGAGCAGGCCGGCGTTGTTCACCCACAGGTCGATGCGACCGAATCGTTCGACGACGGCGTCCGCAAAATCGGCCAACGCCGCGCGGTCGGTGACGTCGACCGCCGACAGCAGCGGCGCCTCGGACGAGACGATGTGGCCGCCTTGCGCCGTGGGTCTGGTCCTCGCCACGAGTCGCGGTCGGTGCCGTGCGCACAAGCCGAGATGCATGCCCGACGCCGCAAAGTGCACCGCCAACCCCGCCCCCAATCCCCGGCTCGCCCCGGTCACGACGGCGACCCGCCCCGTGACGTTGGGGTTCATGCGCTCCGACGCACCGAGCGCTCCTCGGCGTACCGTTGCGCAGCCCGTACGAGCGCGTCGAACGGTCGCCGGTCCCCCTGCTCTTCCGGGTGCCATTGCACGCCCAGAACGAAACGTGCACCTGGGAGCTCGACCGCCTCGGTGACGCCATCGTCGGTCGCAGCGGTCGGGACCAGTCCCCGCCCGATCTCGGCGATCGCCTGATGGTGCGAGCACTTGACCACGGGCTTCGGACCGAACACCGCGGCCGCCAGCGACCCGGGCACTGTCTTGACGTCGACGTCGCCGAACACGAAGGGCGCACTGCGGTGCGCCGCGTGCCCGATCACGTCGGGCAGGTGCTGATGCAACGTGCCGCCCAGCTCCACGTTCAGGACCTGGCAGCCGCGGCAAATGGCGAGCACCGGCAGCTCCGCCGCCAACGCGGCTGCCAGGAGCGCGCGCTCGCTGGCGTCCCGGACGGGGTCGACGCCGCCGGTCTCGACGTCGGTCGGCGCGGCATAGGCCCCCGGGTCAACGTCACCACCCCCGGTAAGCACCAGGCCGTCGAGCACGGCGACCACCTCGGCAGCACCGGACGCCGGGCCATCCGGCGCGGTGCTCGGCGGCGGCACCAACAAGGGTCTGCCACCGGCGGCGGCGGTCAGCTCGAAATAGGACTGGGGCAGCACGCCCGAACGCCGTTCCCACGATCCCCATCGAACGTCCGCCACGTAGGTCGTGAGGCCGATCAGCGGTAACGCCGGCATCGGCCCAGAGTACCCATGGGCTGGACGACCGCCACCGGCGCAGCCAACATGTGGAAATGCCTGGTCGCGAGCTGATCGATGCCGGGGTCGCCGACGGATCGATCGACACGGTCGTCATCGCGTTCCCTGACGTGCATGGGCGGCCGGTCGGCAAGCGTGTGACGGCCGACTACTTCGCCACGCACGTCGCCGAGCACGGGATCGAGTGCTGCGAGTACGTACTGGCGGTCGACGTCGACATGACACCGCTGCCGGGCTACCGCTTCGCCAATTGGGACACCGGCTACGGCGACGTGGTCTGCCGCCCGGACTTCGCGACGGCCCGGCGCATCCCGTGGCTCGAGGGCACGGCGTGGGTGATCGCCGACCTCACCGACGGGTCCGGCGCGCCGGTCGAGGTGTCACCCCGGCAGATACTGCGGCGACAGCTTGAGCGGGCGGCCGAGCGGGGGCTTCGCGTGCTGGCGGCGACCGAGCTCGAGTTCTATCTGTTCCGTGACTCCTACGAGCAGGCGGCGGCGAAGGGGTGGCAGGGGCTCGTGCCGCATACCTCGACGATCGAGGACTACCAATTGCTGCAGACGTCGCGGGAGGAATACATCTTGCGGCGGATACGCAACGAGATGATCGGTGCCGGCATCCCGGTCGAGTTCTCCAAGGGCGAGGCGGGGCGGGGACAGCACGAAGTGAACGTCACGTATGACGAGGCGTTGACGGCGGCAGACCGGCACTTGGTGTTCAAGAACGGGATCAAGGAGATCGCCGCCCAGGAGGGGCGGGCCGCGACGTTCATGGCGAAGTGGACGATGGACGACACCGGATCGTCATGTCACGTCCACACGTCGCTGTGGGACGCGGAGAGCGGCGAGCCGTTGATGGCGGACGCGTCGCATCCGACGGGCTTGTCGGAGTTGGGGCGCCGTTGGTTGGCGGGGCAGCTCGCGGCGGCGCGGGAGCTGTCGTGGTGCGCCGCGCCGACGGTGAACTCCTACCGTCGCTACGTGCCGGGGAGTTGGGCGCCGACGGCGGTCGTGTGGGGCCAGGACAACCGGACGTGCGGGTTCCGTGTGGTGGGTACCGGGGCGGGCCGACGGGTCGAGTCACGGATACCGGGGGCCGACGTGAATCCGTACCTGGTGTTGGCGGCGGCGATAGCGGCGGGCCTGTACGGGATCGACCACGAGCTTGAGCTGGGTCCTCCCTACCCGCGCAACGCGTACGAGGCCGACGACGTCCCCCGGATCCCGACCACCTTGGTGGAGGCGATCGACGAGCTGCGGGGGTCGAAGGTCGCCGTGGAGGCGTTCGGGCCGGACGTGCACCACCACTTGTTGAACACCGCCGTGCAGGAGTGGGAGGCGTCGAACCGCCATGTGTCGGACTGGGAGCTGGCCCGGTACTTCGAGCGGATGTAGTTCGTCGTCCCTGGCCAGCGCCTCTTCGCCGGGCGGGCGGCCCGTTACGATGCGCGCCGTGTCGACGTCGCTCGCCGGGGCCGCCTCGGGCTCCGACTCAGACCTGCTCGACGAGGATTCGCCGTCTGCGTCATCGCCGGCTGCCGGCACCGTCCTCACTGGTCCGATGCGGATCGCCTGGTACGTGGGGCTGGCCGTGTTCGTCGTCCAGTTCATCCTGTTGGTCATCCACAGCGCCTACCTGTGGGACCACTTCGACCTGACGGCCGACTTCGGCCAGTACAGCCAAGCCTGGCAACAGATCGCGACGGGGCACCTGAACCCGTACGACACGACGTACGCCTGGAACTACCCGCACTACGGCTATCCGTTCTACCAAGCCGACCTCGAGCTGATCATGTGGCCGTTGTCGTTGCTGTACTGGATCTGGCACAGCGCGTTCGACCTGTTGCTCGTGCAGGACGCGGCACTGGCTGGCGCGGGCCTCGTCGCGTACCGCTGGGTGCTCGAGCATCTGGAGAACCACGCGCCTGACCGGCGCTTCGCCCTGATCGTCGGCGGGTCCGTCCTCGCCGTCCTGGTGCTGCAGCCATGGACGTACTGGGCCGGTTCGTACGACTATCACTCCGAGCCTTTGGCCACGTTCTTCTTGGTCTTGGCGGGGCGCGACCTGTGGTCGGGCCGACGACGAGGTTGGATCTGGATCGGCTGTGTGCTCCTGTGCGGGAACGTCGCGACGTCGTACGTGGCCGCCTTGGGTGTCGCCGCTCTGATCAGCGGCCGGCACCGCTGGCGCATGGGCCTGTTGCTGATCGGCGTCGGCGTGGTCTGGCTCGCGTTCGTCGGGCTCGTGCACTCGGGGAAGGGGGCCGCCCTGGAGGCCTACGCATACCTCGACAACAAGACGACCGTGAACGACTCGGTCGGCGGGATCTTCACGATCGTGAAGGGGATGGTCGTCCATCCGAACATCACCGGACATGTGATCCGGAGTCGATTCGGTGACGTCTACAATTTCGTCGGCGGGGCGGGGACGGTCGGCATCTTCTCGGCCGTCGGCGGTGCGCTGTCCGTCGCCGTCCTATTGCCGAGCGTCCTCAACTCGTCGCCCTCGTTCATCTCGGACATCGGCGGCTCCCAGAATTTCATGGCGGTGGTCGCGTGCGCGATCGGCATCGCCATGCTGGCGACCTGGCTGGCTCGCCAGGGTTCGGGCCGCGCGCCACGCTGGCGCACCGGCCTGGCTGTCTTCGCGATCGTCCTGGCCATCGGGTCCGTCGTGGAGACGGCCCTTTTCAGCGCGCACTTCACTCCCCTGTCGGGACAGACCTTCGCCAAGGTCGACGACGCGACTGCCGCACAATTGTCGGCAGTCAGCGCCAAGATCCCCAACGGGGCCGAGACCATCGTCTCCCAGGGCGTGGTCGGCCGTTTCGCCGAACGGCACGTCTTCTATCCCTACTTCGACGTGTTCGCGGACGGCCAGACGGTGCCGGTCTACGGGCGGACGGTCTACGTGGTGCTGGTGCCGCGACAGGGGATCGAGCAGGCGTCGGTGGCGGGTACCGAGGCCGCCATCGCGATGATGCGACGCCTGCACGCTCACCCGCTGAGCGCCCGTGACGGCGTCTACGCGTTCGCCTGGGACGTGCCGAAGGGGCAGCACACCATCGTGTTCCCGCCGGGCTGACCACCCGGCGTCGCTCGGCGTGGGGCGTTCGGGCTCAGCCGGAGTGCAGCCTGCGGCCGTTCAGCCGTTTGTGGATGCCCTTCGTCTCCTTGTAGAGGTTGACGAACTCCTTGAGGAGTTCCGCGTAGACGGCCGCCGTCGTCGGATCAGGCTCGTACGTCGCCTTGATGCGCACGGTGCCCGGGATGTCACCGAGCGTGATGTGTCCCAAGGCAAGAAGTGTGAGCAAGCCGGCGCCCCGCACGTTTGCGAGGACGGGGTCCTCGGTCTGGCGGATCGTACGGCTAAGAGCGTCAGCGTGGATCTGGCACCACAGGTCGGAGTTCGCACCTCCCCCGATGAAGGCGAGCGACTCGAACCGCTTCTTGCAGAACTTCTCGACCGGGTCGAGCAACCAGGCGGAGTTAAGAGCCACGCCTTCGAAGACGGCGCGGACCATATCGGCCCGGGTGGAGGACAGCGAGAGATTGTGGAACCCGCCCCGGATGGTGTGGTCGTCGACGGGCGTCCGCTCGCCGTTGAGCCAGGGCGTGAAAAGAGCGCCGTGAGCGCCCGGCGGGACGCACGCTGCAACGTCGTTTAGGAGAGGGAAGAAGTTGTCGGGGGCCGCGACGTCACCCAGCGCGTCGTGGGGAAACGCCATGGCGTCTCGGAACCACGTCAGGCACGCTCCGCCGGTCTCGTGCTCGTCCGCCACCACGTAGCGGCCCGGCAAGCCGGACGGAATGGAGGCGACGTTGGTGAGCGCGTCCGTCTTCTTGAACGGCACGTGGCAGCTGATCCAGCTCGACGTGCCGATGTAGAGGTGCGCGTCGAAGTCCCCGACCGCGCCGGATCCCACAGCCGCCGAGTGCAGGTCGCCCGTACCCGCGACAACCGGGGTGCCGGGCAGCAGGCCGAGCTCATCCGCCGCCGTAGCCGACAACCCCCCGAGGACGCTGCCGGTCGGCACGAGGTCGGGCAGTTTCGCCCGCTCGAGACCAGCGAGCTCGATCAAACCCTCGTCGTAGTGGATGTCGTTGATGTCGCGGTTGTCGGTGACCCAGTGCGCGGTGATGGAGTCGTGCGACGCTCGCGCCAACCCGGTGAGACGCAGATTCAGATAGTCGACGGGCTCGAGGAACACCGCCGTGGCCCGGTAGACGTCGGGTCGTTGGTCATGCAGGAAGTGGATGTGACCGACCGGGTCCTTGCCCGACAGGCTGGGGATGGCGCCGGTCTTTCGCACCCAGCGGGCCAACTTCGAGGCCGAGTACCCCTGGATGTTGAGCGCTCCCCGGACCTTCTCGCGGACCGCATGGGCCCCCCGCGAATCCATCCAGATGATCGCCGGCTCGATTGCGGCACCGTCCTTGTCGACGGGAACCGTACCGAGCCATTGCGAGGTGCAACCGATCCCGACGATTCGCTCGGGCGCAACGTCGCTCTCCTGCAGTGCCGCCCGAGCCGACGCGACGACTGCGGCCCACCACTCCTGTGGGGATTGCTCGGCGCCGCCGTCCTCGGTGAGATGGATCCCTACCGCCTGAAAGGCGTGGGCGGCGACACGTCCGGTCGCCGAAAGGATTGCCGCCTTCGGGCCGCCCGTCCCCAGGTCGACGGCGAGGACGTACGTCGATTCCGCCGGCCCCGGTTCGATAGGTCGGAGCTCGGTCGGACCCGTCGCGGACATGGCGGGCAAGCGTACCCAGCGGTGCCCCGGACCTCCCGATTAAGGGAAGCCGTGGTACCGCCGGGTCGCTCCGCCCCACCGACCAGCGACCAGCGGACTGGTCGGCGATCGGTCAGTCAGCCAGCGAGGCCTCGACTTCGAGCTCGATGACGACCTTGTTCCCGACCACGACGCTGCCGTCGAGCAGCGAGTGGTTGAAGCTGACGCCGAAGTCGCGCCGGTCGATCTCAGCGGTCGCCTCGAACGCCACGACGGTCTTGCCCTCCTGCATGGATGGGCCCTCGCCCAGGTACTCAATGTGGAAGTCCACCGGCTTGGTGACGCCACGGATGGTCAGTTCACCCGTCATCACCCAGTGGGCGTCGTCCTCCCGCCGCAGGCCCACGCTTGTCAGGCTCAGGGTCGGGTAGTTCGGGACGTCCAGGAAGTCGTTGGTGCGCAGGTGGTCGTCACGCATCGAGTTGCCCGTGTTGATGCTCGAGGCCTCTACCTCGGCCTTCAGCGTGGACTCTTCGGGGTTCTCGGCCACCGTGAAGGTGCCGGACACCTCGGTGAAGCGGCCACGTACCTTGGTCCCGACCAGGTGCCGGGAGATGAAGCCGACCTCGGTGTGGGCCGGGTCGATCACGTAGGTCCCTGTCCGGGGAAGGGTGGAAATTGTGCTCTGGCTGGTCATTTCTGTTGCCTCCATGTTTGATTGAACGACTACTGATGTTATAATATCTGAGTAAACAGATACTTGTCAATCAACCATACTCAGAGACGAGACATTCCCGAACCGCCTCCCGAGCACACATTCCAGGGCCCGCCTCAAGGAAAGTGCAGCAAGGCGGGTGGTTTTCGGGAGAGACTGGATAGGCAATGGCGACAACCACGGCGACAAGCCAAGGCGGCGAGCACAACGGCGTCGACGACCAGGGCCCGGCCGAGGCCGGCGGAGGCAACTCCTGTGGCGTCCTCGGTCAGATCGACGACGAGCGTCTCCACCTCATGGGTCTCATCATCCGCTCGCACCGCCTCCTCACCGACCGGCTCGGGCGGGAGCTGGAGCAGGACGTCGGGATCCCCCTGGTCTTCTTCGACGTCCTGATCAACGTCGGCGCCGCGCCGGACGGCCGCGTCACCATGAGCCGCCTCAGCAACGACATCGCACTCACGACGGGCGGCGTCACCCGCCTCGTCGACCGCATGGCCGAGGCCGGCCTCGTCGAGCGCCAGGCCTGTCCGAACGACCGCCGAAGCATCCACGTGATCCTCACGCCGGAGGGCCGCGCTGTCCTCGACCGGGCCGTTGCTGCGCACATGGAGGGCATCGACCGCCACCTCATGGCGCACCTCAGCGACAAGGACCGCGCCAACCTCGCCACGGCCCTCACGAAGATCCTTACGGGCGGCGCCTGACCCCTCGCTGCACCGACGCAGCACCGCTCCCCCGCCGGACCTTCTGCTCCGACTTTCGCGGCGCCGTCACGCGTGTCCACAGGGGCGAGGGCCGCGAGGTCATGACCCGGCCGCTCGGCGCGACGAAGGTGAGCTCACCGTTTCCGTTCCCGGACAGCTGCCAGCTCTTGGAGTGGATCAGATGGTGGTGGTGCTCGCAGAGCAGCGCAAGGTTGTCCAGATCCGTGCGGCCGTGGTCGCGTCTCCACCATTTGATGTGGTGCGGATTGACGAAGATGGCGTTGGGGCAACTGGGGAAACGGCAGTGACGGTCACGGCGCCAGAGTTCGCGGCGCTGGGTCGGGGTCGGATCTCGTCGGGCCCGCCCCTCGTACATCGTGTGCCCGACGTCGTCGTCGAGTGCGACCACGAGGGTGGCGTCGCACGCCAACCGCCGGGCGACCTCAGCGTCGATGAGGCCCCGGTGCTCGAGCTCGCCGCACAGGGCGCTGTCCTCATCGGTGAGTGAAGCGAGCGGCACGTGGGCCACGACGAGGTAGGGGCTGGGCGCCGGCTCCAGTGATGCGGCGTCGACGTTGTCGGCCTTTCGAGGCCCGGAACGGCGCCTGCGTCCACTACCGCCGCCGGCACGTAGGAGCGACACGAGCGCGTCGGCGAGGCGCTGGTCCCAACGGGTCTCGCCGTCGGAGGCGATGCCCCGTGCAGTCGCTTCGAGGCCGGCGCGCACCTCGGCGTACGAGGCTTCGGGCAGCTGGGCGGTCATCGTGCGAGATGCGTCGTTGAAGCGCACGGAACGCGCCGCGTGTTCGCTCGCCGCCTTGGAGCCATCGGACGTGGCCGAGGCCGAGACATCGGCGTCGGCCTTCGCCAGCTCGGCGAGCTGGCGTACGGAGCACTCGGACGCCTGCGCCACGTAGGCGTGCTCCGATTCGGGGGTGGCCGCGTCGACGACGGCGCGCACCTGGTCGAAGCTGAGCGCACCGGCGCAGAGGCCGCCGGCGAGCTTCGGCAGGTTGGAAAGACGGGTGCCGACGTGCGACCAGGCTCGGGCGGTGGCCGCCGACACGTTGCAGCGTTCCGACAGCCAGGCCTCGAGGCTGGTGGCACCCTCAGCGCGCCAGCCTTCACGGCGATCGAGCTCCGCGGCCAGCAAGACGATGCGCCCCGCCAGGGAGGCCAGGTGTCGGGAGGCCTCGGCCGCCTCTTCCATCAGTTCGTTAGTGGAGAGCTTGGCGATCGCCGCGACGACGGAAGCCGGGGAGGTCGGAGGAGCGCTGACGTTCGACACCGACGGCGAACGGTCGCAGCGGCGGACGATGATCGTGCGGCGGGCAAGAAATCCGCTACGGGATGTTGCTCAGCCCTCGGTCTGGGTCTCGTCCTTCTGCAGCCAGACCCGGGCGGGCACCGAGCCGTCGAGGTCCTCGAGTTCGAGGACGGTCCCGTCACCGGGGCCGGGCTCGGTGAGGATCTCGGTGGCCAACACCTCGCGGGCGATGAAGTCGAAGTGCTCGGCGATGATGTCGAGCCCGACCAGGCGCAGCGTGATGCGATCGGAGACCTCGAGGCCGCTGGTCTTGCGCAGGTCCTGCACCAGGCGGACGACCTCCCGGGCCAGGCCGCGCTTGCGGAGGGATTCGTTCATGGTGAGGTCGAGCGCGACGACTTCGCCGCTCTCCCGGGAGACGGCAAAGCCTTCCTGGCCGCGGACCCGGAGCTGCACGTCCTCAGGCGAGAGGGTGATGGGCTCGCCGGCGAGCGTCACCGTGATGGAGCGGCCGGCCTCCAGCTCCTCCGCGGCGACGGCCCCGTCGAGCGCCACCAGCGCCGCCTTGAGGTCCTTCGCCCGCTCACCGAGGCGAGGGCCGAGGGTGCGGAAGTTCGGGGCGAGGTCGAACTGGATGACGTCGCTGAGTTCGTCGCCGGTGTCGATCTCGTCGACGTTCAGCTCGTCGGCGACGATGTCGCGGAGGATCTCGGGCGCGTCGGCCGGCAGGAACACCAGTGCGCGGGCGAGCGGCTGGCGCACCTTGACGCCGGCCTCGCTTCGGGCGGCACGACCGAGCGACGTGAGGCGACGGGCCAGCGCCATCTGCGCCTCGAGGTCCGGGTCGATCAGCGCCGAGTTCGCGGTCGGCCAGTCCTCGAGGTGCACCGACTGCGTCTCGTCGGCGCCGGTGAGGTGACGCCACAACGTGTCCGCCACGAAGGGGCACAGCGGCGCCAGCAACAACGACAATTCGGTCAGGACGGTGTGCAGCGTCGCCTGGGCGGCGAGCGTGTCGCCGGGCGGCGCGTCCGGGTCGGTGCGCCAGAAGCGACGCCGGCTGCGTCGGACGTACCAATTGGAGAGGTCGTCGACCAGGGAGCCGAGGGCGGTGGCGGCATCGAGCGGCTCGTAGCCCCGCAGGGCGTCGGTCACCTGGGCCGTCGTGCTGGCGAGGCGGGACAGGACCCAACGGTCGAGCGGTCCACGGTCAGCGGCGGCGGGGATCGACGCGTCGGCGGGATCGAAGTCGTTGAGCGACGCGTACGTCGAGAAGAAGCTGAAGGTGTTCCAGAGCGTGAGCAGCATGTCGCGCATCGCCGTGTCGATGGCGGCCATGGAGGCGCGCGTCGGCGTCCACGGAGAGCCCTGGCTGAACATCCACCAGCGCATGGCGTCGGCGCCGCGGGTGTCGAGGATCTTCCAGGGATCGATGATGTTGCCCAACGACTTGGACATCTTGCGACCGTCGGCGTCGATGATGTGCCCCAGGCAGACCACGTGGCGGTAGGGGCTCTCGCCGAAGACCAGCACGTTGACGGCCAGCAGCGAATAGAACCACCCGCGGGTCTGGTCGATCGCCTCCGAGATGAAGTCGGCCGGGAACGTGAAGGCCTCCGCCGACGACGGCGTGTGGGGATAGCCCACCTGGGCCGCCGGCATCGAGCCCGAATCGAACCAGGCGTCGATCACCGGCTCCACCCGCCGGGACACGGCGAGCTCGTCGTCAAAGCCCTCGGCGGCGCAGGACGCGCACGCGAACGTGACCTCGTCGATGGTCGGCCGGTGCGGATCGATCCCGGTCACGTCCCGCCCGGTTAGGTCCGACAACTCGGCCAGCGAGCCCACGCAGCGGAGGTGACCACGGCCGCACCGCCAGATCGGCAGCGGCGTGCCCCAGAAGCGGTCGCGCGACAACGCCCAGTCGACGTTGTTCGCCAGCCACTCGCCGAAGCGGCCGTCCTTGATGTAGCCGGGATGCCAGTCGACCGTCTGGTTCGCGGCCAGGAGGTCGTCCTTGCGCGTCGACGTCGCGATGTACCAGCTGGGCTTGCCCCAGTAGATGAGCGGGGTCCGGCACCGCCAGCAGTGCGGGTACGAGTGCACGTAGGGGAAGCGGCGGATGAGGAACCCGGTCTCTTCGAGCCGGTCGTTGATGTCGTGGTTGGCCTCGCGCACGTCGCGTCCCGCCAGCCACCCGATCTCCGCGGTGAAGCGCCCGTCGGGCCCGACCGGGTTGAGGGTGGGCAACCCGTTCTCGCGCCCGATCTGGCGGTCGACCTCACCGAAGGCCGGGGCGAGGTGCACGAGCCCGGTGCCTTCCTCGGTCGTCACATACGCAGCGGGCACGACCCGCCAGCCGTCGGCACCGGCACCGTGCGGCGCATCGAGGTCGTCGAACGGGCGCACGTAATGCATCCCCACCAGCGACGAGCCCGGCAGACGCGTCGTCACGCGGGCGCTGGCGCCGTCGCCCATCACGGCGTCGACCAGCTCGTCCGCCACCACCACCTGGTCGACGACCGCGTACGTCAGGTCGGGATTGACCGCCACGCCGGTGTTGGACAAGAGGGTCCAGGGCGTGGTCGTCCAGACCGCGAGCCACCGTGCGTCGCCGACGACCCCGGGGTCGGGGTCGACCAGGGGAAGGCGCACGTAGGCGGACTCGTCCTCCTCGTCGCGGTAGACGTCCTCCTGGCCGAGCTCGTGACTGGACAGCGCCGTGCCGCAGCGGGGGCAGTACGGCACCACCTTGAGGTCCTCGTAGAGCAGCCCCTGGTCGAAGAGCTTCTGGAGATGCCACCAGACCGACTCGATGTAGGACGGGTTCAGCGTCCAGTAGGCGTCACCCATGTCGACCCAGTAGCCGATGCGGGTGGTGAGGCGCTCGAACTCGTCGACGTAGGAATAGACCGACTCACGGCAGAGGCGCGTGAACTCGGCGATGCCCACCTGTTCTTCGATCTGTTGCTTGCCCGTGATCCCGAGCTGTTTCTCCACCTCGACCTCGACCGGGAGCCCGTGGGTGTCCCAGCCGGCGCGACGGGCCACGTACGAGCCGTCCATCGTCCGGAAGCGGCAGAAGAGGTCCTTGTAGACCCTCGCCCAGACGTGGTGGAGGCCCGGGATGCCGTTGGCCGTCGGAGGCCCCTCGTAGAAGACCCACGGCGGTGCCCCCTTCCGCTGCTCCATCGACCGCTCGAAGACGCGCTGGGTGGCCCAACGGGCCAATTCGGCCTGTTCGAGGCCTACGAAGTCGATGTCGGGGGGTACGGGCGAGAACACGGAAGGGGTGGCGATCGGGGGTTCAGGAACGAACGCCCCGGCGTCTCGGAAAGGATAGAGGGTATGCATCCCTCTGCTTTCGCCATCTCGTTGCGGGCGGAGCCCTACGGGTCGGAGGGTCCACGCTGGGTCGTGGCACAGGCCGAGGCGGAGCTCGTGGCGCGCTACGGCGGACTGGACGACGGGGAGCGCGGACTGACCGCCGCCATGTTCGACCCCCCGACGGGCGTCTTCCTCGTCGCCCGCACGGAGAGCCGATCAGAACCGGTCGGCGGTGTCGGGCTCCGCACCGTGGCCACAGGAACGGGAGAGGTCCGCCGTCTGTGGGTCGACCCCGCGTGGCGAGGACGGGGCATCGGACGGGACCTGATGGCGGGCCTCGAAGAGGCGGCGGCACGTGACCTCGCCCTCCCTGTCCTGCGGCTCGCAACCGGTGACCGCCAGCCCGAGGCGGTGGCGCTCTACCAGGCCACGGGGTGGGAGCGCGTCTTCGTCACGCCCGAGGGAGCGCCGCTCCCGGCCGGTTGGATCCGGTTCAGAAAGGTCGTCGACTGACATACATGCGCGCCGCCTTCGAAGTCATCTGCGAGATCGAACCGGCGACCACCCCGGACCTCAAGCGGGTCCGGCACCAGATCGGTGTCCTGAGCCCCATCGCCAGCGCGTTCCTCATCCCCGACAATCACATCGGACGGGCGACGGTATCGAGCGTCGCGGTAGCCCACGAGGTGCAGGCGATGGGCGGTCGCTCGATCGCCTGCCTCAACGCCCGCGACCGCAACCTCCTCGGCTTCCGCCGGGACCTGCTCACGGCGGCCGCCTACGGCGTCGACGAGTTCCTCTTCGTCTACGGCGACGATCCCCGGGTCGGCAGGCGCACGAGTGAGCTGACCGTGCGGACCATGATCGACGAGGGACGGCGGTACGCAAAGTCGCTGGAACCCGGCACGACGATGCGCTTCGGCGCGGCAACGGGACTGCGGGCCGTGCCGGAATGGAAGCGAACGGCCGATTTCCTCTTCGTCCAGATCGGGTTCTCCCTCGACGAACTGTTGCGCTGGCGCTCGCAGGTGGACTTGTCGATCCCCGTGTATGCGGGCGTGATCGTCCTGCCGAGCGCGACCATGGCGCGCCGCCTGAGCAACGACATCCCCGGCCTCATCGTGCCGAGCGATCTCATCGAACGGTTGGAGCAGGACCGCAACGCAGGCGTGGATGCGGCGTGCGAGCTGGTCGAGAGGATCCGCGGGTCGGGGGCCCTCGACGGCGTCCACCTCATCCCTGTGACCCGCTACCGGGAGGTCACGGCCCGGCTGGAACGACGGGGCTAAGAGTCCGAACCCGGGCTTGGACCTGGACCCAAAGCGAAGTGCCGACGAGCAACCTCGTCCAGAGAAGCGTCATCGACCTCCTCCAAGGAATCGACGACGAGATCGGCCAGCCCGTAGGCGGGATGCGTCCCCTCTCCCGGTTCGGGCACCGCGATGCACGCCATCGACGCCGCCTTCGCCGCCAGCACCCCGGCCGGCGCGTCCTCCCACACGAGGCAGCGCTTCGGCGGGGCACCGAGCTTCGACGCCGCCGTGAGGAACACGCCGGGATGGGGCTTGCCGTACTCCTCGTCCTCGGCGGAGTGGATGAGCGCGAAGCGGTCGCGCAGACCGAAGTGCTCGAGCGCGGCGTCGATCAAGCGGTACTCCGACGACGACGCCACAGCCAGGGGCCACCCGCGAGCGGCGCACAGGTCGATGGCGTGCACGGCGCCCGGCTTGAGCGAGCCCTTGGTCAACGTCAGGTCGATCACCCGGTCGACGATCGAGACGGCGACGTCGGCCGGGGACGGGCCGGGCCACGGGTGCAGCCCGTACCAGTGCTCGGTCACCTCATGGACGAACATCCCCTTGGTCGTCCGGAAGCCGTCGCGCTCGAGGGGGACGCCGAGGCGGTCACCGAGTATCTCGAGCTCGGCCTCGTGCCACAGCACCTCCGAGTCGATGAGCAGACCGTCCATGTCGAAGATGGACGCATGGAACCCCGCCGGGACGGGGTCGGGCGGGATCAAGCGGCGAGCTGCGCCTCGATATCGCCCACGATGGCCGCGTCCTCCGGCTCCACCTGCGGCCGGTAGCGCGCCACGATCTCGCCCTCCGGCGAGAGGAGGAACTTCTCGAAGTTCCACGTGATGTCGCCCGCGTTGCCTTCGGCGTCGGTCTTCTCGGTCAGCTCGGCGTAGATCGGGTGCCGGTCGTCGCCGTTCACGTCGATCTTCTCCATCAGCGGGAACGTCACCCCGTAGGTCGTCGAGCAGAACTGCTCGATCTCCTCGGCCGTGCCCGGCTCCTGCCCGAGGAACTGGTTGGACGGGAAGCCGATGACGCTGAAGCCGCGGTCGCCGTAGGTCTTCTGCAGGCGCTCGAGCCCTTCGTACTGCGGGGTGAGGCCGCACTTCGAGGCGACGTTGACGAGCAGCAGCGTCTTGCCGGCGTAGTCGCCGAGCTTGGCGTCGGCACCTTGGAGGGTGTGGATGGGGATGTCGTAGAGAGCCATGTCTCGACCCTATCGGCCACCGGCTGGTGCCCGCTCGGGCCGTCCTAGGGTGGCCCGGTGCACGCCAACATCATCCGAAACGACGAACTGCAGTGGGACGAGCACGACGATCCGGTCCCGGGCGACACTGAGCTGCTTGTCGCCGTGAAGGCGGCCGGGATCAACTCCGCAGACCTGGTGCAGCGGGTCGGCCTCTATCCCGCCCCACCAGGCTGGCCCTCCGACATCCCGGGCATGGAGATGGCAGGCGAGGTCGTCGCGGCCGGACGAGAAGTGACGCTGTTCGCTCCCGGGGACCGCGTGATGGCGCTGGTCGGTGGCGGCGCCCAGGCCGAGCTGGCGTTCGTCGACGAGATGCACGCGCTGGCGGTGCCCGATGGCCTCGACTGGCCGGAGGCGGGCGGGTTCTGCGAGGCCTTCGCGACGGCCTATGACGCGCTGTTCACCCAAGCCGGTTTGCAGATGGGCGAACGCGTGCTGGTCAGCGGCGCGGCGGGCGGCGTCGGGACGGCCGGGGTGCAGCTGGCCGCGGCGGCGGGCGCCCGCGTGACGGCGACGGTGCGCAACCCCGACCACCACGACGCGGTGCGCGAGCTCGGGGCGGACGTCGTGATCGAGCCCGGCCAGGAGGGCGACCACGGTCCCTACGACGTGGTGCTCGAGTTGGTCGGACAGGCGAGCCTCAACGCGGTCCTCCCGTACATGGCGCCGTGGTCCCGCATCGTGGTGATCGGGGTCGGCTCGGGGGGCAAGGTGGAGATCGAGCTCATGCAGCTGATGATGCAGCGCATCAGCATCGCCGGCTCGACACTGCGCTCGCGCACCCGCCAGGAGAAGGCCGACGTGGTGACGGCGATGCGGACGCATGTGATCCCGCTGCTCGTCGCCGGACGACTGCGGGTGCCGGTGGCCGACACCTTCCCTCTGGCGGAGGCGAACGCGGCATACGACCGGTTCGCGGCGGGCGGCAAGTTGGGCAAGGTGGTGCTCGTCGCCTGATGCGCTCGACGCGTTGGTGATCGAGGCCGTCCTCTTCGACGGGGACCAGACGCTGTGGGACTTCGAACGGGTGATGCGCGAGGCACTGACGGCGATCGTGGACGACCTCCGGGTGGCGCGGCCGGGCCCGTTTGCGGATGCGCTGGGTTGGGAGGACCTCGAGCGGGATCGGGCGAAGGTCGGTGAGGAATGGGAGGGGATCGAGTACAACCTGGCGCGGTTACGGGTGCTGGGTTTCGCCCGGACGCTGCAGAGACTGCGGGCGGCCGAAGGAGGCGACGACGCGGCGGACGAGGCGCTGACCCTCGAGCTGAGCGACTCGTACTTCGCCCAGCGAGACCGTGACCCGGCGCTCTTCCCGGACACGGTGCCGTGCCTCGACGCGCTCCGCTCGCGCTATCGGCTGGGTCTGTTGTCGAACGGCAGCCGGTTGCCCGAGAAGGTGGGTCTCGACGGGTACTTCGAGTCGGTCGTGTTCGCGCAGGACCACCGGGTGGCCAAGCCCGAGAAGGGCATCTTCGAGATCGTCGAGCGACAGTTGGACGTGACGGCCGGCGGTTGCGTGCTGGTCGGCGACCACCCGATCAACGACGTGGTGGGCGCGAAGAGGGCCGGCTGGTCCGCGGTGTGGATCGACCGCGACGGCGACGGGTCCCCAGGGGAGGCGTTCGTAGAGATGGAAGCCCAACCCGACGTCGTGGTGCGGTCACTCGCAGAGCTGCCCGGGGCGCTCCAGATGATGGACCGCTCCCTCAGCGGGTGAGGATGACCACGCCGGCGTTGGCTCCCCGGCCCACGGTGTGGGAGAGCGCGGTGCGGGCGCCTTCGACCTGACGGGGCCCGCATTCGCCGCGCAGCTGGCGCACCAGCTCGACGATCTGGCCCAGTGCCGAGGCGCCGAGGGGCTCGCCCTTCGAGAGCAGGCCGCCGCTCGGGTTGACGGGGAGACGGCCGCCGAGCTCGGTGGCGCCCGAGTCGAGGAGCGCCGCCGAGCCGCCGGGCTCGCAGAGCCCGAGCTCCTCGCACGAGCCGAGCTCGCGGGCGGCGTCGGTGTCCTGGCACTCGACGACGTCGAGGTCGGCGGGACCGAGACCGGCCTCCTCGTAGGCATCGGTGGCGGCGAGGGTCGTGGGCGCGGGCACCGAGTCGTCGATGAGGCCCGAGAGCGGGGTCGACTCGCTGAGGACCGGACCGGGGATGTGCGAGCGCAGGACGGCGGAGGCGAGCGTGACCGGGGCGCCGCCCGGCGGGGCCAGGTCGGCCCGGCGCAGGACGAGGGCGGCGGCGCCCTCGTTGGGCGAGCAGAGCATGAAGAGGTGGAGCGGCTCGCAGACCACGCGCGAGGCGAGGACCTCCTCGACGGACGTCTCCTTCTGGAACATGGCGTCGGGGTTGGCGGCGCCGTGGCGGCGGTTCTTCACCACCACGCGGGCGAGATGGTCCTTGGTGACGCCGGAAGTCTGGGCGAGGCGCTGGGCGCGCAGGGCGAAGAAGGCGGGGGTGGCGGCGAGGCCGGCTTCCTCCTGCCACGGCTCGAAGAAAGAGGAGCGGATGATGCCCTTGGGCATCTTCTCGGTGCCGAAGACGAGGACGGTGTCGTACTGGCCGGCGCGGATGGCGGCGGCAGCGAGCATGAGGGCGGCACCGCCGCTCGCGCATCCAGCCTCGATGTCGACGATGGGCATGCCCGTCATGCCGAGACGGCTCAGGACCTTGTGGCCGGTGGCGACGCCCCCGTAGGCCGTCCCGCAGAACGCGGCCTGGAAGCCGCCCTTCCCGACGCCCGCCTCCTTAAGGGCGGACCGGACCGCGACCACCCCCATGTCGGTCGTGGACGCGTCGAAACGACCGAAGGGGTGCATGCCGACGCCGGCGACGACGACCGAGGAGGACGCGCTCATGTGTCCGCCACGGGTGCGAAGGCGTAGGTCACGACGTCGTTGCCCTCGGCGTCGGCGTGGAGGGTGACGACGCGGCATTCCATCGACTGGCCGGCCTGCAGCGCGGCCGGGTCGCTCTCGGTGAGGCGGGTGATGACCCGGACGCCCTCGGGCAACTCGACGATGCCGATGCCGAAGGGGACCTCACCCTGGTAGCCGGGCGGCGGTGCGGTGACCGCGGTCCACGACCAGAGTGTGCCGTGACGGGAGAGCTCGACCGGCGCGGGGTCCTCGGTGGCGCAATAGGTGCAGGAGTCGGCGCGGGGGAAGAGCGTCGACCCGCAGTTGGAGCACTTGCTACCGAGCAGCGCACCGTCCTCGGAGAAGAGCCCCTCGCGGACCATGACGGAACTTGCCATGAACGGCGTCCGGCTCAGCCCTCGAGCTCGACGAGCTCGACGAGCTCGAGGGCGTCGAACTCCCAGTAGGCGCGGAGGGCGGCGATCTTGTTGGCACCGTTGGAGCGGTACGTCATGACGACGTGGACGACTGCGCAGTGCGTGCCGCCGGCGAGAGTCGTGCGGATGACCCCGACGTCGGCGACCTCGTCGCCGCAGAGGTAGGACTCGAAGATCTCGAAGTCGATCGCTTCGCTGGGGGCGATGACGTTGTCGTAGAACGCTGCGATGGCCTTCTTGCCGTAGTGGCCCTTGCCCTCGGGGTCGAAGGGCGAGGGGCCGATGGGATCTTGCACGAGGGCGTCGTCGGCGAAGAGGTCGAGCCAGCCGTCACGGTCCCGGGCGTGGACGGCGGCGCGGGAGCGGATGCCGAGCTCGCGCGCGGTGAGGATGTCGTTGGCGGTGTCGGTCATGGTGAGGCCTCCCTCCTGATCACTGATCAGACGTTGGCGATGACGGTGTCGGCGAAGCGGCGCAGGTTGTCGATCTTCGTCTCCAGCGGCTCGGTGTCCTGCTCGACCCCGTAGGGCCAACGGAAGCCGACGATGACGTCGGTGATGCCGAGCTCCTCGAGGCGGCGGACGCCGTCAGGCGTGTAGGCGTCGACGGAGATCACGTGGACCTCGAAAGGCTTGTCCTCAGTGCCGTGCTCCTTGCGGAGGTTGGCGAGACGCTCCAGAAGGCCGGGCAGATCGGCGGGGTCGCCGCCGCCGTGCAGCCAGCCGTCGCCGTCGACGGCGGCCCGCTTGAGCGCGGCTTCGTGGTGGCCGCCGATGAGGATGGGCACGGGACGGCGCGGCGTGGGGCACATCTTGATCGACGGGACGTCGAAGATCTCGCCGTGGAACTCGAAGAAGCCGCCGGCCGTGAGGCCGCGCATCACGGTGATCATCTCGTCCATGCGCCTGCCGCGGCGGGCCCAAGGGACGTCGGTGATCTCGTAGTCCTCAGGCCACGGGCTCGTGCCGACGCCGAGGACGAGGCGGTCGTCGGTGAGGACGGCCGTCGAGGTCATCTGCTTGGCGACGAGGACGGGGTGGCGGATGGGGAGCTTGACGACGAAGGTGACGAAACGGATGCGCTCGGTGACGGCGCCCATGGCCGGGATGATCGAGAAGGGCTCGAGGAACGGCTTGTCCTCGAGGAACTCGCGGCTGCCGTCGGGGTTGAACGGGTACGTGGTGTCGGAGACCTCGGGGTAGCAGATGGAGTCGGGGACGACGAAGGAGTCGTATCCGGCATCTTCGGCCGCCCGGGCCAGGGGCAGGTAATACGAGGGGTCGACCATCGACTCCGCATACGAGAACCGCACGACACCTCCGTTCTGGGCTCGTCTACGAGGTCGGTCGGATAGGTCGGCCGACCCCGGCGCCGCCTACCATGCGGCAGGTGCCTGCTCATCCTGCCAGGACGGACGCGACGGGACCTAACCCGGGCGACGACGAGGCCGAGACCGAGGCGGCGTTGCGGCTGGCGCAGTCGGCGCCGATGGTGACCGACCTCTCCCTGGAGGAGCTGGAGCGGGAGGCCCGGCACGTCATCGGAGAGATGGCGTACGCCTACTACGCGGGCGGGGCCGACGACGAGCGGCTGCTCAGCGGGAACGTCGAGGCCTGGAGCCGCTGGCAGCTCCACCCCCGGGTCCTGGCCGGGGTGTCGTCGGTGTCGACCGCGACCACGGTGTTGGGGTCTCCGGTGGCGTCGCCGGTGGGGATCGCCCCGACGGCGATCCAGGGCCTGGCGCACCCCGAGGGCGAGGTGGCGACGGCCCGGGGGGCGGCGACGGCCGGGGCGCTGTTGATCCTGTCGTCGCTGGCGACCTGCCCCTTGGAGGACGTGGCGGCGGCCGCACCGGACGCGGTGCGCTGGATGCAGATCTACGTGCTGCGGGACCGCGGCCGGACGGCCGAGCTGGTGGGACGGACGGTGGCGGCCGGGTACCGGGCCCTGGTGCTGACAGTGGACGCGCCGGTCTCGGGGCTGCGCCTGCGGGAGTGGCGGACCGGTGTCCATCTCCCGGACGATCTCGCGTTGCCGAACCTGGCCGGGGACTCCACGTCGAGCGCCCGGGAGGGTGGGTTCATGGCGGTGGTGACCAACGAGTTCGAGCCGGCGCTGACGCCGGACGACATCGGGTGGCTGGGCGGGCTCAGCGACCTGCCGGTGGTGGTGAAGGGGGTGCAGCGGGCGGACGACGCGCTGCGCTGCGTCGACGCCGGGGCGGCCGCCGTCGTCGTGTCGAACCACGGGGCCCGCCAACTGGCCGACGCGCCCGCAACGGCCGACATCCTCGCCGAGGTCGTCGACTCGGTCGGCGGGCGGGCCGAGGTGTACGTGGACGGCGGGCTGCGACGGGCGCCCGACGTCGTGAAGGCGTTGGCGCTCGGGGCCCGGGCGACGTTGGTCGGTCGGCCGTCGCTGTGGGCCCTGGCGACGGGCGGTGCGGACGGTGTGGCCGCGCTGCTGGGCTGGTTCGAGGCGGAGCTGCGGCGCGCCATGGCGTTGTGCGGCGCGGCGACGGTCGACGGACTGGACCGGAGCCTGGTGGGGCGCACGCCGGGAGGGGGTTTCGGATGACGTCGGTGGCGACGATGATCGCGGCACGGGCCGACGACGACCGCACGGGCGTGATGGACGTCGGCGGCGGGCGTTGGACCTGGCGCGAGGCGGTGGCGGAAGGGGCGACCCGGGGGGCGCTGGCCCGCTCGCTCATGGGATCCGCGCTGCCGCATGTCGGGGTCCTCCTGCCCAACGGCCCCGAGTACCTGTTCTGGCTCAACGGCGCGGCGTTGGCGGGCGCGGCGATCGTGGGGATCAACCCGACCCGCCGGGGTGAGGCGCTCGCGGCGGACGTCCGCGCCACGGACTGCGCCATGATCGTCACCGACGACGAGGGGGCGGCCCTGCTGGCGGGGCTCGACCTCGGCGTCGACCCGGACAAAGTCCTGGTGATCGGGACACCCAGATACACGGCCCTGCTAAGAGAGTTCGCCGGCGGTCCGGCGGCGCAAGCGCTGATCGACCACGCGGGCGACGTCGACCGGGAGTCGTTGTACCTGTTGATCTTCACGTCGGGGACGACCGGGGTGCCCAAGGCGGTGCGCTGCACCCAGGGCCGGCTGGCCGACATCGCGGAGGTGGCGGCCCCCGGATACGGCTACACGCCCGACGAAGTCTGCTACTGCCCGATGCCCTTGTTCCACGGCAACGCACTCATGGCGCTGTGGGGACCGTCGGTGATGGTGGGCGCGGCGATCGCGGTGCGCCCCCGCTTCAGCGCGTCGGCCTTCCTCGACGACGTCCGGACGTTCGGCGCCACCAAGTTCAGCTACGTGGGCAAGGCGATCGCCTACATCCTGGCCACGCCCGAACGGCCCGACGACGCCGACAACACGCTGACGAGCGCATTCGGCACGGAGGCCTCGGTGCGGGACCGCAGCCGGTTCCGGAAGCGGTTCGGCTGCTTCCTGATCGAGGGGTACGGGCAGAGCGAGGGCGGCGCCGCGATGAACCCGGTGCCGGGGATGCCGAAGGGGGCGATCGGTAAGCCGGTCGATCGCGTCGACCTGGCCGTGATCAGCCCCGAGACCGGCGAGGAGTGTGCGCGCGCGGAGTTCGACGACGACGGCCGGCTGCTGAACGCGGGCCAAGCCATAGGCGAGATCGTCAACCGCAGCGGGCGCGGCAAGTTCGAGGGGTACTACCGGCGTGAGGACGCCGAAAAGGAGCGGCTCCGCGGCGGGTGGTACTGGACGGGCGACCTGGGCTACGTCGACAAGGACGGCTTCTTCTACTTCGCGGGGCGCAGCGGCGACTGGCTGCGCGTCGACTCGGAGAACTTCGCGGCGGGCCCGGTCGAAGCCATCCTGTCGCGCAACCCAGACCTGGCGGTCGTCGCGGTGTACCCGGTGCCCGACACGGCGTCGGGCGCGGGTGACCAGGTGATGCTTGCGGTGGAGACCGTGCCCGGTCGGCCGTTCGATGCGGACGCGTTCGGCGCCTGGCTGCTGGCGCAGCCGGACCTCGGGTCGAAGTGGATCCCGCGCTACGTGCGGATCTCGGAGTCGCTACCGCAGACCGCGACCGGCAAGGTGACCAAGGTCGGCCTGCGCGAGGAAGCCTGGGTCTGCGACGAACCGGTGTGGTGGCGGCCGCTCGACAGTGCGGAGGTCCGATTCGAGCCGTTGACCGACGACGACCGCGACAAGCTCGCCGTGGGACTGGCCGAGAACGGCCGCCCGCCCGTCGGCCCGCTCAGCTGACGGACGCGCCCACGACGCCGGCGATCGGCAGCACGCCGGTCAACTCGGCGACGCGGTGGTCGCCCGGTTCGAGCACCGGCGCGTCCTGGCCGGCACGCTCCTCCGCGCGCCACACGTGGACGGCGGTCA
Organism: Acidimicrobiales bacterium; assembly: GCA_036491435.1. Classification (GTDB taxonomy): domain Bacteria; phylum Actinomycetota; class Acidimicrobiia; order Acidimicrobiales; family RAAP-2; genus Bog-473. The sequence goes on from DASXBZ010000012.1 coordinate 52,711, forward strand.
TGCCGAGCCGACGCGGTCCGCGCACGTCGGGCTCCCAGGAGTCGCCGACGAAGAGGGCCTCCGTCGGGTCGATGCCCAGTGCCTGCGTCGCACGGGCGTAGATGCCCGGATGGGGTTTGCGTGATCCGGCGCGCGCCGAGGTGACGGCTGAGTCGACCAGGTCCAACAGGCCGATCTGGTCGAGGTACGCATCGAGCTCCCAGCCCCAGTTCGAGCAGACACCGACGGCAATCCCCGCTTGCCGCAGTGAGCGGAGGGTGGCCGCGGCCTCGGGATAGGCGAGCATCGGGCTCCGGTCGAGGTCGCGGAGCGCGTCGACGACGGCGTCCCTGTGCTCGTCCCTCACGCCGCACGCCCTCGAGAGCTCCCCGAGCCGCCAGCGGACCCAGCCCTCGTAGGCCTCCTCGTTGACCGAGTGCTCGGCGTGGTCGACGCCGTCGTAGCGCGAGAAATAGCCGTCGAGGACGGAGGGGGCCGGCTCGTAGCCGAACGAGGAGAAGACCGTGGTGTAGCTGTCCGCCGACTCGGCCCAGTGGGCCAGGGTTCCGTAGAAGTCGAAGATGACGGCCTCGGGCACGGCGCAATTGTGGCCCAGGGGCGTGACATGGCCGTTCGGGGTGCTGCGACCCGGGGCCGCCCGCCGGGCGGGTAATACTGCTCAGCGCGATGGACGGCGACGAAGACCAGGGCGACGCCGTCCCTCCGGGGGACAGCCCGGCGCCCGACGCAGCGCCTGAAGCGGCGCCAGAGCGGAAGTCCAACCGCTGGATCATCGAGCTGGTCGGGGTCGTGGCGGTGGCACTGGTCGTGGCCCTCCTCCTCCGCACCTACGTCATCGCCACCTACTCCATCCCGTCGGGCTCGATGGAACCGACCCTCCAGGTGGGCGACCGCATCGTCGTGAACAAGTTGAGCTACCACCTGCACGGAATCGACCGGAGCGACATCATCGTGTTCTCGACGCCTCCCAACGAGGACTGCGCGGGGCCTCCGGTCGCCGACCTCGTCAAGCGGGTGATCGGCCTGCCCGGAGAGACCATCGCTCTCTCGGGGGGCAACGTGGTTCTCGATGGCAGAGTCCTCCGCGAGCCGTGGCTGCCCGCGTCGGAACGGGGCCGGACGTATCCGGGTCCCTCGCCGGCGCCCTACTCCCTCCACCACCCGTTCCGCATTCCGGAGGGCGATGTCTACGTGATGGGCGACAACCGGACCCTTTCGTGTGACAGCCGCTATTGGGGCCCCATCAAGAAGTCCACCATCGTGGGGAAGGTCGACCTGCGGATCTGGCCGCTTTCCCGCTTGGGCATCTTTTAACGAGTCAACCTCGTCGCTCGCGTCGCCAGACGACGCGCATGCCCGTCCAGGTCTCGTCGATGGCGCAGACCTTGTTGTCGACCAGGCCGAGTGGCAACGCCACCTCGCGCAGCGCGCCCTCGTGCATGTCCGTCTCGACTCCCGAGGCGCGTTTGGGCCACGCCACCCAGAGGCCGCCGGCTGGGAAGATCATCTTGGCCAACGACCCGATGCGGCGTTCGAAATCCTTGCGACGGGTGAAGAACGCGACGACGACGTCCGCCGTGCCTCGGGCCTGGCGCTTGACCGTGACGCCGGACGGTAATCCGCCGACGACGCCGGGCGGCGCGTCGATCAACGCAACCGACGAGCCCTCTGCGATGCCGAGCTTCTTGGGCAGCGGCGTGCCGCTGTAACCGGCCACCCTTGCTACGAGGCCCGCGCCTCGTAGACCATGAACGCCAAGGGGTACTCGTAGACGTCCCCGCCGACGGCGAACTGGGCGACGTGCGCATCGACGAGCGCCTTCGCCTCGGCCTCGTCCTCGGGAGCCACGCCCATGAACGAGTGGAGGGAGTGATCGACGACGGCGCTGGCCGGTGCCCGCACGCTCGTCTCGTGTGCCGTGCTGCTGACGTCGACGTAGCCCGCCGCTTCGAGCAACTCACGGACGTACTCGTCGTCACCGAACGCAAACGGCCCGACCGGGCTCTTCCCCGGTTCGGGGGTCCGCGGCGGCGGGAGCAGCTTGCGCAGCGTCGGGCCGGTATGCCACGGATTGTGCTCGACGCCTTGCCAGCTCACGAACACGAAGCGTCCGCTCGGGACCAAACCGCCACGGATTCGGGCGAACGCCGCGGTGGGCTCGTCGAAGAACATCACGCCGAACTGGCTGACCGCGAGGTCGAACGGTGGCCCTTCCAGGCCGCTGACCTGGACATCTGCCTCCACAAAGCGGACGTTGGGCACCCCGGCGTCCGCGGCGCGTCGACGGGCCAGTTCGAGCAACGAGGCCGACAGGTCGAACCCGACCGCCTCGCCGTCGGGCGCGACCAGTCCGGCCAGCGTGATGGTCAGGCCGCCACCGCCGCAGCCGATGTCGCAGACCTGCTGGCCCGACTGCACGCCGGCGGCGTCGAGCAGATACGGGGTCACCGCATCGGTCAACCGTTCGCGCTGTGGCCAGGCGGCCGTCCAACGCTCGTCGTTCCACCGCCGGAGCTCTGCTTCGTTGGCCACGGCGACAACGTACAGCGCAGACGCCCGGAACCCCGAAGCGCGCGCATCACCCGCACCCGCCGGACCGGTCCGATTAGCGTCGTCGCCGTGCGGATCGGCCTCGTGATCCTCCCCACCGACCCCTGGCAGACCGCGCGCCGCCAATGGCAGTGGGCGGACGACGCCGGCTTCGCCACGACGTGGACCTATGACCACATCCGCTGGGGCGGCATGCCCGACGGCCCTTGGTACGGGACCGCCATTCCGGTCCTCGCGGCCGCCGCAGCGGTCACCAGCCAGAGCCGCCTCGGCACCCTGGTCGCCACGCCGAACTTCCGCCATCCGGTGACCCTCGCGCGGGATGCCCTGACGCTCGACGACCTCAGCAACGGCCGCCTCGACCTCGGGCTCGGGCCGGGCAGCCAGGGACTCGACGCCACGGCAGTCGGCCAAGAGCCGTGGACACCGTCGGAGCGCCTCTCCCACTTCGAAGAGTTCTTGCAGGTCCTCACCCCGATGATCGAGGGCGCGCCCGACACCCGCACCACGCTCCGCACCGCGCACTACGCGGCGGTCGAAGCGCCGAGCACACCGGGCAGCGTGCAGCAGCCGCTACCGCTCACGATCGCGGCCGGCGGCAACAGAGGGCTGAAACTCGCCGCCCGCTACGGGCGCAACTGGGTCACGGTCGGACCGACCAGCGGGGTACCCCACACACCCGAAACGGTGCTCGGGGCAGCCCGGCACCAAGTCCCGCTCCTGGAGGCCGCCTGCGAAGCCGTCGGCCGCGACCCGACGACCATCGGCCGGGTCCTGCTCTGGATGCCCTACGAGCCCCTGATCACCTCAGCCGACCAGTTCGAAGAGCTCGCGGCGCCCTATCTCGAGCTCGGCTTCGACCAGTTCGTCCTGCACCACCCCGACCAGACGGGACCGTTCGGCGGCGACGTCAAAGCGTTCGAGGAGATCGCCGCCCGTCACGCGACACCCTGAAGAGAGTGCGCGGCGGGAGACGCAACGTTTCACCCACCCGCCGTCGCGGGCGGCGTGGTCGTGCACCCCACACAGGGGCCCATGCCGGTGAAGTACGAAGGAATGGACGCTGAGTCCGTCGGCGGATTCGTCGGCAGGAGCACCGGTGGCCGGGGCGCCTGGGTGAAATCGAAGTCGTTGGCCAGGTTGCCCAGGATCGTCACGTCCTCGCGCACGGTGGGCCGCGGGTCCGGTCGGAAGTCGGTCGTCGGGTTGAGACGGGCGCCACCGAGGAAGTCGTCCTCGATGAACTTGAGGTACGCGTCGCTGCTCAGCGTCTGGTGGTCGACATAGCCGGACTTGGCGTAGGGCGAGATCACAATGCCCGGCACCCGTAGGCCGTAGCCGTTCTCGTCGACCGTCGGGGGCTGCACGTGGTCGTAGAAGCCACCCCAGTCGTCCCATTGCACGAAGATGGCCGTCGAGTCCCAGTCGGGGCTCTTCATCGCCGCGTTGATGATGGCGGTGACGTACGCCTGGCCCCGGTGGACGCTGGCCGGCGGGTGCTCGCTGTCGGCCTGCGAGGGAGTGACCCACGACACCGCCGGCAGGTCCCCGGCCTTGGCCGCTGCGAAGTAGTCGTCCAACGGCTGGATGTTGCGGATCTGGTGGTCCTTCTGCACGTCCTCGAAGATCGGCAACGGGTTCCAGATCCCCGGCGTCAGGTAGTTCTGCTTCACCGGCGGGCAGGCCACGTCGCCGTCGTTCGCGCAGTCGGGTTGGGTCCCGGTCTGGACGTAGTAGGCCCACGGGACGTGATGGTTGTAGAGCAACCAGGTGATGTCCGTCCATGCGTCGGTGACGTCGGCTGTGCCCGTCTTGAGCGCCTGGTCCACGTACTGCTGCATCTGCGCGGGCGTGTAGGGGCCGCGGATCTCGTTCTTGCAGCTCGACGGGTCCGGGTTCGAGCAGATCGCCGACCAGCCCGACACGAGGTAGAGGTGATCGGGCAACGACCACGAGCGCACGGGCTCGAACATATGGTCGTCGAGGACGAAGTCCTTGGCGTAGCTCCAATAGTTCGGGATCTCCGCCGACGTGTGGTACCCCATCACGTCAGGAGTCGCGCCGTTCGCGCACTGCGGGTTGTCGACGGTGCTCGTGCCGGCCCCGCACCCCTTCTTGTCACCGGTGGCGGCCGTCACGAACCCGTTCATCTGGCCTCCGTTGACGTCCTTCTTATCGGCCGGCACGTTGTGAGGACCACCGCCGTTGACGTCGGCCTTGTCGTGATAGGGCGCCTGGCATCCGCCGCCCGGTACGGAGGAGCAGACCGTGGGCACACCGTTGTGCATGGGGATCCCGTCCGCACCCGGATACGTCCCGAAGTAGCTGTCGAAGGAACGGTTCTCCTGCTCGATGATGATCACGTGCTTGATCTTGTGGATCCCTTCAGCGACGAGGTAGTGGCCGGTTGCTCCTCCGCTGACGCGCTGGCCCTGCGGGGCCGGCGGCGGCGAGGTCCTGCTGCCGCACCCCGCCAGGGCCAGCGAGAGCACGGCGGTACCCAGCACAACGGGGACGATCACTCGGCGTCGCCATCTCCTGGAGGCCGTCGACCTCAGGCTTGTGTGCACTCGGGAATTCTCCTTCGTCGGACTCTGAGCCTTGCCCCTGGGCCGCTCACCGATCGTGCAGCCGCCAGCTCCTCAGCAGAAGGCATTTGAACAGACAGGTGTGAGGAATGTGTGGGGCTCTGGTGCGGCTTGTCTTCACCCGCCCCACCCTCGGTCGACGTCACCTCCGTATGCCGAGCAGGCCCACCAACTCCCGGCGCGCCGCCTCAGGCTCGACCCGTCCGAGGGAGACGCTCGTACATCCGACCCACGAGGCGGCCTGGAGCGTCGCCCGCGCCACATGCTCCAACGCCTTCGCCTTCTGCTTCGTCTTCGTCAACGCCGTCGACTTGGACTCGACGTCCAGCACCGTGACCTGTTTCGCCACGAAGACATCGCCTTCCCGGCCCGGGTCCACCAACCCGACCAACCGAGTGCCACCCAGCACGGGCATGGCGAAGTAACCGAACTGGCGCTTCTCCTTGGGCGTATAGGCCTCTAACCGGTGTCGCACACCGAAGAGGCGTTCGACCCGTTCTCGATACCAGATGAGCGAGTCGAAGGGTGAGAGCAACACGCTCCGGCCCGAGGCGCGTGCACCCAACGCACCCAGGGCGACCGGATCCGCGTACGCCTGCCGGTCCCACCCCGCGACCGACACCTCGGTCAGCGCGCTCGAGTCCAGCGCCGCCCGAACGAGCGGGCGCGGCAGCCCGTGATAGGTGGCGATGTCGGCCTCCGTGCCGACACCCAGCGCGCGCCCGGCGGCGGCCACCAGGTACCGGGCGCACGCTTCGTCGCTCCAGTCCTGCCCGCGCAGGTCGTCCGGGATCGCCCGTTCCGCCAGGTCGTAGACCCGCTGGAAGCCCCGCCGCTCGCGGCAGACCACCTCTCCGATGTCCAGCAGCCACTCGGCCGCGATCTTCGTCTCGGACCAGTCCCACCATGGGCCGCCCTTCTTGGCACCGCCCAATTGGTTCGCCGTGAGAGGGCCCTCAGACCGCAGCCGGGCCAGGACCTCGTCGGTTGCGCTTCCCCGGCTCTCGACGGAGTGCCAGCGCTTGCCCCTCGCCAGCCAGTGCCTGCGCTTGAACGCGTAGGCCGGCCAGTCCTCGAGCGGGACGACGCAGGCGGCGTGGGACCAGTACTCGAAGGTAGCGCTCCCCTTTCCCCAATACGCCCGCTCGATCCGGCTCCGGCCGATGGCGCCGAGCCGTGCATAGGCCACGAGCTCGTGGGACCGGGCCAACACCGAGATCGTGTCCAACTGCACCGCCCCCAGCCGGCGCAGCAGGGCGGGCACGCCACCACCCGAGGGCCGGGGCCCGCGCAGCCCCTGCGCGCTCAGCGCGACTCGCCGCGCCTCCTCGATGCTCAGCGAGTCTGCCCCCATTCCCGGGGCAATCTACCGACCAGCTGCTCACGATTCTTCTGGACAACTCGCCTCGCGTCACCGCCCACGCCCCGCCCGAGGCCCTGCGAGAGCCGTCAGTCCAACAGCGCCGCCGCCACCGAGTCCTCGAGCACCCTGTCGTTGGCCCACATCAGCTGCTGCACCTTGGCCCGCCTGAAGTACAGCTGGATGTCGAAGTCCAGCGTGAACCCGATACCACCGAAGATCTGCTGGGCCATCGCGGTGATGTCCCGGAACGTGGAGCAGGCGAACAGCTTCGCCATCGGTGCCAATGACGACAGGGACCGCCCGGTTGCCCCCGCCCAGGCCGCTTCGTGCACCAACTGCTCCGCCCCGTCCAACGCGGTGACGGCGTCGGCGAGATAGTGCGCCAACGCCTGGAACGCGCCCAGCGGCTTGTTGAACTGCTGGCGGTCCTTCGCGTACTGCGTGGTGATATCCAGTGCGTACCGCGCCCCGCCCACCGCCTGTGCGGCCAACAGCACCAGCGCAGGCTCGAGGACGCTCTGCCAGGTGTCCCAACCACTCCGCGGAGCACCGATGCGGTCAGCCTCGGTGAGGGCGACGTCGGAGAAGGCGACCTCGTACTGCGTGTCGGAGGCGAGACTGAACTGTTGGCGCAAGGTCACGCCAGGCGACGAAGGGTCGACGACAAAGAGGTCGACGTCTTCGTCCGCGTCGCCGGTCCGGGCGAGCACGACTAGCCGGTCCGCCGACGAGGCGAACGCCACGTGGCGCTTGAGTCCTGACAGCGAGAACCCGCCCGACCCGGAGGCCGTCGCCCGGACCTCGACTCCACGGGCAGTGAACCCGTTCTCCGGCTCCAACCACGCTGGCGTCAACACGGCGTCGCCCGTCGCAACCGGGCGCAGCCAACGGTCCTTCTGCTCGGCGCTCCCCGCCGCGGCCAAGACGCCGCCACTCACGACAGCGCTCACGAAATGCGGCACCGGCGCCAGCGCCCGTCCGAGCTCCTCGTACAACGCCACGCCCTCGATCAACGACATCCCCGACCCGCCGTACTCCTCGGGCAACAACAGCCCGATGAGGTCGAGCTGACCCAGCTGCGACCACAGCTCGGGCGGATAGCCCACCGGGTCGTCCTCCATGGAACGCACGACGTCCAACGGACAGTGCCGCTCCAGGACGTCGCGCACCGTCTGGCGGAGGAGCTCCTGCTCCTGGTCGAATTCAAGATCGAGCACGCCGCATTCCCTTCATGTTCACGAACCAACCAAGACCGAGCCGCGTCACGACGCCGGCGGCGCCGGCCGCCAGTCGTCCCCCCGCCGCTCCCACGGGTTGTCGGACGCGTCGACCGGCAGCGCCACCCGCGCCGTGCAGGTCGTCTTCACGTCGCCGTCCACCGACAACGACACGTCGATCGTGACGAACCCGCAGCCGACCGGATCAACGGACAACTCAGTGACAACACCCGACAACGTCATGGTGTCCCCGGGGAACACCGACCCCTTCATCCGGAAGCGGACCCACCCCAAACGCCCGTAGGGGCCAGTCCAATCCGTCAAGAAACGCTCGAACCACGCGGCCTGGTTAGGGGTGTTCAAGAAGATGTCCTGCGTCCCGTTGCGATGCACGGCAAAGTCCTTGTCATGGTGCATGGGACGCCAGTCGCGGGTGGCCAAAGCCCCCAGGACGACCGTGGTCGCCGAGACTGTGTAATTAAGAGGACTCAGAGCTTCCCCAACGGACACATCCCCCAACAGGCGTTGGGGCGACACCGCCACCGTCACGACGCCACCGCCCGGGACGCTCCGGACCCCTCGGACGCCCCGGAGCCCCCGGACCGCCGGTACCCAAACCCCGTATACGACTCCAGCGCCACGAGATCCCCGTCCTGGTTCGTGTAGACGACGTCGATCACCCAGAACCGCCCGGTACCCAACTTGGTCGTCTTCTCACCGCTCACCGATCGCAGCACCTGATGCGTCCGCAGCACGTCGCCCACCCGCACTGGCGTATGGAACTCGATCGTGTTGTCGGTCATCACGGCCTCGGGCAGCCCGAGATGCTCCTTCAGGTCGAAGTGCACCTGCAGCGGCAGCGCCTGCTCGGCGCGCCCCGGCGCCCAGTGGTGCGGGCGGAACCACACCGACACCATGGTGGGCGGCGCCACCGGCCCCCTGGTGATCGACTCCGCCACCGAGTCGTCCCAGAACAACGGGTTCCCGTTCTCCACCGAGGCGCACGACGTCCAGATGTAGCCACGCTCGACCGGGAACTCCCCGACCTCGTGGTACTGCTCCATTCCGATGACGTCGCGCACCGCGGCCGGCAGATCGGCGGCGGACGAGTCGGTCGCCGTCACGCCACCACCCCCTGGGCCACCCATCGCGCCACCGTCTCACCGTCCACGCCCGCCTCCTTCAACAGGTGCTGGGTGTCGCTCTGCCCCGTATCAGGCAAAGCGACCACCCCGTCGGGACGCGGCATACCCGCCAACAAGGGTGCGAGCTGTCGGAGCTCGCCATGCTCCGGATGCGAGGCGGCCCCGACCACCCGCCGGGCCGAAAACTGGGGGTCGGCGACCACTTCGCTCACCTCGAGCACCGGCGCCACACAAGTGTCGGCACCGGCCAGCGCGGCCACCCACTCGTCGCGCGTCCGATCGGCGAACGCCTCCGCCAACGCCGCCCGCACCCGACCCTGCGCCTCGTCGTCGTACTGCAGCACCGCCAGCTCGCCGCACCCGAGCGCCTGGCACAGGTTGGCGAAGAACTTGCCCTCGATCGCCCCCACGGCCACCCACTTGCCGTCCGACGTTCCGTAAACCCCGTAGCAGGCGTAGCGGCCCGACAACACGTCGTGTCCGGGCCGCACATCAACACCCAACGCAAGCTGCTCGTCGATGGCGAGTGACATCAACCACAGCACCCCGTCCGCCACCGACACATCGAGATACGCGCCCCGCCCGCTCGACGCTCGCCCCGCCAGCGCGGCGGTGACCGCCAACGCGGCGTGCATCCCGCCCGCCGCGGCATCAGCGATGGTCGCGCCCGGGATCGGCGGCGCGCCGTCCTCTCCCGGTCCGCTCATTGCCAGGTACCCGCCGACCGCCAGGTAGTCGAGGTCGTGTCCCGCCCACTGGGCGTGCGGCCCGTCCTGGCCGTAGCCGCTCGTCGAGCAGTAGACGATCCCGGGATTCCGAGCCGAGACCGCCTCGTAGCCCAAGCCCAACCGTTCCATCACCCCGGGCCGGAAGCTCTCCACCACGACATCGGACACCGCGGCCAATGCCAGGAACGCCTCCTTCCCCTCCGAGGCCTTCAGGTCGAACATCGCACGACGCATGCCGCGGTGGCCGCTGTAGGAAAAGAAGGGCGGCACGATCGGTTCGGCACCGGCCGCCGGTACCGGTCCCACCTTCACCACGTCCGCGCCGTAGCCGGCCAACAGGTGCGTGCACCGCGAAGCGGGCCCGACTGTCGACAGGTCGAGCACGGTGACCCCGGCCAGAGGCCCGGCGGCGGCAGCTGCAGCGGCCATGACGTCAGAAGTTCTTGGGAAGCCCGAGCTTGCGCCGGGCGATGATGTTCTTCTGGATCTCGGAGGCACCGCCGCCGATGGTGTCGATCACCGTGTAGCGGTAGGTCGACTCGGACCGTCCCGCCAAAGGCGCGTCTGGTGTCTTCACCCGCAGTTGCGAACCGGGTCCCGCGATGTCCATCGACGCGTTCGCCAAGCGCTTGGACAGCTCGGTCGCGAAGAGCTTGTACTCCGATGCCCACGCTGTCGGCGCCGCCCCGCCCTTCGCCGACTCGAACACGAAGCGCAGCCCGATCGTCCGCGCCACTTCGAGCTGTGTGGCCAACTGCGCCAAGCGCTGGCGCACCACCGGGTCGTCCTTCAACGGCTTCCCATCCCGCACGGTCGTCTTCACATATTCGACGAGCAACTCGAAGCGCTGCTGGATGGGCGAGATGGTGAACATCGTGAAGCGCTCGAGGTCGAGCGCCTCCGAGATGTACTGGAAGCCGTGGTTCACCTCGCCGACCACGTAGTCGTCCGGAACGAAGACGTCGTTGAGGAACACCTCGTTGGTGCGTTCGTCACCCATGGTCCAGATGGCGTTGATCGTGATGCCGGGTTGGTCGAGCGGCACCAGGAAGAGCGTGATGCCGGCGTGCTTCGGCGCCTCGGGGTCGGTGCGGGCGCCCACCCAGTACCACTCGGCGAAGTGGGCGGAGGTCGTCCAGGTCTTCTGGCCGTTGAGTCGCCAGCCACCGTCGACCTTGGTCGCCTTCAGCTGCATGGAGGCAGCGTCGCTCCCGGCGTTGGGCTCGGAGTAGCCGACGGCGAACTCCACCTCGTTGCGCAGGATCTTGGGGAGGAACTCCTCCTTCAGCGTCTCGTTGCCGTGCCGGATGATGGTCTTGCCGACGATGCCGACGCCCTTGCCGATCTGGGGGCCGCCCCGGCCGGCCAGCTGCTCGTTGAGCAGGTACTCGTAGACGCCCTCGCCCTCGGAGCCCCCGTATTCCTTGGGCCAGGTCATGCCCAGCCACCCCTTCTGTCCGAGCGAGGCCATGAACCTCCGCCGCTTCGGGGTGTCGACGATCTGGGCCATGTTCTCCCGGGTCGGGTCGAAGACGTCGGGGTCGTCGTTGGCGTCGATGAAGGACTCGACCTCCTTCACGAAGGCCAGCTGCTCCGGTGCGAATTCGAAGTCCACTCCCTGCCCTCCAGATGCCCGGCCGGTTTCCGAATCTGACGGGTCGTCAGATTTCCAGCAGCATCATAGGGCACTGCCTCGTCGGCCCTCTCTGAGCCTTTCCCGAGGCCGGCGACCCCCTGCCTCCCTGCTCATCCAGGTTGCGAGCGGCCTCCTACACTCGCCCCGTGGGACGGGGGGCCAGGATCGTCGTGCGCATCGGCGCGGTCCTCGTCGCCCTCGGGCTGCTCCTCGTGGCCTTCGTGGCCTACCAGCTCTGGGGGACGGCCCTCTACGAGGCCCAGGCGCAGTCGCACCTCAAGTCGGAGCTGTCCCACGAGCTGCGTCGCCCCCTCCCCACGAAGCTGACGGCGTCCCAGCGTCTCGGACTTCCGGCGATCGCCACGGTGACGGCACCCACCCGACCCGACCCCGCGCTCGACCAGCCCGTCGGGCTGCTGTCCATCCCCAAGATCGGCCTTCTCGACGCCATCGTCGAGGGCGTCGGAGAGGCGCAGCTCGAGCAGGGCCCGGGCCACTACCCCGGCACATCGATGCCGGGACAAGCGGGGAACGTGGCCATCGCGGGGCATCGCACGACGTACGCCCACCCCTTCTACAACCTCGATGCGCTCTCCCCCGGCGACGACATCTACATCCTCACGGCACAGGGCCTCTTCCACTACACGGTGAACGGAACCCAGATCGTCGCGCCGACCACCGTCGGCGTTCTGAACACCGTTCCGGGGAAGTCGACCCTCACCCTCACGACGTGTAACCCCCGCTACAGCGCTTCGCAGCGACTGGTGGTGACGGCCGCTCTCGATGCTCGCCCGGCCCCTCCGACGAGCACGATCACCTCCACGACGAGGCCCAAGGACGCGGAGCTGGCGGGCGAATCGACCTCGTCGCTCGGCGGTTCGAGCTCGCCATGGGCGTCCGTCATCGTCTGGGGGTTGGTCACGATGGCGCTCGTCGTAGGGGCCTATCTCTTGTGGCGATTCTTAAGGCAACGGATTCTGCGGCTGGTGGTGGTGCTCACCGCCGTCCCGCTGTTCTTGTTCTCGCTCCTCACGTGCTTCGAGCACGTGAGCCTGGCCCTGCCGGGGAGCTTCTGAACAGAAACCCTTAGACCGTCGTCACCTGTTGCGTCGGTGGCGATTCCACAACCGGCAGTTCACCCGTTATGGGTTCGGTCGGTGGCTCTGGGTGATTGCGCCCGTGACGGCGTCGCATGATGTTGCGTACGGCAAGCAGGATCATCTGGACGAGCACGATCGCCACGAGCAGCAGTCCAACCGGCCAGATCGTCACTGGCACCTTGAAAGATGCCTGCTGGCCATCTCCGATGAAGATGTGCCCGTTCAGATTCATGTTCCCGACGGAGAGCGCCGGGATCGTCACGGACACTTCGTACGTCTTCGTCTCGCCGGGGCCGACCGGCGGAAGGTGCGTGTTGAGGACGGGCGTCGAATCCAAATCAGCGATCAAGTGAAGCGACGTAGCCGGCGCTGCACCGGTGTTGGTGAGAGTGAGATCCAGGGTCCGGGTGGCGGGAAAGCCAAACCAGGCGGCGACGGGAGTCGAACCGGCTAACTCGCTCTTTGCGACAACGAGGTGGCTCAGCGGGACCGTAGGTGGTGAAGCCGGCGCTGGCGTCGTGCTTGCGCCCGGGATGGAGATCGGTGTCGTGACCGCCAACGCGGTCGTGACCGAGAAGGCTGCGACAACACAGGGGCAGGCAGTGGGGGGAACGACGACGGTAAGCGGCACGCTGAGATTGCCGCTGGTATCTGCTTCGATCGTCGCCGACGCGACGCCAGCACAATCGGCCGAACCGTGCGTAGCGTTCTGACCGCAGACCTGCACCTGGAAGAGCGATCGCGCCGGAAACCCCGAGCCGGAGACTTGGACCGTCTGGCCTGACGCCGCAGTTGCAGGGGCCAGCGAGAGGCTCGGTTTGGCCGATGCTGCGTCGACAGCTCCGGTCGGTACAACGACCAGGACGACCAGCGCCGTGAAGGTCGCCAACAATGACCTCCACGACAGCCGGAAGATCCCGGTCATGAGGCTGGTAGGTGATTACAAACGTGCTGCAGGCCCAGGTAGCCGCCGAGGGTGCCGAACACACGGGCGATGCCGCTTACGTTCGCTGCGCCCTTTGACTTCGATTTCGCGCTCTTGGGCGCGGTCGTTGTTGTCGTGGTTGCCGCTTGCGCGACTTCACCACCCTTCACCTCTTCCGCGTACTTCTTCAGGGGCAGGTAACTCGCCGAACCCGCCTGACTCGCAATCTGCTGCATGTCGGAGCGCCAAGACGTGAAGTCTTTGGCGTTGTACGCCGTGGTTGCTTTAGCCACCAACTGGCAAATGGCGACATCACCAGCTCCGGGAGGTGGCGACGTGGTGGCGGCACTGTTGTTGCTCGTCGGTGAGCTGCCACATGCCGTGAGCGCGGTTGCGCACGTGAGGGCGGCGACGGCCGTGGCCAACCGGACGCCGAAGCGGCGAGTCATTGGGAAGCTCCTATCTGGCTAAGTTCCTGAGGGGCATCGTCGTGCTTCCATCCGGGATCTACGCCTTGATCCTGCTCGCCGTCCCGGCGGCGGTACTGCGCTCCGATGATGACGGCAAGCGCGAGCAGGACGGCCACCGCTGCAAGCACTCCGAGCACATAGAGGGCCCATGGAGTCGTGCTCGTCGAACTGGCAAGCCTGACTTCGAAGCCTGCTCCAGAGACGTTCCCGACGACGGGAAACGTGCCATCGGAAAACGTGGACAAGTCAAATGGCGCCGTGATCTGTGTGCTCTGTCCCGCGCCGAGGATGCGAGCTTGCGGACTCGTGATGACGAAATGGTCGCCACCCTGCACCCAATGCGCCACGAGGAGCGGCCGAATTGCAGTCGAACCTGCATTGCGGACGCTGACGATCAGTTGCCTCGATGCCGCCGCACCGAACCATGAGGTCCAAGTACTAGTGGAGACCACGCGAACATGAGATATCCGAACTATGGGGAGAACCGTAGGAGGCACTTCGACGGGCGCACTCGAGGAGCCCAAGATCGTGATCGGCAAACGCTCCACCTCGCTCGGATATGCCTGGGTCACCATCACGATGCATGGACACGGAACCGGTGGAATCGTCACCACAAGTGACGTCTGAACTCCGCCATTGTCGGCAGGACCGAAGGACACAGCATGCGTAAGGTCGCAATCCGAACTCACTGAAACGACGCCGCCACCGCAGACGGCCGCCTGTAGTTGCCGGTCTTTCGGCCAATGTGCGCCTTCGACCACGACCGTCGAGCCTGGCGTGACGACTGTCTTGTCCAGGCTGAGTGCTGGCGGACCGGCTGCTCCGGCCGGAGAAGGGATGTGCGTTCCACACGCGATGACGAGCACTGTGCCCAAGACCCTAAGGACGACACCTACCGCGCGGTTACGTCGGCCCATACTCGGTTAGACACTTGATGTAGCCAAGTTGGCGGGTTCAGTGTCGCCGTCCACCGCCCCTCCGCCTGCTGCTGCTGCCCGACGCTTACGTCGCCTCCGGTACCAGAAGAAGCCGATAATCAACACGATGATGGCGATCAAGATCCATGGGATGACCCAAGCCGTCGCGGTCGCGCTCGTCGTACCAGCGCCGGATGTCACAGTCAGGTTTGCCGTCAGGCGAAGGAAGGCCTCCTTGCTCGACAGATGATAGGTGACAGTCACCGAGTTATGCGGGAGCAGGGACGAATAGATCTTGGGGGGAATGTTGGTGCTCGAACCGAGCAGCGGAGAGACACTGAGCTTCGCGGTCGGATTCAAGATTTGGTTTCCGGTATTGGTCACGGTGTAGGAAACAGTGGAACGGACCGGGCCACCGGCGTAGCCCGCAAAGCCCGAGGTGCCGATCGAGAGCTTTGTGATCGACAAGCCGGGATGAAGCGGACCCCGCACCCGGAGATAAATCCGTGCTCCGACTTCCTGATATACGTTGACCGTAAGGCTTCCTCGCTTCTCGACAGAAGGGTTGTCCGGAGAGAGGACGATCCCGCCCGCGTAGTCGCCTGGTGTCTGCCCAGCTGGGACCTTCACGGTGAATGGGATGTTGGCCAGGGTGTGAGGCGGAAGGCTGAAGCCGAGGGTGCTCATCTCAACCCACCTCCCTACCGTTAGGTCGGGCTTTTGAGGTGGGTTGATCGTGAAGCCGCCTCCGACTGCGTTGGACGCATCGGCCACGTACAGGTGAAACGGCATCGTTTGCGGCGTCTGGTTCGTGACTGTGACCGCGTCCGTTATGACCGATCCGGGGTTGGCGAGGTAGTTGAACCACTGCCGAGGTGATCCGCCCGTAACCGTCGCAGGGAAGATCGAGTATCGACCGTTGGTGGCCGCTGACGCTGGCGGGCTTCCCAACCCTGTGCCCAGCACACAGAACCAGGACGCCGTAGCCAGGCCGAATATGAGCAACTTACGCACTGTCGAGTGCCAGCACATGTTCGTATATCCCCGATCCCCACGGTTTATGACGGTCCGCCAGAGTAGCGGATGGGCGGCACCCTAAAGGTGCCGCCCATCCGCGTGAAGCAGACAGCGCTACTACGAGAAGCTACGAGACCAGGTATTGCACCGATCCGATGTAGTTCCCCGCATACACCGACTCAGGAATCGTCAGTGTGTAGGTCGCGTTGAACAGGAACGTGCCACCGCTTTGGTGTTGCAAGGCGTGGCAGAGGCTGACCGTCGACCCGAACGCTCCACCTGCGTCAGGCGTCGCGTCGGGGTTCAGGTTCGGCGGGTTGTATGGCGCCGGACCACCCAAGGGGTCAGCGATGCAACTGATGCCGCTGACAACCAGGTAGTTCGGGGCGATTTGACCGTCGTGAGCACCATTCGTTGCAGTGTTCAGCGCCGACAGTCCGATGGACGAGTTGCAGAAGGCGATAACGCCCCCGCAGCTCGCGTTCGGGTTTTGCCCGCTCCCTGCGCCAACCGGCGTCGCGATGAACGACGCCGTCAGCGACCACTGGCCATTCGGGTCACCGCGGTTGTCCGAGATGTAGATCGTCCCGGGGGCCCCGCCGGACGGGTTTCCAGTGGTGTTGCCCGTGGTGGCCGTGACCTGCTGCTCCAAGCCGTCCAACGTGATGGGCTGGAACTGGAACTCGGGGCACTGCAGCAACGGGTTGCCAACTGGCGTCGGCGTGTTGTTGCCGGTCACGTAGTTGGACGGCGAGTTGCAACTCAACACGAGCGCTCCCGCGTTCACCTGTTCGGACAAGGGCTGGGTTACGGGTGGTGTGCCGATGTTGACCGTGATGTCCCCCGGTGTGGTGCTACAGACCGGTCCACCATGCGCACCGCTGAGGGTGTCGCAGGCGTTGAACAAGATGTGGTCAATCTCGGGCGAGCTCGCCGTATTGGAGAGGCTCACCAACCCACCTGCACCGAGGCTGAACGTCAGACTGCCCTGTGGACTCGGGCTGACCAAAGTGAATCCGTTCGGATCCACCGGGTACGTTCCCGCAGCGGCCGTCAAGGTCACACTGCCCGAGCCGCCTTCACCGAGGTTGACCGTCTGGTTGTTCGGTGATGGTGGCGTCGTCGCCAAGTTGACGAAGGCACCCGCCGGCGGCGCCGTCAGGCTCTCGTAACCCGTCAGCGTGCCCTGTGGGAGCAGCGGGGACCCGACCGGCGTCGCACCGAACCAGCCAGAGGGCGAGCAAGGTGTGAACGAGATGGCCAGGGTCGCGGTCAGCGTGAACTGGGACGCGCCGATCACCCCGATGCGCGCCGTGTGTCCCGTGACGCCGTTCGTCGTGAAGACGTTCCCGGTGGCAAGAGCGTTCGGATCAGTGAACGTGATACCCGCCGCGGGCGCAAGCCCAACGGTGGTCCCACCGGCCGTGTTCGGGCCCGTCGTGACCGTGTTGATCGTGGCAACGCCAGCTACGACGTTGATGATCACCGAGCCGTTCGGGATGCCCGCACCTGGCGGACTTGCCGTCGGGCTGCCGGCCACGATTTGACCAATGTCAGCCGCTGTGAAGCCACCGGTGAGCTGGTTCGAACCACTCGAATAGGTGACACCGGTGAGCTGTCCGCCCGGGTTGGGTTGCGTCATCGACGGCGACGTGTACGCGTATGTTCCGGTCGCACTGCCGTCAGTCGATCCGAGAGTCAGATCGCCTTGCAGACCAACCGTCGGCGGATTCAACGCCGCGTTCAACGGAGCCACGACAGCACCGCTCATGACGAGGCTGATAGCGCCGCCCGCCGGGCCGACGGCACCAAACGCCGTACCAGTCGGCGCGCCGCTGTTGGTGGTCGTGTTGATCACCGTCGACGCGATGAACGGCGCTGTCGATCCAGCTGCCGCCCCCGTCCCGGCGCAGTCCAGCTCGTATGAAACGGCAGGGCTCGTCGGGTTTCCCGCAGGGTTGTTGTTCACGGCGCCGGCAGGTGCCGACAATCCGATCACCGCAGTAACCCCTGCGGCTAGCGCGAGAGCTGCTCCTCCAGTTGCAACTCTCTTCAATCTTGTGAGTCTCAAAGCATTTCTCCTTGGACAGGTGAACCCTGGCCCCCCTCAACGCAGAGATCTCAGTGAGTGTTCGGGGGAACCATCGAACGCGTTGCGCGCGTCGAGATCGACGAAATGGCAAGCGTTACCGTCCCCCAACTTCAAATGTTCCCCAACCCCCGTTTCCCCCGACAGCCCACCCTGCCGAGTCCTCCTACCCCAACGCTGACGCCGAGGTTCCTCCGTTGGTGCCTTCCCCCAGGCACCGGCGAGATCATTGGGCAACCGTTGGTTCAAGTCAAACGGGTTTCTGCCGACAGGCCTCCCCAAATGCACCCGATCGCCATCACGGCTCACGACCTACGCACAGAGAGCGCTCGCTGCTCACGTCTTCTAGGCATCGGACAGTGCCACGCGCTGAAATTCTGCAACACGCTCTATTTCGACGAGCGGAATCAATACCGATTTTTGATTGCCTTGCTTGACGCGTAAGCGCAGCTGAGAATAACTTCCGCCCGAATCGCACGGGGTCCTGAATAGCGTCGGGGCTCGAGGGGGGCGTCCTACACGCCTCGGGGGAAAGTCAAATGCGACGGAGGAGAAGGTGGCTCGGCCGGGCCCCAGTTGCCCTGGCTCTACTGCTTGTAGCTGCGCTCAGCATGACCTTTTTTCTGTCTTCGGCTGCGTCCGCAAACGCGACGATTGGGGTCACACCGAACGCAGACCTCACCAATGGCCAAGGCGTCACAGTGACCGGCTCCGGTTTGGCGGCAAACTCGACGGGGTCCGTGCTCGAGTGCAACAACGCCAGCCCTCAACCCACCGTCAACCTGCCTGCTCCCATTAGTGAGACTGTTCCGGTCAGCTGCAGCGGGATCTCGGGTGCCACGCTGGCCACGACGACGTCCACTGGAACGCTCTCCGCATCGTTCACCATCATTTCTCCCACGCCGGGTCCTCCGTGTGGTGCTGGAGATCTGGTTTCGTGCCCCTCGACCGATAGCGCCGTGAATTCCCCGGCCAGTGACGCTGCGCTCTTCCCTTGCCCGCCCACGCCGGCCCAGTTATCAGCGGGATTTTCCTGCGGCCTCGTTTTCGGGGACCAGGGCGGCGACCAGATCACGGCCGGCATCACGCTCTCGAGCGGTGGGGGCGGAACGACTACGACGACCACCACGTCCGCTTCCACAACAACGACCTCCACGACGACAACGACCACCACGACGAACACTGAAGGAACGACGGTCACGGCGCCCACGGGGCTCCCAGGCTTCTTGACTGTTGTCGCCGGTCAATCGACCATGATCCAGGGACCGGGCTTCAAACCAGGCGAGGCCGTAACGGTCACCATTCACTCGACCACGATCCAACTTGGGACTTTTACCGCCAACGGCAGTGGCGTCGCGACCGGCACGATCATGATCCCGGTCGGCACTGTGGTCGGCTACCACGAGATCTACTTGACCGGTGAAACGAGCCGTCACGTTGTCGTCATTCCCGCCTGGATTATTGGCGGCCAGCCGACAACGCTCGCCTCGAGCACAAGCTCTCCAGCGACCAGCTCTGGTTCCACTACTGGTGGGACAACAACCGGCGGAACTCCCTCTGCTAGTGGTGGCTCCTTGGCCTACACGGGTGCGGGTCGCGGGGTTTGGTTGACCCTTGTAGGTGGGCTGCTGCTCCTCGATCTCGGCTACCTCCTAATAACCATGTTCTTGCGTCCTCGCGAGTTGCTGGCACGGCGGGCCAATCGCCAACTCGACTCAACCCCGCAGCAGTAACCCCCGATCCCAGAGGATCCGAAGAGATCACCGTTAGACGTCGACGGTGTCAGCGGTCTGTAATTCCGCCGGCTGGACTCGGGCACCCCGCCGTCGCCGCCAGCGGACGAGTAGCCACACCGCAAGAACGAGCGCGAGCACAAGGAGAGCAAGGAGTGCCCAGGGCACTGTCCAAACAGTGCTCGCGTTGCGGGCTTTCGCTCCTTCGCCGACTACGGATACCTCAACTCGTAAGTGACCGTACGTCGTAAGTCCGGAGAACCTCAGGCTGTAGCCCAATGAGTTGCCCGGGAGAATTTCGTTCACAAGGAACCGTTTCGTGGCTGCTGTTCCGAGTGGGCTGCTCAACCGAACGGTCGCCGTCGGAGAGAGCACCGTGTTGCCGGAATTGTGGACGTGGAACGCCACGCGGACGTCGACCGATGAAGTGAACTGAGCGGCGACTGACTGGTGGACGGACAGCGACATCTCGGGCAACGCCAACCCGGGGTGCAACGGACCAGCCACGTGGCCGTAGATGCGGACTCCGACCGCTTGCACGACCGTGACGGGAACAGAACCGGATTTTGACGCGGTGCGCTGAAGGTCCTCGGCGACAATCCCACCTACGTGATCTCCGGGTGTGGCCTGCTGCGGCGGGTTGATCGTAAAGGGCACCTCGGAAGAGACATGTGCAGGGACGCGCAGCGTCGAATAGGGCAAGTGGATCCAGCCGCCGATGTCCAGTTGGACGGCCGTTCTCGGCCGCAACGACAAACCACCGCCGGGAGTGTTGATCGCGTCTGACGCATAGATATGAAAGTCCAGGGGCGCGGCCGTGTAATTCGCCACGGTGACCGAATCGGCGTACGCCTTTCCTGGAGTCAACTTCGGTTCGACGAAAGGCCGGGGCGATTCCCCTGCGTGGGTGGTTGGGAAAACCGACCAGAGCCCGTTGCTTGCTGCTTCCACAGGACCCGAGGACTCAACGCCGATCAGCATGCTGACCAGGGAGAATACGCTCACAACGAGGCGACCGACGCGGCGATGAAGGGCTCCCTGGCGGGCCTCTCTGTAGTGCCGCGTGCTCATCGCCAAGACCCATGATGGCGGATGCCGCAGCCGCCACAGCGGCAACCAACTGGAACGGAGTGCACCTAGAAGGCCAAGTACTCCACGGTCGCTTTGTACTGCCCTGAGTAAATCCCCTCGGGAACATGGAGCACGTAGTTGGCTCCGATCTTGAAGGTGCCTGAGCTGTGGCCGGCCGGAGCGGAGCAAAGGCCTACAGCACTTGCGGCGGGGAAGGATCCGCCGGGACCCGCCAGAGGCTCGGGACTCGAGTTACCTCCAGCGGCGGTGCAGATGATGCTTCCGATGGAGAAGTGTGAAGCGGGAATCTGTCCTTGCGGGTTAGCGGCCGACGCCCCCACCGAGGCGTTGCAAAATGTGGCGACATTGGCGCATGCCGCATTGGCATTTCCTACCGTCGGCATCAAATAGGCGCTCACGGACCACCCCGCGTTCGAGAGGCCCCGGGTGTCGCTCACATACAGATCGTTACCTGCGGACTGGATCGTCTGCTCCAGTCCGTCAAGGGTCAGATCGGGCAAGTCGATCCCCGTGCATGTCGTGGCGGTTGTGGCCGGCGGAGCAGAGCAACCCAGCGCCAACTGGCCACCCGTGATGTCAAAGGCCGAAGAATCGCCCGCTGTATACGCGGGAAAGCTGGTGGCGGAGAGCGTGTATCCCGCACCGATCGTGTCGATGGAAAGGTTAGCGAAGGCGGCGATACCTCCGGTCACCGTCGTCGCGCTGACCCCGCCCAGGGTTCCCCCACTTGGATTCGTCCCTATAACCAGAGTGACCTGAGTGCTGTTGTCGGCCGTCTCTCTGTTCCCGTCCGCGTCCTCAACCACGACCTGCACCGCTGGGGAGATCGTCGTTCCCGCTACCGCCGTGCTCGGCTGCACGACAAACGCGAGCTTGTTCGCGGGACCGGCGGCGATGTTGAAGCTTGTCGAAGTCGCCTGTGCGTACGACGGCGAGCTCGATGCCTTCAGCGTGTAGCCGCTGCCGACCTTGTCGATTGACAAACCCGAGAACGTGGCAACGCCCGACACCACTGTGGTCGCCGGGCCGCCGCTCAGGGTCCCCCCTCCTGGATTCGTCCCGATCGCGAGGGTGACCTTGGTGGTGTTGTCGTTCGTCTCGACGTTGCCGTCTGCATCCTCGACCGCCACTGTCACCGCTGGCGATATCGCAGATCCGGCCTGGGCATTGGAGGGTCCCTGAATGACTGCCAGCTGCGTGGCCGGTCCTGCCGTGATGTTGAGCGGAGATGACGTCGTCGTCGCGTACGCGGGCGTGCTGGAGGCCATCAGCGTGAAGCCGTTCCCGAGGCGGTTGATGGAGAGAATGGAGAACGTGGCGACACCGGAGGAGACGGCGACAGCGGAACCCCCGCTGAGCGTTCCCGCGCTTGGATTCGTGCCGATGGCCAGGCTGACCTGGGTGCCGTTGTCACCGGTCTCGACGTTGCCGTTGGCGTCCTCGACCGCGACTGTCACGGCTGGGGCGACGGCGGCGTCGACTGCGGTGTTCGTCGGCTGCTGCTCGAAGACCAATTTGGAGGCGACGCCAGGCGTGATGTTGAACGTCGACGACGTGGCGGGCGTGAACGTCGGCGTGCTCGAGGCGCTGAGGGTGTAACCGGTTCCGACCTTGTTGATCGAGAGCCCCGAGAAGGTGGCGACGCCCGAAGAGACGGTGACGGCCGAG
>DASXBZ010000013.1:0-9874 GCA_036491435.1 Acidimicrobiales bacterium
CGGCCACACCATGCCGGTCGGGTGGAACTGCACGCACTCCATGTCGATGACGTCGGCGCCGGCCCAGATGGCCATCGCGTGGCCGTCGCCCACGGACTCCCACGAGTTGGACGTGTACATCCACGACTTGCCGATCGAACCCGTGGCGAGCACGACCGCCTTGGCGGTGAACGCGACCATCTCGCCCGTCGGACGCATGTAGCCGACCGCACCGGATATACGGCCCTCGGTGTCGGCCAGGAGCCGGAGGATCTTGCACTCCATGAACACGTCGGTGCCCATCGAGACGACCTTCTGCTGCAGCGTGCGGATGAGCTCGAGGCCGGTGCGGTAACCGACGTGGGCCAGGCGGGCGTAGCGGTGGCCGCCGAAGTCCCGCTGCGAGATGCGGCCGTCCTTGGTGCGGTCGAACAAGGCTCCCCAGCGTTCGAGCTCGTACACCCGGTCGGGCGCCTCCATGGCGTGGATCTGGGCCATGCGCCAGTTGTTCAGCATCTTGCCGCCGCGCATGGTGTCGCGGAAGTGGACCTGCCAGTTGTCCTCCTTCCACACGTTGCCCATGGCGGCGGCCATGCCGCCCTCGGCCATGACGGTGTGCGCCTTGCCCAGCAGCGACTTGCAGATCACGGCCACGCGCAGGCCGCGCTCCTTGGCCTCGATCGCGGCGCGCAGGCCGGAGCCACCGGCGCCGATGACGATGACCTCGTAGTCGTGCGTCTCGTAGACGTCGCCCGACACCGACTCCATGGTTCCCGATGTTCCTGGTGTCTCGCCCGAAGAAGTAGCCATGTCCCGCCCTTAGAAGTGGAAGCCGGCGTCGTGGATGGTCCCCATCGCGACCAGCCGCACGTAGAGGTCGGAGAGCGCCACCACGCACAGGCTGATCCAGGCGAAGACCATGTGGCGCCCGTTCAGCGGCGTCACAAACTTCCAGAGCTTGTGGCGCACCGGGTGCTTGGCGAACGAGCGGACGCTGCCGCCGCAGAAGTGCCGGCAGGCGTGGCACGACAACGAGTACAGCCAGAGGAACGCGGCGTTGAAGCACAGCACGACGGTGCCGATGCTGATGCCGATCCCCACCCCCGGCTGCTGGAACGACAGGACCGCGTCATAGGTGAGGATGCAGTTGAAGATGAGGAGCAGCCAGAAGAAGTAGCGGTGGATGTTCTGCAGGATCAGCGGGAAGCGGGTCTCGCCGCTGTAGCTGCCGTGGGCGTCGGCCACCGAGCACGCCGGCGGCGACCACCAGAAGGACCGGTAGTACGCCTTGCGGTAGTAGTAACAGGTCAGCCGGAAGCCCAGCGGGAAGATCAGGATCAGCAGGGCGGGGGAGTAGTTCCAGAACGGCAGCGTGCCGAAGGGGTGGCTCCCCGCCACGCAGGAGTTGGCGACGCACGGCGAATAGAACGGCGAGATCAGGTTCCGGTTCAGCGCCGCCCCGGCGTAGTAGTTCTTCCCCACGAAGGCGGCCCACGTCGAGTAGATGACGAAGGCCGTCAGGACCGTGACGGTGACCACCGGCTGGACCCACCAGGTGTCCCGGCGCAGGGTGGCCACGTCGGGCCCGCCGCGTGCGCCGCCCCCGATGGCGACCGGCGTGCTCGATGCGCTCTCGACCGTCGTCGTCACTCAGACCTCCTCGGTGGCCGGTCCATCGGATCGCGGCCGCCAAATCTATGCAGGCCGCTCCGCAGCGGCCCTGAGGGGCGGCCCACCAGGGCCGCACACCCACCTGAGCCGAACCCTAGGACCACCCGACCCCAACGTCAAAGACATAAAGAGCATCATTTCCAGAGCGATAGGCTCTTAAATAAGAGGACGCCCATATGCAACTGCACCAACTCATCTACGCCCTTGCCGTCGCCGAGGAGCAGAGCTTCACCAAGGCCGCCGCCCGCCTCCACCTGGCGCAGCCGAGCCTGAGCCGCCAGGTCCGCCTGCTCGAGAACGAGCTCGGCATCTCCTTGTTCAACCGGGGTCCCGGCCAGGGCCCGGTCACCCTGACCGCCGACGGCGAGACCCTGCTCCCGTTCATGCAGCGCGTCCTGGCCGACATCGAGGCCACCGGCGCCGAGGCCCGCGCCCTCTCAGGCATGGCCCGTGGCCGGCTCGCCGTCGGCGCCACGCCCAGCCTGATCACGAGCGCGCTGGCGCCCACCCTGGTCGAGTTCCACGAGACCCATCCCGGCATCGACCTCTCCGTCGTCGAGGCCGGCTCGCACCAGCTGGTGCCCCAGGTCGCCACCGGTGAGGTCGACCTCGCGCTGGTCGTCCTGCCCGTGACCGACCCGCTCGTGGTCACCACACCGCTCTTCGACGACCCGTTGGTCCTCGCCACCGCACCCGACCATCCGTTCGCCGGCCGCCGCAGCCTCAGGGTCACGGACCTCGACGGCCTCGACCTGGTGATGTTCCGCGAGGGCTACGACCTGCGCGTCGTCACCCTGGAGGCGTGCCAGGCCGCGGGGGTCGAACCGCATCTCGTCAGCGAGGGCGGCGAGATGGCGGGCGTCCTCTCCTTCGTCGCCGCCGGCCTCGGCGCGGCCGTCGTCCCCGCCATTGCGCTCCCCGGCGACGGCTCGCTCGCCGGCATCCCCTTCACCCGCCCCGAGCTCAGCCGCACCGTGGCGCTCGCCCAACGCGGCGACCGCACGCTCGCGCGCCCGGCGCGCGCGCTGGCCGACCTGCTCGCCGCCCGCTACGCCGTCAGCGCTACCGCAAAAAAGATGGCCGACGACCGCCCTGTGCCGCCCGACCCCGCCGTGGCGGCGTCACTCTCCTAACAGGCCCCGCAGACGCTCGACCTGTTCGGGCACGAGGTGCCACCAGGTCCACCGGCCCCGCTTCTCGCCGGCGATCAGGCCGGCCTCGGCCAGGACGCGCGTGTGGTGCGAGATCGTCGGCTGGCTCTTGCCGAGTGGTCCCTCGAGGTTGCAACTGCACACCTCGCCCTCGGCGGCCACCATCGAGAGCAGGCGCAGCCGGACGGGGTCGCTCAGTGCGCCGAACACCCCGGCCAACTCGGCGGCGTCCTTCTCGCCGAGCTGGCTCTCGGTGATGGGGGCGCAGCAGGCGACCGCGATGCCGGCCCTGTCGCTCCCCACGCCCTTCGTCTTCATGGTCGGGCTCTTCACGGCGGCCTCCCCTGCTGCAACCCATTGACAGCAATCGATACGTGGGACAGACTTACGTATCGATCTCCATCAATCTAACGGAGTCCCCATGTCCCGTGTGCAACTCGCCCTCAACGTCTCCGATCTCGACGCGGCGATCGGCTTCTACACGCAGCTCTTCGGGAGCCCGCCGGCGAAGGTGCACCCGGGCTACGCCAACTTCGCCATCGCCGACCCGCCGCTCAAGCTCGTCCTCATCGAGCAGGCCGACGCCCGAGGCAGCGGTGTCGCCGGCGCCCTGAACCACCTGGGCGTCGAGGTGGAGGAGCCCGCGCAGGTGGCGCAGGCCAGCGCCCGCCTGGCCGGCGAGGGCCTGGACACCCTGGACCAGCAGGACACGACCTGTTGCTACGCCGTGCAGGACAAGGTGTGGGTCGAGGACCCCGACGCCACCCCGTGGGAGATCTACACCGTGCTGGCCGACGCGCCGGTGGAGTCCGGCCTCGCCGGCGACGGCACGTGCTGCGCCGGCGCCGAGGCGGAAACCGCGTCGGTCGGTGCCGCGCCCGGCGCGTGCTGCTGAGCACACCTCGACGGGCGCGCGGAAGGAGGCGGGTGTGAACGACGTGGTCCTGTGGCGCCGACTGCTCGCCGAGTTCACCGGCAGCGCGTTCCTCGCCGCGCTCGTGATCGGGTCGGGCATCGCCGCGCAACAGCTCTCGCCGGGCAACACGGGGCTCCAGCTGTTCGAGAACGCGGCGGCGACGGCCGCCGGGCTCTACGCCATCATCTTGATGTTCGGCCCGGTCTCGGGCGGCCACTTCAACCCGGTGGTGTCCTTCGTCGACGCCGGCTTCGGCGGCCTCTCGTGGCGGGACGCGGCGGCGTACCTTCCCGCGCAGGTCTTGGGCTGCGTCAGCGGCGCCGTGCTCGCCAACCTGATGTTCTCCAAGGCCGCCTTCGAGCTCTCGACGAAGCACCGGGCGTCGGCCGCCCATTTCCTGTCCGAAGTCATCGCCACGCTCGGCCTGCTGCTCGTCATCTTCGCTCTGGCCCGGTCCGGCCGTTCGCGATCGGCACCCGCGGCCGTCGGGGCCTACATCGGCGCCGCGTACTTCTTCACGAGCTCGACGAGCTTCGCCAACCCCGCCATCACGGTGGGCCGCATGTTCTCCAACACCTTCGCCGGCATCGCGCCGTCGTCGGCACCGTCGTTCATCGCGGCGCAGGTCGTCGGTGGCGTGGTCGCCTTCGGGCTCATCCGCACGCTGTACCCGGGGGTCACGCCGGACGAGGCCGCGGACATAGTGGTGCCGCACCTGCGCGGGGACCGTGACCCCGAGACCGAGCGATACGAAGCAGCGCCGCTCACGCAGCCGGGCCAGCCGTGAGCGCGGCCGCCAACGAACCGGCGGCGGCGTCGCCGGCCAACCGCCCGCCCGCCGTCCTCTTCCTCTGCGTGCACAACGCCGGCCGGTCGCAGATGGCCCTCGGCTGGCTCCGCCATCTGGGCGGAAACAGGGTCACCGGGTATTCAGGCGGTTCCGAGCCGAAGGCCCAGATCAACAGGGTGGCCGTCGAGGCCATGACCGAGGTCGGCATCGACATCTCGGGCGAAACGCCGAAGCCGTGGACGTACGACGTGTTGGAAGAGGTGGATCTCGTCGTGACCATGGGCTGCGGTGACGCGTGCCCCGTTCTCCCTGGCAAGCGCTACGAAGACTGGGAGATCACCGATCCGGCGGACCGATCTCTCGACGAGGTGCGGCCGATCCGGGACGAAATCGAAATGCGGGTGCGCGATCTGCTGCAGCGACTCGACGTCCAGGTCGGCTAGCAAGCAGGACCGGCATAGTCACACTCCGAGTACCACCGACGACGGACGGAGCGACGCGCCGCCGCAACGCCGAACAGGTTCGGGGTTTAGGCTTCGTGCATGCCTGGCCCTTCTTCCCTGGATCCTTCCGCGACACCGCCCCCCGGCGGCCTGAAGCCACCGAGTGACCTCCCGACCGCTCTCGCCGACCTGCGCGCCTCGGGCTGGGAGTCGGTCTCGGTGGCCGACGAGATGCGGCGCAACACGCAGAAGGCGATCGCGGCGGGCGCCTCGCTCTTCCCCGGCATCCTCGGCTTCGACGAGACGGTCGTGCCGCAACTCGAGAACGCCATCCTGGCCGGGCACGACGTCATCCTCCTCGGCGAGCGGGGCCAGGCCAAGACGCGCGTCATCCGTTCCCTCGTCGGTCTGCTCGACGAGTGGATGCCGATCGTCGACGGCTCCGAGATCAACGACGACCCCTACAACCCCGTCTCGCGCTACGCGCTCGACCGCCTCGAGGAGCTGGGCGAGGCCACGCCGGTCACCTGGGTCCACCGCAGCCAGCGCTACGGCGAGAAGCTGGCGACGCCCGACACCTCCATCGCCGACCTCATCGGTGAGGTCGACCCGATCAAGATCGCCGAGGGTCGCTACCTCAGCGACGAGCTCGCGCTGCACTACGGCCTCATCCCGCGGGTCAACCGCGGCATCTTCGCCATCAACGAGCTGCCCGACCTCTCCGAGCGCATCCAGGTCGGCCTGCTCAACATCCTCGAGGAGCGCGACGTCCAGATCCGGGGCCACCGCATCCGCCTGCCGCTCGACGTCATGCTCGTCGCCACGGCCAACCCCGAGGACTACACGAACCGCGGCCGCATCATCACCCCCCTGAAGGACCGCTTCGGGGCGCAGATCCGGACCCACTACCCCTTCGAGACCCAGACCGAGGTCAAGATCATGGAGGGCGAAGCGGAGCTCCCCCAGGCCGGCGTCCCGGTCACCGTGCCGCCCTTCATGAAGGAGATCGTGGCGGAGGTCAGCCAGCTGGCCCGGCGCAGCACCCACCTGAACCAGCGCAGCGGCGTCAGTGTGCGGCTCTCCATCGCCAACTACGAGACCCTCGTCGCCTCCGCCGTCCGGCGCGCCCTGCGCACCGGCGAGCCGGTGGCCGTCCCGCGCGTCAGCGACCTCGCGGCGCTCGTCCCCTCGACCCAAGGCAAGATCGAGGTCGAGGCGATGGAGGAGGGCCACGAGGAGGAGGTGGTGGCCCAGCTGGTGGCCGCGGCCACGCTGTCGGTCTTCCGCCGGCGCGTCACGCTTGACGACCCGCAATCCATCGTCGGCGCCTTCCACGACCAGGTGGTCGTGCACGTGGGCGACGACATGCCGAGCGCGACCTACCTGTCGGTGCTCGCCGACATGCCCGAGCTCGAGCCGCCGACCCGCAAGTTGGCCGGCCCCGAGGCCGCCGAGGCGGAGTCGCCGGCGCTGATGGCGAGCTCCCTCGAGTTCCTCCTCGAGGGCCTGCACCTGACCAAGCGGCTGAACAAGGACGCCTCGGGCGCCCGCGCCCTCTACCGCGGTCGCAAGTAGGCCGCGACCATGACCGGCGGCGCCCGCTACGACTACTCGGAATGGGACGGCACCCAGAACTTCGCCGACCT
Organism: Acidimicrobiales bacterium; assembly: GCA_036491435.1. Lineage (GTDB taxonomy): Bacteria > Actinomycetota > Acidimicrobiia > Acidimicrobiales > RAAP-2 > Bog-473. The sequence goes on from DASXBZ010000013.1 coordinate 6,597, forward strand.
CGATCCCGACGATCTCCTCGCTGGCCTCACCGACGACCTGCTCGCGGGCGGTGACCTCGACGACGCGCTTCGGCGACTCCTAAGAAGCGGCTTCCGGACCGCCGACGGCGACCAGGTCCAAGGTCTCAGAGACCTCCTCGACCAACTGCGCCGCCGCCGCCAGGAGATGCTGGCGGAGGGCGACCCCGACGGCCGCATGGCCGAGCTCACCCAACGGCTCGACGAGATCGAACAGGACGAGCGCGCCGCCATCGACGAGCTCGTCGACGAGGCCGCCGGCTCCAACGACGAGCGACGCCAGCAGGTCACCGACGACGTCGCCACCGAGCGCCGCATGGCGCTCGACCTCCAGCCCGACGACCCGGCCGGCCGCATCCAGTCGATGCAGCACTACGAGTTCGTCTCGAGCGAGGCGCGCGAGAAGTTCGAAGAGCTCGTCGAGGAGCTCCGCAAGGAGATGGCCGACACGTTCTTCGAAGGCGCCTCCGACGCGCTCTCCAACATGGACGCCGAGCAGATGGCACGCATGCGCGACGCCTACGACGCACTGAACCGCATGCTCGAACAGCGCGAGGCCGGCGAGGAGATCGACCCGAGCTTCGAGGAGTTCATGGAGAAGTTCGGCGACATGTTCCCGGGCAACCCGCAATCGCTCGACGAGCTCCTCGAGCAGCTGGCAGAACGCATGGCCGCCGCCCAGGCCGTGTGGAACTCGATGAGCCCCGAGCAACAAGCCCAACTGCGACAGCTCATGGAGGCGGTCCTCGAGGACATGGACCTGCGCTGGCAGGTCGACCGCCTCGCCCAGAACCTCCAGCGGGCGTTCCCCGAGGCGGGCTGGCAGCGCTCCTACGAGTTCCAGGGCGACGGCCCGATGAGCATGAACCAGGCGACGGACCTGGCGACGCAGCTCGGCCAGCTCGACCGGATGGAGGAGGTGCTCCAGTCCGCGTCCACGCCGGCCGCCCTCGGCGAGATCGACCTCGATCAGGTCCGGCAGCACATGGGGGAGGACGCCGCCCGCGCCCTCGACAAACTCGCGAACCTCACCAAGTCGCTCGCCGACGCCGGCCTCATCGAGCAGCACGGCGGGCAGATCGAGCTGACCCCCCGGGGCGTGCGGCGCCTGGGCCAGAAGGCGCTCGCCGACCTCTTCGGCCAGATCAACAAGGACCGCATCGGCGACCACTCCACGGTCCTCACCGGCGCCGGCCACGACCGCGAGGAGACGACGAAGGCCTACGAGTACGGCGACCCGCTGAACCTGCACCTGTCGACGACGGTGCACAACGCCGTGCGCCGTGGCGGCTCCGGCGTCCCCGTCCGGCTCCAGCCCGAGGACTTCGAGGTCGTCGAAGTCGAAGCGCTCTCGCGCAGCGCCACGGTCCTCTGCCTCGACCTGTCGATGTCGATGCCGATGCGCGACAACTTCGTGCCGGCCAAGCGCATGGCGATGGCGCTCCAGACGCTCATCAGCTCGAAGTTCCCCCGGGACTTCCTCGGCATCATCGGCTTCTCGGAGATCGCCCGCGAGATCCGCCCCGACGAGATCCCCACGGCCATGTGGGACTACGTCTACGGCACCAACCTGCAGCACGCGCTGGCGCTGTCGCGGCGCATGCTGGCGCACCAGCATGGGACCAAGCAGATCATCGTGGTGACCGACGGCGAGCCCACGGCGCACGTCGACGACTACGGCGAGGTGACGTTCAACTACCCGCCGATCCCCGAGACCCTGCGCCGCACGATGGCCGAGGTCATCCGCTGCACGCGGGCCGGCATCGTGATCAACACGTTCGCCCTGGACCTCCAGCGCACCCACTATCCCTTCGTGGAGCAGATCGCCCGGGTCAACGGCGGCCGCACCTTCTACACGACGCCCGACGCGCTGGGCGGCTACGTGCTGGTCGACTTCCTCCAGCACCGCCGCGTCCTTCGCCCCGCCGGCTGAACCTTCCGCTTCGGGCAACCGGCCGCCCCTTTCCGCCGGGGCTGTCCCGGCGGCGCACCGCTGACCCAGCTTCGGCCCCTGCCTGGGAAAAGTCGCAGCAGGACCGCGTCGAACGACCGCTGGACGCATCAATTGCTCCTGAGCCGGGCCTCAAGTAGGGGTGACGCGCAGTGATCCACACCCCTCCGAGCAGGGCGAACACACGTTTTTTGCCCACCAGAGGAATTTGGGCCTTGCGCCGTCGTGCCTGAACAGTCAAAGATGTTGCTTACATCGCTGTAACTACAACGGTGCTACCTCAGGCGAAATGAAGGGGGGCGAACCAAAGTGCCGATGGACATCATCACCACGCTCTACGGTCGCCAGGAACGAAGCTGGCAGCTACAGGCGAACTGCATGGGCGTCGACCCGGACCTGTTCTTTCCGGAACGGGGCGCGTCGACCCGTGAGGCGAAGGAGGTCTGCCGGGGCTGTGTGGTCCGGGAGGACTGCCTCGAGTACGCCCTGGCGAATGGCGAGAAGTTCGGTATCTGGGGCGGTATGAGCGAGCGCGAGCGGCGCCGCTTGCGCCGAGCGCGGGCCCTGGCCCGGCGCGACATCGCCAGCGCCTCTTAGGCCAGCCGGGACTCGACCGTCGCCTCGGCGCTGAGGCCCAGCCCGGGCCGGCGCGCCGGGGGCACGGCGGCCAGCACGACCTCGGGCAGCAGGCCGACGAGCTCGGCGCCCTCGACGGAGCCGCCAGCTTCGGTGGCGTGGGCGGCCACGGCGTCGTAGAGCTGGGCCGGCCCGAAGGCGTCGGGCTCGAGAAGGTTGCACGAGACCTGGGCCCGCCCGCCCACGGCCAGGGCGAGGGCGCGGACGTGGGGGCCCCGGACGCGGGGGGCGATCAGGCGGGCGACCTCGAGCGAGGAGACCCAGACGTTGTAGGCCACGAGCACCCGGCGGGCGCCGACGGCGGTGGCGCCGGTACGGGGGTCGGGCCGGGCGGGGCCGAAGTCGGGCGCAAGGCCCGCGGTCGGCGCGAACGCGTGACGGCGGACGTCCGGCAGGGACCGGTCCCGGCCGCCGGGGAGAGGCCCGTAGAGAAAGCTCGGCACCCCCAATTCGTCGGCAAGCCAACGAGCGAACTCGTCGCGGTGTGCGACCGCGGCGGTGAGGTCGTCGGGCGCGGCGTGACCGGGGTCGTAGGGGACGAAGGGCACGACGTCGAGGACGCCGAGGCGCGGGTGCACCCCGTCGTGCGCGCGCAGGTCGAGGCGGCCGACCGTGGCGGTGGCGAGCGAGTGGGCGGCGGCGGCAACTTCGTCGGGCGCGCCGGCGAGCGTGA
>DASXBZ010000014.1:0-24956 GCA_036491435.1 Acidimicrobiales bacterium
ACGTAACCGGCCAGGATCAACCAATGGCTGAGAGCCAAGGTCTGACCGTCGAGAGCGGCCAAGGACAGCGAAACCTGGTGGTAGTTCGGCATGAGGTGAGCGATGAACTGGAGCGAGCCCGGCATCTGGTCAACCGGGTTGAACAGGCCCCCGAAGTAGCCGAGGATGAACATCAGCCCGGTGACAACCGGAAACGCAGCTTCGGGCGCGACCACAAAGCCGATAAAGACGCCAAGCACGGCGAACGGAAGCGAGGTCACCCACAGCAGGATTGTGAGCCCGATCCACGTCGTCGCCGACAAGCGGACGTCTCCGAAGCCGGCACCGACCGCCTCGACCAGCACGATCACGGGCAGCACGACCAACATGCTGGCGACCACCTTGGTGGCGACGTACGACCAGGCTGGCAACGGAGTGATCCGCAATAGGCGTGCCCACCCGGAAGCACGCTCCATCGACAGTCGGGTTCCGCCCGCATTGAGGGCAGCCACCAGCGCCCCGAATGAGCACATGGAGACCATCAGGTAGACGCGCCATGGCACCGTGCCGTCGACAACCTTCCCCGCGGTGTGGTCGCCGAGGAACAGGATGTAGAAGATCACTGGGAACCCGACGGTGATCGCGAGGAACTTCCAGCTCCTGAGCAGTCGCCCCACCTCGAATCGGCCGAATGCCACCAGAGGCGTCAGGCTGTTGCGCCAGCCGTCGCGACGTGCGGGGTCTGCCGGGCTGTTGCCTTTCCGAGCGGAGAGGCTGGGCGGAGCGATCGCAACGTCGGTCACGGGATCTCGCGATCCATGACGACCTCGAGCGGCGCTGTAGCGGGCGTCAGCCCGACCGCTTCCGTGACGCCGACGCATTGGGTCAGGGCCATGAATGCCTGCTCGAGGCCGGCGCCGGTGATCTCGAGGTCACGGAACTCGATGCCCTGGCCGACGAGATCGCGGATCGTGGCGTCGGCATCGAGCGAATCGATGGAGACGCCTGTGCCACACACCTCCATCTCAGTGACGCCGTCAAGCTCGGAGAGCTGGGCACGATCTGGCCGGTCGGTGACGAAGCGAATTCGCCGCGTGGCAACGGCGGCCTTGAGGGTGGCTCCGGGACCGTCTGCCACGACCTTTCCGTGGTTGAGCACCACCACCCGGTCGGCGATTTCGTCCGCCTCGGCCAGATGGTGCGTGGCAAAGACCACGGTGCGGCCCTCGTTCCCGAAGTCGCGCATCATCCGCCAGAAGCCCTGGCGAGACTCCACGTCCATTGCGGAGGTCGGCTCGTCGAGGAACACGATCTCGGGGTCGCCTGCGATCGCGATGGCGAAGCGGACCCGTTGGGCCTGGCCGCCAGAGAGGCGATCGGTTCGTTGGCGGAGGAGTCCACCAATGTCGGCGCGCTCGACGATCTGGTCATGCGGCGCGGGCCGGGGGTACAGCCGCCGGACCAGGCCAAGGGCCTGGTCGACGCGAACGCCCGGTGGCAGTCCGACTCCCGAGCCCGATTGGAGCATGGCGCCGACCCGACCGTCGGCCACCGACTGACGTGGATCCCTGCCGAGGACTTCCACGCGGCCTTCCTGGGGCCTCACCAAGCCGAGCAGTGCGGAGATGGTGGTCGATTTGCCCGCACCGTTCGGTCCGAGCAGTGCCAGCACTTCACCGCGAGGCACTTCCAAGTCGAGCTGGTCGAGCGCAATGCGGTCCCCGTAGCGATGTGTGACAGCTCGGAATGACAGGGCGGCTGGGAATGGCCGCGCCAGGACGTCCGCGCGGGGTGCAGTTGCTACTAAGGAAGACAAGAATTCTCCGGCGACTCAGAAGCCGCGCTCGTTGGGGGGAAGCGCTCCATCGTATAACGGGCAAAGCGCCAAGGGCATGCGCTCACGCCAAGATTGACGAAGACATAAGAGAAACGTAAGGCCAGGTGATTCGATCCGCTCCGGCCGAAAGGGACATGTTGAGAAACGGTCGGGATCCTGCTCTCAGTCGTGCCCCGAAAGCACCTGACGGAGGAATGCGGTCGATGTCGCCTGACTTCTCAGAGCAGTTACCTCTCTTCGCTCGCCATTGATGGAGAGTCGCCCTCTCGGTAGCTTGCCGCCGTGCTGCGCTCCCGGATCCTCTCTTTATTGGGGCTTGCCGAATTTCCACATCTGCGGGGCCGACGTGCTGAGCGCGTCCGGGGTTGTGGTGTAGGCCTCCACCAGCCAGTGGTCGCCGTGGTTCGGCGACCAGGTGTACTCCGGAGGTTCGAGGGTCACCGTGGCCGTCGCCCCGGCCCCCAGCACCAGAGGCCCGTTGTGGTGCGCCGGCATCCAGAACCCCGACGGGTGCGAACTGTCGAGGGCCACGATGAAACGCGGGGTGACGCGCTGCCCGGTCGAATTGTGGACGGTGACGGTGACCGCATCGAGTTTCAGGGTCGCGTGGGACGTGCTGACGCCGTCGACGTAGACGTCGAGCGGCGCCGAGGTGAAGGCCACCGCGCAGACCGCGGCGGAGGCGAGCACCGGGACGCCCACGGCGGCGCGAACCGCCCACCGCCGGGCCGGGGTCCCGGTGTCGAGGCGTGCGACTCGCGCCCCGCGCTCGACCCGCATCACGGTCGCGGCGGCCACCAGGGCCGCAGGAAACAAGTCGATCAGGTAACCCGAGAAGCTGCGCCCAGGTACCAGGAGCACGATCGGGAGGACCAGGAGCCAGACGACCTTCATGGTCGGATACCAGACGACGAAGGCGGCGAGCAGTGCCACGTACGCGAGCGCGCCGGCCAGCGACAGCAGCGGCAGGACGACGCCACCGGTCAGTCCGTGGAGGCCGAGCGTCACCAAGCCCTGGCCGTCGGCCACGAGCGGCTTCATGAACGGCAACAGGACGCCGTCGACCCACGCGTGCGGGCTCCAGATCACGAACGGCAGATTGCAGGCCGCGAAGACGCCGACCACCACCCCCAGATACAGCGCCGGCACGCGCCACACCGGCTCACCTCTTCGCCGTGCCTCCAGGCTCAGCCCGATCACGAGCAGGGGCACACAGAACCAGGGGGTCTGCTTGACCGCGCACGCCAGTCCGAGGGCGATCGGCCCGATCCAGTTGGCCAGGCCCGCGCTCCGCCCCGTGCCGAACCGGTCCCAACGCCAGACGGCGACAACGAGGAAGGGGATGAACAGGGCATCGGTACCTCCCGCGGAGAACGTGCCGACGAAGGCGCCCGCCAGGAGGATGAGCGTGGCGAACCAGCGGAGGCTCACCGGCAGCAACACGAAGAGGAGGAGACCGGTCACCAGCCAGGCCACCAGGTCCGTCCAGTCGGCGAGTTCGTGGTGAAAGCCCAGTGCCCTGGCCGGGATTTCGAGCAGGAAAGACGCCGCCGGATACGAGAACTGCGCGACGTGGCCGCCGTTGGCCATGTACGTCCAGAAATGCGATGGCGGGTTCAGCAGGTAGGCCGCGCCGTCCATCGACGTGGTGTACGGGTTCTTGCCTTGCAAGAGCGCGCGGGCGGCGAACTGGTTGAACGCCGCCGAGTCGGTGGTGTAGTAGCGGCGCACGTGGATGGCGATCGCTTGGGGGAGCCCGACCGCGAAGAGCGCCGCGCCGAGCCCGGCCCACTGCAGGGCGCGGGACCGGGCGTTCGGCACGATCCAGCAGGCAATGATGCCGAGCAGGCCTGCCAGTACGAAGAGTGGGGCCAATGCGGCCGCTCCGGGCCACGACGTCCACGCGCTCCAGAACCCGAGTCCCGAGGTGAGAACGGCGAACCAGACCAAGGTCCAGCCGCCGCGTTGGACGAGCATGCCCGTCTCATCCGACATCCGTTCGGCTGGTCCGTCGGCGACGCTGAGCGATGCGGGTCCTTCGCCCGTCAAGGGAACACGGCCAACGAGACGAACTCGAGCGCGGTCATGGCCACGAGCAACGTGCCGGACACCACCAGCGTCGCGACGTAGGCGCGTCCGCGCAGGCGCGTCCCGTACGCGACGACCAATGGGAAAGCCAACATGATGAAACGCGGGCGAAGGCCGACGGGTTCGGAGATCGCGCCGAGCAGGCCGGCGGCGAGGCCGTAGATGAGGACCGGCGCAGGTTGCCGTTGCCGGATGGCCAGGATGGCGCCGACCACGGCGACGATGGTGCCGAAGAAGAGGATTTGGCCCGTGATGGTCGGACCGACAGGATTCTTGACGAAGGCCCAGATGATCCTGAACGGATAGCTGAGCGAAGGCGTGCTCTTCCAACCGCCCTGCTCGGTCAGGCGCCAGGCGTTGAGCACGCCGGTGTGCCGCCAGAGCCAGAACATGTAGGCCAGGAAGCCACTCACGGCCAACACGGGGGCGATGACCGGGCGCACGCTGCGGCCACGCCAGGCCGCCCACCCGGCGCACCATGCGCAACTGAGAACGAAAGCCAAGGCGATCGGCGCGGTCGCCGTGGCCACCATGCCGAGCAGACCGGCCAGCAACCATCGGCGGTCCATCAGGGCGAGCAGACCCAGCGCGATGCAGGTCAGCACGATGCCCTCGTTGTAGGCGAGGCTGAATGCAAAGGTCCCCGGGAAGAGGGCGAAGAGCAGCGTGGCCCGCGTCGCCCCTTGGGTCCCTGCAAAACGCCGGACCAAGACGCCGATGGCGATGACGGCGGTGAGCCCGGTGACCCCACTGATGATCACCCCGACGGCCAGCGGTGACACCGTCGTGGCCGACGAGACCCACCGGATGGAGAGCGGGAACACAGGGAAGAACGCGGTGGTGTTGCCCGCCACGTGGCCGTGGATCATGGGGAGGTGGCGTGGCCAACCCTGCTCCGCGGCGCGTAGGAACCACTTGCTGTCCCAGCGCGCCAGTCGTCCGGCCAGGCTGTGGTGGTTGATGGGAGCGGTAGCGGCGAGTGCAGCCAGCGTGACGACCCGAGCTGTCAGGTAGGCGACGACCGGCCAGAACAGGAACCAGTGCCGGAACCGGCGGAGCCATCCCTCGGGTTCCGGCGGTGGACTCGGTGCGGGAACCCTCAGGGTTCGGACCGCGCTCTCTTCAGGATCGCTCCCTCCGAGGTGCGCCGCACCGTCCATCGGCGGCGACTCAGTCGACATGGCCCGACACCACGGTCTGCCAGTGCCGGTCCCAGAAGAACCAGACGCATCCGGCGAGGAGCAGCGGGGCGGTCACGAGGTAGGCCAGCCCGTTCAGCATGGGAGAGCCCCCGGCCCCGACGACGAGCATGGCCAGGCCGGCCACCACAGCCAGCATCTTCGACCGCTGCGCCGTCGTCGCCGCCAGCATCGTGACCCCCCAGAGCAGGTACCACGGCCACAGCGTGGGACTCCCGACGGCGAAGAGAAGCAGTGCCAGGCCGATGAAGCGCACCACGTTCGATCGTTGTGCGTTCCAGAGCAACCAAAGCGTCCCGGCGACAACGATCAGCCCGCAGACCACCTGCGTCGCCGAGACGAAGACGCCTCTCGACACCGGGATCGCGATGACGTGCGCAATAGCGCTGAAGAAGACGCCGAGCGAGACCGATGGCGTGGCCAGTATGCGGAGCTCGGCCGGAACACGCAACGCCGCCACGCTGAGCCACGTCCATCCGTAGCCCGCAAGCACGGTCCCCGCTACCAGCACGACGCAGGTGACCACCACCGTCTTGACGAACACCCGCCAGCGCTCGTCGGCGGATGCCCGCCGGAAGGCGACCACGGCGAGGAACACGATGGCCAAGGCGGCGGGGAGCTTGATCAGCGCGCCCAGGGCACACAGCGCGACGCCGAGGGCGAGCCGGTCCTCCATGGCCAGGGCGACGCCGGCGACCAACAATCCGACCATGAGCGCGTCGTTGTGGCCCGAGGCGATGTAACTGAACAAGGCGAGCGGGCTCAGCGCGGCCAGCCACAAGGCGATGCCGGGATCAGTGCCCAACCGCCTCGCCAGACGCGGGAGGAACACCATGATGGCGCCGACGCCCAGGAGCTCGAGGATTCGGAAGGCGATGATCTGCGCGTCCAACGAGCGACCCGCGATCGTGACGGTGGCTCGGCTGACCGAGACGAAGAGCGGTCCGTAGGGCGACGCCGTGTTCCGCCACACGTGGGCGATCGACGCCAACTGTCGGCCGTTCCCGAGCGCGGAGGGCGCCACGTGGTACGGGTTGAGGGCGTGGTGCGCGAGAAGGCCTTGGGCGACGTAGCTGTAGAGGTCGCGGCTGAAGACCGGTGGCCCGAGGAAGAGCGGAAGCCCCCAGCAGCCCAGAAGCACCCAGCAGCGTGCGACGCTCAGGCCACCTCGCCTGGCTTCGAAGCCGACCGCCACCCAGGCGCCCAGCAACATGAACACGCCGGCGTAGAAGCCCAGGTGGATGAGCGTGCTCCCGACGCCGGTGAAGTGGACCCAATAGCGATCGGGCCCCGGTCGCGGGATGGCACCGATGCCGGTCCCGAACACGGCGATCCCGACCGATCCAAGGGCGCCGAGACCCGTCCACAGGTTGATGGAGCCGACAGCCGTCCCCCGAGCGGTGCGGATCATGGTGGCGGGCGCTCCCACGGTGCTGTGTCCTTTGGCTGGTCCCAGGACGGGTTCTCAGAGCCGGTAGGTCCAGGAGACGTTATCCGTTCCGCCCCCCACGGTCGGGGCGCCGACCGCCCGAGCAGGGACGTCGGGCGCCGGGTCCCGGACGGGACCGAACTGTCTGCTGCAGTTCAGCGGGTCGGGGTGAGATCGAATCGGCTCAGGTCATTCGCTCGAGCCCCACCTGGTCTCCGCACGGAGACCATTTCGTCCAAGCCCTATCCCAGGCGAATCCCGGCGAGTGTGAGCACCCGTGGGTCCGTCTGACGCGTGTGTCAGCCTCCCAGGTGGATCAGGTCTGACCGTCGGGCCGTTGCCAGCGCAAGGAGTCGCGTTCGAGGAACTCGACGATCGAGCGCTCGGTGTCCGAGACGTCCTCGAATTCGACGCCGATGCGCACGATGCCGTCCGGGCCTTCTTTCGCGTTTCGTACCTCGCCCGTGAGCGTCATGTCCATCGAGACACCGATCGGAAGCCGCACCGAGACGCTGCGGCCGACCAGGTCCGCAGCATCAGGGTGGCGAAGGTCCATCCCGACGCCGAAGGCCGAGAGGTCGAAGACGCCGCAGTCGCGCCACAGCTCGATCGAGTCGCCCTGGACGTGGCACAGCCCGATCCAGACGGCTGATTGGCGTTCTGCCCGTCGGCGGTTCTCCACGTCATCCTCCAGATTCGGCGCAGCGTCGATCGGAGGACGTACGGCCCCCAGCGATCACTGTCGGCCAAAGTCACGATCGACTTGAACACATCCTAAAGAACATCCAGCCGATCGTGCTTTCTGGCCCTCGTCGAGCGGGGTGCAGGGTGCTCGCTTGACGCCGGCGTGGCCGAAGCGGAAAGTGTGGTCATGCGTGCAAGAAAGCGGGTCTGATGTCAGCCCTCCTGGCGACCGATCCGGGGGCGTGGAACATCATCGGCTGGATGCTCGTGCTCTGCGCCGTCGCCGCCGTGATCCTTTGGGTCCTCACGACCCTGTTGCTCCGGGACGGCTCGATCGACGCCGCGGACCCTCCAGAGCCGAGCGGCTCGTAGCCTCAGCGCCCCGTCCATACGGGCGGCCGCTTCTCGAGGAACGATCGCACGCCCTCACGGGCGTCGGCCGACGACGACGCCGCCGTGAGCGCGGCGTCGGTCTGTTCCCATCCGAGTTCGTCGTCCGCGCCGACCAGCGCGTTGACCGCGGCGAGGCAGGACTGCACGGACACGGGAGCGTTCTCGCAGATCTCCTGGGCCAGTCGCTCCGCCTCGGGCAGGGCCGCACCCGTTTCGGTCAGGACGTTGACGAGGCCGACCTCGTAGGCCCGCGCCGCATCGATCGGGCGACCCGTCAGGATGAGCTGCCGGGCCACATTGAGCGGAAGCGCGCGCGGGCCACGGAACAATCCGGCGCAGGTGGGCACGACGCCGATCCGCACCTCGGGCAGCCCGAAGCGCGCCGTCTTCGCCGCGACGACCAGGTCGCACGCCAATGCGATCTCGAGCCCTCCACCGAGGGCGGGGCCTTCCACCGCGGCGACGAGCGGCTTGCGGCGAACGCGGCGAATGATGCCGTATTCACCACCCCGCTCCGTGGAGTAGTCGCCGAGCGCGGTCAGGTCGCTGCCGGCGCTGAAGACGTCGGCCGTCCCTGTCAGCACACCGGCCCACAGGTCGTCGTCATCGTCGAGTTCGTTCAGCGCATCGTCGAGGGCGTCGGCCATGGCGCGGTCGATCGCGTTCCGCTTTGCGACCCGCTGCATCGATATGACCAGGACGCGCCCGGCGCGGCGACGCTCGACCAGGCTGCTCGGATCCATTGCACCGTTGCTCACGACCACTCCCGAAACGACCGCCGAAGAAGGATCGCTACGTTACTGCCGGTGCCGAAGAGAACGGCTACTGCGGTGACGCCGCAGGGACGGATCGAAGGCCCGACAGCGGGTGGGGGAGCGGTCCGTCAGGTGCCGGCCATGGTGACGACCGGCTTGTTCAACGGGTGCCCGCCCATCGAACCGAAGAACGGCGCGTTGTACGAGAAGATGCCGCCGTCGGTCGCCACGAACCGGTAGCCCGATCCGTCACGCGTCGCCTGCATGCCGACGATCGGCGCGTTGAGGCGCATTGCCCCGGTCGAGCCGTAGAAGGGTGCGTGATAGGCGAAGATGCCGCCGTCCGACGCCACCTCCCAGTAGCCGCCGGTCGCCGGGTCGACGGCGATGCCGACCACCGGCCGGTTGAGCGGCGTGCCGCCTGTGGAGCCAAAGAAGTGGGCGTCGCCGTAGGCGAAGATGCCGCCGTCGGACGCGACGAGCCAGTAACCGCCGCCGTCCGGCGTCGGGGCCATGCCGACGATCGGCGCGTTGAGACGCATGCCGCCCGTGCTGCCGAAGAAGGCCGCATTGCCGAAGCTGAAGATGCCGCCGTCGGACGCCACCTCCCAATAGCCCCCGCCGCTCGGGGTCATCGCCATGCCGACGATGGGCTGGTTGAGGGGCGTGCCGCCCATGGAGCCGCGGAAGGCGGCGTTGCCGAACGCGAAGATGCCGCCGTCCCGCGCCACTTCGTAGTAGCCACCGCCGTCCTGGGTGAGGGCGGCGCCCACGACCGGCTGCGCCAGGTGGATGCTGCCCGTCGAGCCGCAGAACGGGATGTTGCCGTAGTTGAAGATGCCGCCGTCGGAGGCCGACAGGATGTAGCCGTTCGGGGCGGAAGCCGGTGCGTTGCACGGCACCTGGATCGTGGGTGCAGGCGTGCCGGCATTGCCCGATAGCTGCGGGTCGTGGTGGAACTGCGGCCACGCGCCGTGCTCGTAGACCGAAGAGCCCGACGCGTTGCTGCGGTCGATTTCCCAGTGGGTCACGATGGTGCCGGATGCCTCGTAGCCGACGCCCGTGATGCCGATGTGGCCGTCGGGGTCGTCGGTGACCAACGGAGAGTTCTGGAAGGCTTCGTTGACGCCCAGGACTGCCTGGAACGCGCCGGTCTTGCCGTCGAAGATCTCGATTCCGTTTGTCGTGGGGACGATCACGTCCTGGTAGCCACCGCCCGTGACGTCCGCCGTCACCGGCGAGCCGATGACCTGGCCGCTCGTCGTGGCCGCCCAGATGACGCCGCCGTTGGTGCCGTTGAGCGCGTAGACCGTGTTGTTCGACGTCCCCTCGATCACGTCGAGCTGCCCGTTGCCCTGCACGTCGGCCAGCGCGGGGGAGTCGGCCGTGATGCCGTTGAGCGTCTGGCTCCAGGCGAGACCGCACCCCGTGTTGATGGCGAAGACCTTGTTGCTGTCAGACGCACCGCCGTAATAGCTCCCGTCGCCGATCGCGATGCCGACGCCGCCGCCGGCGAGGAACTGGCCGACGGCCGGCGAGGAGCGGTCGATGTTCTGGTTCGTGTTGAACTGACAGATCAGGCCGCCGGCGGGATTCAACGTGCCGCTGTTGCCCGCGCTCGAGATGATGCGGATGTGTCCGCCGTTGCTGTAGGTCTGGCCGTACGCAATGCCGGCGCTCGAGTCGCCCCCGCTGATGATCTCGTTGTTGCCGTCGGCATAGAGGTCGGCCACCGCCGCCGTCGAGAACACCGAGTCGGCCGAGAACCACGGGAAGCCGCCGAAGGTGGCGCCGTTGCCCGCGCCGAGGGCGTAGGTGTTCTGGCCGAGGTTGCCCGCCTCCACGCCCAAGCCGCCGGCGTAGGCGCCGACGGTCATCGAGGCCTGCACGCCGGAGTTACCTGGATCCGTGGCCGGGTTGGCCGCCGCCCGGAACCACTGGTCGCCGCCGCCCGGCGAGATCGCCTGGTAGCCGCCCGAGCTCGGCGCCGCCGCGTCGCCGGTCCCGATGTAGACGCTGTCGAGCCCGCCGGCGTTGATCCCGGCGACCGACGGCGAGGAGTTGATCGGCGCGCCGGCGTTGTACGGCCAGCCACCCGGCTGCCCGCCGCCGTTGATGTGGAAGGCCCAGACCCGGCCCGCCTGTGTCCCGAACACCACGGACGGCTGGCCGTCGAGGTTGGCGACGTCGGGTGACGACAGCGCGACCGAGCCGCCGCCGTCGCCGAGCGAGGTCGACCACATCTGGGTGGCCGCGAAGTTCACCGCCGCGTGCGGTGACGGCGCGGCCTGGACGAGGGTCGCCGCCGGCACCAGGGCCAACAAGGGCAGCGCAGCGGCCACGCCCAACGCAGCGGCGCCGAGATGACGAGACGTCACGCGCTTGGAGGCATGCGACGACGACAGTAGAGAGGAGAGGCGGCTCACGGGCAGAACATCGGCACCACGACGGGCCGCCTTAAGAGTGAACGCATGGGCCAAGCGTGGCAGGGCACACGTGCAACCAGGTGGCAACAACATGGTGAATCGGTTTCAACCAGCCCACACCGCAGTGTGTTGGCGGTTGCACCGGGGGTGTGGCCTCGGCGCAGGTCGATGGGGATGAAGCCGCAGCCGGGTTCGTGCCGCCTACCATGCTCGCTGTGACCGGGTCGTCCATGAAGCGGGCGGCGAGCTGATGGGCCGCCGCATCCGCTGGCTCGGCGTCATCATGGTCGCCTGTCTGGGCCTGGTGATCGCACAGCTCGTCAACATCCAGCTGGTGAAGGCGAAGGCGCTGCAGACCTCGCCGTACAACCCGCGCATCGAGGTGCAGCGGTTCGTCAACCCGCGCGGCGAGATCCTGGCTTCGGACGGCACCGTCCTGGCGCAGTCCGTGCCCACGCCGGCGGGCACCAACCGCACCGACTATCCCTTCCACTTCGTCCGCCAGTACCCGCAGAAGGGCCTTTACGGCGGCATCACCGGGTACGACTCGGCCCTGAGCGGAGCGACGACCGACATCGAGAACTACTACGACTCGTATCTCGGGCCGCACCAGCAGGCGCCGTCGACATTGAGCCAAATCCTCTTCCGGGAGAAGCTCCCGACGACGACCGACAACGTCACGCTGACGGTGAATCCCGCGCTGCAGCAGGAGGCTTGGAATGCGCTTCTCTCGACGCCGGGGGCCAACGACGGGGCGGTCGTGATCATCCAACCGAAGACGGGCAACGTCCTGGCGATGGTCTCCAACCCGACCTACGACCCCAACGCGTTGGTCAGTACGTCACTCTCCGCCAACAACCTCGCCTACACCGCCTACACGACGAAGGATGGCGAGGGTTTCTACCCGTTACGCCCGCTCGCCGACTCGGAGGCCTTCTTCCCCGGTTCGACCATGAAGGTGGTGACGTCGACCGCGGCCTACAACCTCAAGCCTCAACTGGCGGGCTTCGACTTTCCCACGGCGCGTTGTCTGAATTTCTCGGACTCGAACGTTCCGATGTGCGACCAGAGCGGGCCGTGCGGCGGGACCATGCCGAACAACATGTTCCCGTTCTCCTGCGACCCCGGCTACGGCGCGCTCGGCATCCAAGAAGGGGTGCCGACGCTGCGCCAGCAGGCGGAGCTCTTCGGGATCAACTCGGTGCCACCCATCGACCTCCCTGCCATCGGTCATCAGCCCACGGCCGGCGTCATCGCATCGACGCTGGCGACGTTGCCCGCGAACTCGCAGGCCTTCCAGGCCTACGCCTCGATCGGCCAGCGCGAGGTCGAGGACACCGCATTACAGAACGCGATGATCGCCGCCGGCATCGCCAACGGCGGTGTGGTCATGACGCCGCACCTGATGTCGTCGATCCGCGACTCGACCGGGGCGCTGGTGACCACCTATCAGGGCAAGCCGATGCCCCGGTCCGCCTCGCCAGCGGCAGCGCAGGCCGTTACGGCGCTGATGGAGAGCGTGCCGATCAGCGGTACGGCTTCGGGGGTCGGCTTCCCCGGGTACTTGTGCGCCGCGGTCAAGACCGGGACAGCGCAGCTCGGCCGCCCGGATGGAAAGGTCGACGACTGGATGATCGGCTTTGCCCCGGCCAACAACCCGCAAATCGCCGTGGCGGTGGTCGTGCCCCTGCAGTCCAACAGCTCGGACGGGGCCGGTATCGCGGGTCCGGTCGTGCGGCAGATCATGCAGGCGGCGGTGCCCCAGGCCTCGGTCCAGCAGCCGTGCTCGGTCCAGTTGCCGCCGTCGTCGGCGTTCGGACACTGAGCTTCGGGGTCCCGGGGCCTCCATCCGAAAGATGGGTGCACGACGTAATCCTTTGTTGCTGAGCGTCGTTGCGTTCGGACTCCTTCTGTCCGCGACGGGCCTCGCTGCTGTCGTGACGCCGTCAGCCGCTTCCACGACAGCTTCCTTTCCCGTGGCGACCACGACGATGACCTTCGTCGACACGTCTCGCGCCACTGCCTCGTGGGGCGGTGTGGCCGCGCAGCCGTCCCGGACCCTCGTGACGACCATCTGGTATCCGGCACCGGGGTCTGGGTCGGGCTCCTCCGGGTCATTGGGACGCGGCCCGTACCCACTCATCGTCTTCGCGCACGGCTTGGGAGCCTCGCCCCAGGGCTACCAACAGGTATTGAGCGACTGGGCCGCGGCCGGCTACGTGGTGGCCGCCCCTCTCTTCCCTCTGTCGAGCAGCGACACCCCTGGTGGTGCCGACGGCGGGGATATCGGCAACCAACCCGGCGACATGAGCTTCGTCATCGATCAGCTGCTCAGGGCCTCGGCGGTTTCCGGCGGACCGCTCTTCGGTCTGGTCGACCCGAAGGAGATCGGTGCCGCTGGCCACTCCAACGGCGCCATCACCACCTTGGGTTTGATCGGGAACAGCTGCTGTCGCGACCCTCGGGTCAAGGCAGCGGTCGTCATGGCCGGCACCACCGAGGGCCTGGGTCGCGGGCAGTACAACCTGGCTGACGCGCCGCCGCTCCTCATCGTCCAGGACGTCCACGATGGCCTTGTTCCGTATCCCGACGCCATCGCTGTCTTCAACCAAGCACGCGGGCCCAAGGCATTGCTCACACTCGATTGGGACAGTCGACCCGACCCGTCGGGCGGCGCGGCCCACATCGCGGCGTCGGGAATGGAGGGCCCGACGTCAGGCGCCGTCGTCGGATCGACGACGGCGTTCTTCGATGCCTTCCTCAAGAACGAACACGGCGCACTGCAGGCCGTCGCGGCCGACGGGCGCTCCTCGCTCTCGTCGGTACACACGGCGTGGACGGCGGGTTCTCGGGCCACCCTGTCGGTCCCGAAGGTGGCGGCGCTCCACCTGCACGCCAGCGTCACCCCTGACACCGGACTCCACAGCGGTCAGGCGATCACGGTGCGATGGAGCGGGTATACGGCGGGCAAAGTGGTCAACATCCTCGAGTGCTCGCATGTGGACATCGCCTCGGCCAGCTCGGCCGGCTGCAGCTTCGCCCACGCCGCGATCCTGACCCCGGATCCCACCGGCTCGGGCTCGGTGGCGATTCACGTCGGCACCGGTCCCATCGGCAACGGTGTCTGCGACGCGGCGCACCCTTGCTACGTCATCGTGAACAACGCCAGCTCCACCGATCCGCGCAGCACCAAGAAAGTCCCGATTCGCTTCGCCCCCTGACCGTTCCCTCCCTTGCCGGTGTACACTATCTGCGTGCCTACGCAGATACTTAGGGCTATCGCTCCCGCCGCCGGTGAGGTCCGTTCGGCCGTCGAGATGCTGAAGCTGCTCGGCGACGAGACGCGCCTGCGGGTCATCTGCGCCCTGCTCGAAGGGGAGCACTCGGTGAACGAGCTGGCCGAGCTGGTCGGCGCCCAGCCCGCCGCCGTCTCCCAGCATCTGGCGAAGCTGCGGCTGGCCCGCTTGGTCCGGAGCCGACGGGAGGGCACACGGATCTTCTATGTGGTCGACGACGCGCACGTCCGGCGCCTGGTGGAGGAGGTGCTGACCCACGCCGGGCACGTGGCGAGCGATGGCTGAGGGGCACACGCACGGACTCGAGTCCGGCCAACGCGTGACGTCCGTCGACACGGATCGGCGGGCGCTGGGCCTGGCGCTCGCGCTGCTGGCCACGTTCATGGCGTTCGAAGTCGGCGCTGCGATCTTCGCCAATTCCCTGGCTCTGCTCGCGGATGCGGGTCACATGCTGGTCGACGTCGGCGCCATCGCCGGCTCCCTCATTGCGATCCATTTGGCGGCCCGCCCGGAGACGGGGAAGCACACGTACGGGATGAAGCGGGCCGAGATCCTGGCGGCGGCGGGCAACGGACTGGCGTTGGTGATCATCTCTGCGCTTGTCACCTACGACGCGATCGTGCGCTTGTTGCATCCGGGCCACGTCCACGGAGGCGTGCTGATCGTCGTGGCCGCCGTTGGCGTTGCCGTCAACGTGATGGCCACGATGGCAGTCGCACGCGCCAACCGGAGATCGTTGAACATCGAGGGCGCCTACCGTCACATCCTCACGGACCTGTACGGGTTCATCGGCACCTTGATCGCCGGCATCGTGATCGTGACCAGTGGGTTCAACCGGGCCGACTCGATCGCGTCGTTGGTCGTCGTGGGCCTCATGCTCAAGGCGGCGGTCGAGCTGTTGCGGCCGGCGCTTCGCATCCTGCTGGAGGCGACGCCCGACGACATCGATCTCGACGAGGTTCGCACCCACCTGCTGGAGCTCCCCGAGGTCCGGTCCGTGCACGACCTGCACGCCTGGACGTTGACCTCATCGCTCCCGATCCTGACGGCGCATGTCGTGGTGACCGACGAATGCTTCAACACCGGCGAGGCGGGCCGGGTGCTCGACCACCTGCAGGAGTGCTTGTCCGGGCACTTCGACGTGGAGCACTCGACCCTGCAATTCGAGTGCGCGGGGCATCTCGAGCACGAGGTCGGGGGCCACGCGTAACTGACACAGCCGGTTCGGTCTCGCAACCGAGCAGGAACGAAGAAGCATTTCGCGGTCTGCGGTCTTACGATTTCGGCATGAAGACAATGACCTGCAAGCAGCTGGGCGGACCGTGTGATTTCGCCCACCACGGAGAGACCGCCGACGACGTCATCAAGGCCCAGGACCGCCACGTCAAGGAGATGGTCGACAGCGGTGACGCGACACACCAGCCAGCCCGAAAGGACATGAAGGACCGCTGGAAGCACCCCATTGCCAACATGGGCTGGTACCGGCAGATGAAGAGCGACTTCGCCGCGCTGCCCGAAGACTCAACTGTCGGCTGAACGCCGACGCTGCGGTCTCACACTGGGGGTTCGAAGCATCCGACGAGCTCGACGTGTTCGGTCATCGGAAAGATGTCGAAGGCCCTCAGCGAGGTGAGCGTCCACCGCTCGTCGAGCACGGCTCGAGCGTCCCGCGAGAACGACGCCGCGTCGCACGAGACGTAGACGACACGTCGCAACGTATGCGCAAGCCCGGCGAGGGCGCGCATGACCGGTATTCCGGCGCCCTCGCGGGCGGGGTCCAGCACCACGATCGACGGCCGGCCGATGCCGGTCGCAACCAACTCGGGCGACACCTCGGCCTCGTCCACCACGAGGTGGGGGAGGCCGGCGCCGTTGTGACGTGCGTCGGCGCAGGCGCGGCGGTCCCGCTCGATTGCGAGCACGGTCCCATCTGACCCCACTCGGTGCGCAAGCGCGACGGCGAAGAGGCCGGCGCCCGCATAGAGGTCGGCGATGGTCGCCCCTTCGCAGTTGCCGACTGCCTCTAGGACCGCCTCGCACAGCGTCTCGGCCGCGCCACTGTGCGCCTGCCAGAACACGCCGGCCGAGACCCGGTACGTGCGGCCGCACGCCTCCATGCGCACAGCGCCGGGATCGCGTCGCACCTTGCCCTTCACAACGAGCCCGGCGTCGACGGTCGGGAGCCGCAGCTGTCCAGGGCCGCGAGGCGTTACGGAGACGACTGCTGCGGGCGGTTTGGCTGCCCCATCTGCGCCGGCCGTCGCGGCGCCGGTCACGACTTCGAGCTCGGCCGCCCCGGGCCAACGAGCCCGCAACGCACCCGTCGCATCGACGTCGGGGGTGGCGATCGGGCACGCCTCGACTTGCTCAATGCGATGGGAGCGGTGCCTGCGGAATCCGGCCTGGCCGTTTCGGTCGACCGCGAGGCGGACCCGCGTTCGCCACCCGAGCCCGTCCTCATCGCCTTCGACCGGCTCGACCACGACCTCGTGCTGGACACCCGCGATCTGGCCGAGCAGCTCAGCGATGCGCGCTGCCTTCAGCCTGCGTTGCGCGCCCAGCTCCACATGCTGGAAATCGCAGCCCCCGCAGCGGCCCGGCCCGGCGTGGCGACAGGGCGGCTCGACCCGGTCGGGCGAGGCGTCGAGCACCTCCACGGCGTCCGCCCGGAGGTACGAGTTCGTCGCGGCGGTGATCCGGGCCCGCACCCGCTCGCCGGGGAGCGAGTGACGGACGAACACCACCTTGCCGTCGGGTGCCCGGCCGACGCAGCCGCCACCGCCGGCAATGGAGCCGACCTGGAGCTCGAGGAGCTCGTCGCCACCTCCGCTCGCCATCCGATCAAGCGTACGGCGGCCAACGAGGTCAAGATTTCTTTGTAAGGGTGTCGTTTCGGGGCCGGCCCGATCGTCGTAGAAGCGAGAACCAACCCCAACCCCCGAACCAGGAGGAACCAATGCGTTACCTGTTGCTGATTGCCGGTGATGAGAACCCCCGCGCGGAGTTCTCCGCCGAAGAGGACGCCGCCACGCTCAACGAGTACGGCGAGTGGATGAAGACGATGGCCGAGCGCGGCGTGCTCCAGGGCGGCGAGCGGCTCCATCCCACGACCGATGCCACCACGGTCCGGGTGCGCAACGGCGAGGTGCTCTCGACCGACGGTCCCTTTGCCGAGACCAAGGAGCAGCTGGGCGGCTACTTCGTCGTCGACTGCAAGGACCTCGACGAGGCGATCGAGGTCGCCGGGAAACTGCCGGGCGCCCGCTACGGGAGCATCGAAGTGAGGCCGATCTGGGAGATGTGACCCCCGGGCTCCCCGAGGTCCAGTCGGCCATCGGCGATGCCTTCCAGCAGGAATGGGGCCGGATCGTCGCCACGGTCATCCGGCTCACGGGCGACTGGGACCTGGCCGAGGAGTGCGCGCAGGATGCCTTCACGAAGGCCGCCGAACGGTGGTCCCGTGACGGCATCCCGCGTCGTCCCGGCGCTTGGCTCACGACGGTCGCCCGGAACGGGGCGCTCGACCGCCTGCGGCGAGACCAACTGGGCACCTCGAAACTCCAGGAGATCGCAGTGCTGAACCCGACCGATGAGGCAGCGGCCGCTGAGGTGCCCGACGACCGGCTCCGTCTGATGTTCACCTGCTGCCACCCGGCCCTCGCGCTCGACGCCCAGGTGGCGCTCACACTGCGCACGTTGGCCGGTATGACGACGCCCGAGATCGCCCGCGCGTTCCTCGTTCCAGAACCGACGATGGCGCAGCGCCTGACACGCGCAAAGCGCAAGATTCGCAACGCGGGCATTCCGTTCCGCGTGCCGCCGGCCCACGAGCTGGTCGACCGGACGCACGCGCTGCTGGCCGTCCTCTATCTCTTGTTCAACGAGGGCTACGCCGCCACCGCCGGCGAGAACCTCATCCGGCGGTCCTTGACCGAGGAGTCCATCCGCCTCACCCGCACGCTGTGCGCCTTGATGCCCGACGAACCCGAGGCGCTCGGTCTGCTCGCCCTAATGCTGTTCCACGACGCGCGGGCTGTGGCGCGGGTCGACGAGGCAGGCGACCTCGTCCTTCTCGAGGATCAGGACCGCTCCCGTTGGGATGCGTCGATGATCGACGAGGCGGCCTCGGTCCTCGATGCCGCGCTTCGGCTGCGCCGCCCCGGGCCGTTCCAGGTCCAGGCGGCCATTGCGGCGTGCCACGCCGAGGCCGCCAGCGCAGCCGAGACGGACTGGATGCAGATCGCCGCCCTGTACGCCACCCTGGCCGTGATGGTCCCGTCCGCCGTCGTCGAGCTCAACCGAGCCGTCGCCGTGTCGATGGCACTGGGCCCGGCTGATGGCCTGGCGATCGTCGAGAGCCTGGCCGACAGCGGCGAACTGCGTGGGTATCACCTGCTCCCCGCCGCCCGGGCCGACATGCTGCGCCGCCTGGGCCGCCATCCCGAGGCGGCGTTGGCCTACGAAGAGGCCCGTGACCTGGCCGGCACCGAGGCCGAGCGCCGCTACCTGGAACGCCGGTGGCGCGAAGCGTCGGTTTGACACTGCCCAGCGGCATTGCAAGGGTCTCGCCCGGATTCGCGCCTGCCGCAGGCGGCGCAACGACACCGACGAGACCGGAAGGACGGCTAACCAATGTTGCAGGACAGAGTGGCGATCATCACTGGGGCGGGACGGGGCCTCGGTCGCGAGCATGCGCTGCTCTTCGCCTCCCTCGGGGCGAAGGTCGTCGTGAACGACCTCGGAGGCGCCGTCGACGGGTCGGGCTCCGATGTGTCGGCGGCGCAGTCGGTCGTGGACGAGATCAAGGCGGCAGGCGGCGAGGCCGTGGCGAACACCGACAGCGTGAGCTCCTTCGACGGGGCCAAAGCGATGGTCGACCAGGCGGTCTCGACGTTCGGTGACCTCCACGTCGTCGTCAACAACGCTGGGATATTGCGCGACCGGATGCTCGTCTCGATGAGCGAAGAGGAGTTCGACGCCGTCATCGCCGTTCACCTCAAGGGCACCTTCAACCTGACCAAGCACGCCGCGGGCTACTGGCGGGAGGGCGCCAAGGAAGGGACGATCACCGACCGGGCGATCGTGAACACGAGTTCCGGTGCCGGCCTGCACGGCAATGTCGGCCAGACCAACTACTCCGCCGCCAAGGCCGGCATCGCGGCGATGACCGTCGTGAACGCGATGGAGCTGAACCGCTACGGCGTTCGCGCCAACTGCATCGCGCCGGTGGCGCGCACGCGCCTCACCATGCAGACCCCCGGCATGGGCGAGTCGATGCAACAGCACGTGTTCGACCCCGAGAACGTGTCGCCGCTCGTGGCCGTGCTGGCCGCCGAGACTTGCCCCTTCAACGGCCAGGTCTTCAGCGTCTACGGCGGAACGGTCGGCATCTACGCCGGCTGGTCCATCGCCGAGTCCGTGAACACCGACGACCGCTGGACGGCCGAGACGCTGGGCGCAGCCATGGACAAGTTGCCCCGAACGGTCGAGGTCAACAGCCAGATGACCGAGCTCGTCAAAGCGATGGGACGCAGCTGAGCTGAGCCGCCCTCGCGGGCCGTCCGTCAAGAGAGGCCCGACAACGCTGTTCACCCCTATTTGCCAGTAGCCGCGGCGCGCCCGGGCGCACGCCGCCCGCACGTGGCCTCTCGCGGGGATGTACACACACGTATGCGCATACCGCCGCGCGTAAGGCGGAATGCCCGCGTATGGAGGCTCGAGCGAGGCGCCACCTTCCGCGCGTATGCACTCCCGCGAGACCTGCCGGGTCGCCCACAGCAGTCTCACGACCCCGGTTTCGCCCGCACCGATGGCGCTACGTAGGCTCTGGCCCATGGGTGGGGCCGAGGGAGCAGGAGGGGACCGCCCGGATCTCGATGCGGCCGTCGCGGCGGCCGAGGTCCATCCGCTGCTGTGCGCCGTGGCCCAGCGAACCGGCGACCTTTCGGTCCTGCGTGACGAGTTCGCCCCGGACCAGACGCAGCTCCTCCAGCCCGGACGCGGCCTCGGACCCGAACAGGAGGCAGAGGCCCGCCGGCTCGCCGTCGAGAGCCTGGCCGCACACCAGGAGGCCGGCTCGGCCGACCATGCGTTGACCCGCGAGGAGTTGCGGCGGATTTACGGCTTCCTGGTCGGGGCCCAAGCCGTCGATCACTGGGAACCGTTCCTCACCGAGGAGCTGGCACCGCCCGGCACCGACCCCCGCGCCCCGAGCTGGCATCTCGACGACGTCGGCAGCTCGTTCCGCTGTGCCGTGATCGGAGCCGGCGCGTCAGGGCTGGCCGCGGCGCACCGCTTGCGACAGACCGGCGTCGCGGTGACCGTGTTCGAGAAGAACACCGAGGTCGGTGGCACGTGGCTCGAGAACGTGTATCCCGGTTGCCGGGTCGACGTGCCGAACCAGCTCTACAGCTTCTCGTTCGCGCAGACCAACGACTGGGCGTCGCGCTTCTCGGCGCAGCCCGACCTGCTCGCCTACCTGCAGGGTCTTTCCAAGGAGTTGGGGCTCGGGTCCTCCATCCGCTTCGCCAGCGAGGTGACCGAGGCGCGCTACGACGACGAGGGGCACGTCTGGACGCTCGACATCCGGAGCGGCGACGGGACCGAGACCGAAGAGGAATTCGACGCCGTGGTGTGCGCGGTGGGCCAGCTCAATCGCCCGTCATTCCCGAATATCGCCGGGCGGGAGAGCTTCGAGGGCCCATCGTTCCATTCCGCGGCCTGGGACGACACGGTCGAGCTCGCCGACCGCCGCGTCGCAGTCATCGGGACCGGGGCCAGCGCCGCGCAGTTCGTGCCCCTCATTGCCGGCGAGGTCGCACACCTCGACGTCTTCCAGCGCACGCCGCCGTGGCTGCTGCCGACGGACAACTACGGCGACCCCTTTCCGCCCGAGTTCCACGACCTCCTCGAGCGGTTGCCGAACTACGGCCGCTGGGATCGGTTATGGCAGTTCTGGATCATGCACGAGGGCCTCCTCGTGGCCGCCCGCGTGGATCCGGAGTGGGATGAGCACACCGAGGCAGTCAGCGCCGGTAACGACTTCGTGCGATCGATGCTGCTCGACGTCCTGCGCGCCCAAGTCGAGGACGACGAGCTCTACGAGAAGATGGTGCCCCACTTCCCTCCGTTCGCGAAGCGGGCGCTGCGTGACGACGGACGTTGGGCCGCTGCCTGCAGCCGCCCCGAGACAGACCTCATCATCACCCCGATCGAGAAAATCACCCCAAACGGCGTGCGCACCGTCGACGGGGTCGAGCACCCCGCCGACGTGCTCATCTACGGGACGGGGTTCACAGCGTCGGACTTCGTGGCGCCCATGCGCGTCTTCGGCGAAGACGGCGTGGAACTGAACGAGGAGTGGAGCGGCGACGCCATGGCCTACCTCGGCATCACCGTCCCGGGGTTCCCCAACTTCTTCATGCTCTACGGGCCGAACACCAACCTGGTGATCAACGGGAGCATCCTGATCATGGTTGAGTGCCAGGTGCACTACGCCGTCGAGGCGATCGGACGCCTCCTCCAGGCGGGACACCGCGCCATGTCGTGCCGCCGCGACGTGCATGAGCGCTACGCCGCCGAAATGGAGGAGGGCAACGCCAAGATGGTCTGGGGGGTGGCCGACGTGCCCACCTGGTACCGCAATAAGAACGGGAGGGTGACCCAGAACTGGCCGTTCGACCTCCACACCTACTGGTCACGCACGCTCGAGCCGGACCTGGCCGACTACGAGCTCGGCTAGGAACTCGGTCGCCGGCGGCGAACAACCGGCCGGCCCGAACGGGTGTGACGACCAACCAACCCGTCAGTCGAATTGACCGGGCACGTAGTCACCGGCGGGCTGGCGCACGATGACGTTGAGCCGGTTGTACATGTTGATCAGCGCGATGATCGCAACCAACGCGCCGAGCTGCTCCTCGTCGAAGTGTTTGGCGGCGCGGTCCCAGACCTCGTCGGAGACACCCGCGGAGTCGGCGATGCGGGTGCCCTGCTCCGCCAGCTCCAACGCGGCCCTTTCGGCCTCGGTGAAGACGTTGGCTTCCCGCCATGCCGCCACCATGTTGAGGCGCTGCTGGGTCTCGCCGGCGGCGGCCGCATCCTTTGTGTGCATGTCGAGGCAGAAGCCACAGCCATTGATCTGACTGGCCCGTACCTTCACCAGCTCCTGCGTGGCCCGGGGGAGCGACGACTCGGTCACGACCTTGCCCGCGGCGTTGACGTACTTGACGAGCTTGGGGGCGATGGGGTTCTCCCACATGTTGAGGCGTACGTCCATGATCTCGTCTCCTTCTTCTTGGGCCTTCTTGGCTCTTCGGGTTCGATGCAGTACTCACCCGATAAGACCCTTGAGCGCCCGATTGTGTGACAGTGCCGACTGCCACGCGCCTCAGTCCTGCAGGACGGTGAGGTCGAGTCCGGCCAGCCGGACCGGGTCGGCCAGGAAATCGATGGTCACGATCTTTCCGCCCCGCACGGTGAAAGCCCCGACGGAGAACGCCGAGCCGTCGTCGCGCAAGGCGACGGCGCCAGCGACGCCGTTGACGATGGCGGGACGCGTCAGCAACCCCAGGCGATGGAAGGCACTGGCGTTGTGAGCGACTACGGGGGCGCCGCGGAGCTCGCGGTCGATCCCGACGCCCGAGTCCGCTCGGACGACGACGTCCGGGTCGAGCACCGCGAGCAGGCCTTCGAAGTCACCGTTGCGGGCGGCGGCCATGAAGGCGTCGACGATCTCGCGCTGACGGCCGAGGTCCGTGTCGGGCACGGTGGGCTCGCCCTGCACGCGCCGGCGGGCGCGGCTGGCCAGCTGGCGCGCCGCCTCGGGCGAGCGATCGACGATCGGCGCGATCTCG
Source organism: Acidimicrobiales bacterium (assembly GCA_036491435.1). Classification (GTDB taxonomy): domain Bacteria; phylum Actinomycetota; class Acidimicrobiia; order Acidimicrobiales; family RAAP-2; genus Bog-473. Next base: position 22,939 of record DASXBZ010000014.1, read on the forward strand.
TCGAAGGGCATCGCGAAGATGTCGTGGAGCACGAACGCGAGCCGCTCGGGCGGGCTCAGCGTGTCGAGCACGACGAGCAGGGCGACGCCGACCGAGTCGGCCAGCAAGGCCTGGTGTTCGGGGTCGGTCCCGTTCGGCGAGTCGATGATCGGATCGGGCATATGCGGCGCGTAGCCCTCCTCGCGCCGGGTCTGGCGAGAGCGCAGCATGTTGAGGGACACCCGCGAGACGACGGTGGTGAGCCAGGCCTTGAGGTTCTCGACCTCGCTCGTGTCGGCGCGGCTGAAGCGCAGCCACGCGTCCTGGACGGCGTCGTCGGCGTCGCTAAGGGAGCCCAGCATGCGGTAGGCCACCGCCCGCAGATGGGCCCGGTGCTGCTCGAACTGCTCGTTCAGCCAGTCGGCATGCTCCATGGTCACACTCCTCCCGGGTCTCGCGTCATAGCAGTGAGACCTGCTGAGCGCGAAGAACGTGACATGCCCGCCTGCACCGTATTTGGCCGCGGTCTCCGGCCCGCACCTGACGAGGACACAGCGAAAGGACCTCGGCGGTACTACACCGCCTGGTTGACCACCTCGATCGGCGTCCCCGCCGGGATCACGGACAGCTGCGCCAGGTCGGCATCGTGCAAACGGATGCAGCCGTGGGAGATCGCGGCACCCGTCGTGCCGATCTCGGCGTCGGCTCCTGAATCGATCGGCCCATGGATCCCGATGATGGCGTCCCCCGAGTTCTCCCAGTCGGTGATCGTGTCGGAGTGGTCGGAGGTCACCAGCACGAACGGCCCGTAGCCGGGGCCCGGCGACGGGTAGATCATCGGCATGAAGTACTGGCCGGTCGGCGTCGGGTCGTTCGGCGCGCCGACGCCGGCAGGGAAGTCGAGAACCTCGGCGCCGTTCTCGTACACGTAGAGGTGATCGGTCGCCAGGTCGATGACGATGGCGTACGGCGTGTTCGACAATGTCACGTCGCTCTGGTGCACCCAGACGGTCGAGCCGTTCGGACGCTGCGCCAGCCGCACCTCGAGCCACCCCGGCAGGGAGCCGATCACCGGCAGGACCGAGGGGTAGCCGTACCAGCTGCCCGGAACGGTCATCGACGGCGTGGCGTCGCCGGCGTACTGGAACCCGGGGATGTCGCCGTTGGTCGTCGCGACGAGCGTGTCGGCCGGGACGGAGAACGGGTTGGTGTTCGTCGTCGCCTCGATGTTCGTCGTCGGCTCGGCGCTGCGGTGCGGATGGTGGGCCGGCGTCGGCGCGGTGCGGGGCTCGGCGGTACGCGAGCCGCAACCGGCGGCCACAGCCGCCAGGGCCACCACCGCGACTACCGCTCCCAGCCGGCGCATTTGACCCAGACCCACTGATCCTCCGTTCGGCGCACAATGGTAACGGCGATGCCCGGCCATTCCGTCGCACGGCGCTGGGCTTTCGGCCCTGGCCCCTCGGTCTGGGAGGATGCGCCATGACCGAACGCCGACGCATCGCCTCGGGCTCCCCGTTCGAGCCCCTCATCGGGTTCAGCCGCGCCGTACGGGTGGGGGACCGCGTGATCGTCTCGGGGACCGGCCCCGTCGTGCCCGCCGGCCGTTGCCCCGACGATGCCGCTGCGCAGGCCCGCCGCTGCTTCGAGATCATCTCCACCGCGCTCCGCGAGGCTGGCGCGCTGCTCGCTGACGTGGTGCGTACCCGCATGTACGTCACTTCCGTCGACTCGGCCGATGCGGTGGGAGCGGTGCACGCCGAGGTGTTCGGCTACGTCCGCCCCGCCGCGACCATCGTCGTGGTGGCGGCGCTGCTGGACCCCGATTGGAAGGTGGAGATCGAAGCCGAGGCGATCGTGTCCGCACGGGCCGATGATGCCTGACGCGGCGCCCGGGAAGATGAACGAGGCGCGCTAGCCTCACCCCGAACTATGGCGTCCGCGTCTTCTCCACGCGTGCTGCGCGCGCTCGATCCCGCCGAGAAGTACTTCTGGCTGATCTATTTGCTCAACCGCATGACCGCCGTGTTCTACGTGGG
>DASXBZ010000015.1:0-1799 GCA_036491435.1 Acidimicrobiales bacterium
AACCTCCCCATCCTCCAGGGACACGACTCGGTGTTCGACACCGACCTCTTCGTGCCGCTCATCGACACCGCGGCCTCCATCCTCGGCACCGGCTACGGGACGGACGAACGCACGGACGTCGCGCTGCGCGTGCTCGCCGACCACGGCCGCGCCTTCTCCATGCTGGTGGCCGACGGCGTCCTGCCCTCCAACGAAGGCCGCGGCTACGTGCTGCGCCGCGTCGTGCGCCGGGCCGTGCTCGCCGCCCGGCGTCTCGGCGTGGACAAGCCCATCGGTCCGGCGCTCGTCCGGGCCGCCACCGACGTGCTCGGCGACGCGTACCCCGAGCTGCGCGCGCAGCACGATCTGATCGTCAACGTCATCGCGCGCGAGGAGGCCGGTTTCGACCGCACGCTGCGCGCCGGCTTGGGCCGCCTCGAAGAGGCGATCGCCACCGGGACGAAGGTGATCGGCGGCGACGTGGCCTTCACCCTGCACGACACGCACGGCTTCCCGGTCGAGCTGACCGAGGAGCTGGCCCGCGACGCGGGCGTCGAGGTCGATCGCGCCGGCTTCGACGCGGCCATGGCCGAGCAGCGCGAGCGGGCGCGCGCCGCCGCCAAGTCGGTCCGCGCCGGCGACGAGGCCGCCTACCGTGCCCTCCTCGACCAAGACGGCCCTACGGCCTTCGTCGGTCGGGGCATGGAGAACTACGAGGTGCCGGCCCAGGTGTTGGCCGTGCTCGAGGGTACGGGCGACGATCGCGACAATGTCGACGACCAGGCCGGTTCCGGCCGCACTGTCGAGATCTACTTGGACCGGACGCCCTTCTACGCCGAACAAGGTGGCCAGGTCGGCGACACCGGGACGATCGTCACGGAGAACGGCATAGCGGACGTCTACGACACGCAGTACCCGCTGCCGGGTCTCATTGCGCACAAGGCACGCCTCAGCGGGGATATGGCCGCCGGGCAGGATGCGCTGGCCACGATCGATGCCCCACGGCGGGAGGCGATCCGGCGCAACCACACCGCGACCCACCTGTTGCACTCCGCCTTGCGGAAAGTCCTCGGCGACCACGTGCGCCAACAGGGCTCCTTGGTGGGACCGGACTATCTGCGCTTCGACTTCTCGCACCATGCCCAGCCAACGCGCGAGGAACTGGACGAGGTCTTCGAGCTGGCCAACGACGCCGTCCTCACCGACATCGGCGTGGAGACGACCGAGACGACACGCCTGGAGGCGGAGGAGATGGGCGCCATTGCCTTCTTCGGCGACAAGTACGGCGAGTCGGTGCGCGTCGTGCGGGCGGGGCCAACCTCCCTCGAGTTCTGTGGCGGCACGCACGTCGACTCCTTGGGCCAGATCGGTTCCATCACTTTGCTCTCGGAGGGCTCCATCGGTTCCAACACGCGGCGGATCTTCGCCCTGACCGGCAAGGCCTCGTTGCAGCGGGCCAAGGACCGTGAGGAGCTCGTCCGTGCTGCCGCCGAAGCGCTGCGCACGGAGCCCGACGAGTTGGTCGCCGCCATCGGCCGCCTGGCTGACCGCCAGCGCGAGGCGGAAAAGGAGCTCGCGGCGCTGCGCCAGCAGTCGAGCGAGGCGGAGGCGAAGACGCTGGCGGCCCAGGCCGGCGAAGGCGGCGTGGTCGTGGCGCGCCGCGACAAGGTCGAGGGCAAGGAGCTCCAGTCCCTGGCCGAGGCGGTGCTGCGCCACGACGGCGTGCGCGCGGTGGTGCTCGGCGGCTCCGCGGACGGGTCCAAGGTGTCGATCGCCGTCGCCAGCGAAGGGACGCCCGACGCGGTCGAGCTCGTCAAGAC
>DASXBZ010000016.1:0-20313 GCA_036491435.1 Acidimicrobiales bacterium
CTCCTCATTCGTTTGCAGAACAGGAATGTGACCGGACGACGAGCGCTAGGTAGCGTGCGGGCCAGATGCCGGCTGTGAGCGTTGAGCACCTGTCGAAGTCCTACGGCACCGCCGTTGCCGTGCGCGACGTCAGCTTCGAGGTGCAAAAGGGCGAGGTGTTCGCCTTACTCGGGCCGAATGGCGCCGGCAAGACGACCTGCGTGGAGATCCTGGAAGGGTTCCGGACGCGCAGCAGCGGCAGGGTCGAGACCCTCGGGGTCGACCCTGCTGATGTGAGCACGCAGCGCTGGCTGCGCTCGCGCATCGGCGTCGTGCTGCAAGAGCTGGCGATCGAGCCCTATTACTCGGTGCGCCAAGTCTTGACCCGCAATGCCGGCTACTACCCGAACCCGAGGCCGGTCGAGGAGGTGATCGAGCTCATCGGACTGGGTGAGAAGGCCGATGACCGGATCAAGCGTCTCTCGGGAGGCCAGCAACGCCGCCTCGACGTCGGCCTGGGGATCATCGGCAACCCGGAGCTCATGTTCCTCGACGAACCGACGACCGGACTCGATCCGTCCGGACGGCGGGACACGTGGGAGCTGATCAAGCGGCTGTCGGGCGAGGGGACGACCGTCCTGCTGACGACGCACTACATGGACGAGGTCGAGGCGCTGGCGGACCGTGTGGCGGTGCTGTTCGGTCAGGAGATCGTGGCCAGTGGCACGCCGAGTTCCATCGGAGGGCGGGACGTCGGGGCCGTCACCATACGGTTCAGGCTGCCCGAGGGCGTGAGTGCTGCCGCGCTGCCGATGGCGGCCTCGCCGGCCGAGGACGGGCATGTCGAGATCCGCACCGAGGACGAGGTGCGGGTGCTCCACGAGTTGACGGGGTGGGCGCTGCAGGGCGGGCATGCGCTGGCCGGGCTGTCGGTGCTTCGGGTGTCGCTCGAGGACGTGTATCTCGGGCTGACGAAATCGCGCGGCGCGGGCACGGGCGAGGAGACGGCGTCGTGAGCACGGCCGAGGTGCCGGTGCGCGGTTCGTTCCGCGGCGTGGGGGACCTGTCACTGATCGGGCGTCAGGTTTACTTCGAGCAACTGTCGTTCTGGCTGAACCCGATCGGCGCGGCGATCACCATCGGGTTCTCGGTCGTGTTCATCGTGATCTTCGAATCGACCTCGCGGCACTCAACGGTCGGCTACCTGGCGCACATCAATCTCGGCCAGTACTACCTGCCCGCCTTCGTCGCCTACGGGGTGATGGCAGCGTGCTTCAACATCTTGGCCATCACGCTGGTCAACCGGCGCGAGTTCGGGCTGCTCAAGCGGCTCCGTCTGAGCCCGCTGCCGACGTGGATGCTGCTGGCTGCCGTCTTCATCAACTACATGATCATTGCGGCGATCCAGATCATCCTCGTGCTGTTGGTCGGCTGGATCGGCTACGGCGTGACGGGTCCCCACGACGTCTTGCTCTTCGTGCTCGTTCTCCTCGTGGGCATGTTGTCCTTCACTGCCCTCGGAGTGGCGGTCAGCACGCTCGTTCCCAACGCAGACTCCGCCGGGCCCATCGTGAGCCTCGTGTTCTTCATTCTGGTCGCGTTGTCTGGCCTCTATTTCCCGGTCAAGGCGGGCTCGGGTCTCGCCACGTTCACCGATTTCTTCCCGATCCGTCATCTGATCACCGCCACGGTGGACACCTTTAACGGCATCCCCGGCACGTCGCCGTGGAACGACTTGCTCGTCATGGCCATATGGGGCGCCGCCAGCATCTTCGTCAGCGTGCGGCGCTTCGACTGGTCGCCCAAACGGGGCTAATGCTGGTCGTCGACGCGGCGAACGTCATCGGGTCCCGCCCGACGGGGTGGTGGAAGGATCGGGCCGGCGCCGCCCGGTCGTTCGTCGCCGACCTGCGTGCGGGCGTGGCCGCGGGTCGGCTGACGGAACCGGTCGTCGTGGTGCTCGAAGGCAAGGCGCGCGCGGGCGCATCGAGCGGCGCAGCCGACGGGGTGACCGTCGTGCACGCCGCGGGGAGCGGTGACGACGCACTCGTCGACGTCGTGCGGAGTGCCCCGGACGGCGAAGCGGCCGTGCTGGTCACCGCCGATCGCGAGCTCCGGCGACGGGTCGAGGCGCTGGGCGCGGAAGTGGTGGGGCCGCAGTGGCTCCTGGAACGGCTGGCTTGAGCGACTGACGGCCCGATCGCTCAGTGCCGGCGGGCCAGGGAGATGAACGACTCGACCTTGGCGATGTCCTTCCGCCGGCGGTCGGACTCGAGGCTTGTGCGCGTCTCGGAGTCAACGCCGAAGGGCCGCACGGCGGTGATCGCGTCGCGCACGTTTTCCGGTCCGAGGCCACCGGCCAGCACCACCGTGATGTCCAGCGAGTTCACGATGTCGGCGCTGATGCTCCAGTCGTGGGTGTACCCGGTCGCGCCGACGATGCCGGTGTCGGGGTGCTTCGTATCGAGGAGCAGAGAGTCGCCGACCTCCGACAGCCGCCTCGCAACGTCCATCGCACCGGGCCCGTCGACGGGCACGGTGAGCAACAGCTGGGCTGGTTCGACCTTGGCCCGTATCCGTTGCAGGGTGCCGTCGTCGATCGCGTCGGCCCGGGCCAGATGCACGATGTCAGGGCGGATCGTCCTCACGGTGTCGAGGATCCGGTCGGGATCGGTCGAAAGGGACAGCGCCGCCACGCGCACGTGCGGGAGCGCCTTGACGATGGCGCGCGCCGTATCCGCATCGACGGAATCCCAGGTGGGTACACCCTCGTCGAGCACGACCCCGACCGAGTCGGGTCCTAAGCGGTCGACCGCGGCCGCATCGTCGGCCGTCGTGATCCCGTAGATCTGCACGAACACAAGGGGATCATCGCACTCCGGCGGGACGGCGGCTCTCGGCCCGCGTCGGTATCCTCTCGCGCATGAACGGCCAGGGCGTCCACGACTACGGGGACGACATCTACACCGAGGCTGACGGGGACGACGACACACTGGCCAACCTCGGCCCCCTTCGTCGCCTCGCCGGGGTGTGGCGCAGCGTGGACGGCGCCGACATCCACCCCGTGGGGGCGGGATCGGACATCACGGGGCCCGTCGAGGGCGGCAACGAGCACAACCAGTACGTGGAGCACTACGAGCTGCAGCCCATCGACGCGCAGACCAACGGCCCCCAGCTGTTCTACGGCCTGCGCTATCACACGCACATCGTGAAGCCCGGCGAGGTCGAGACGTTCCACGACCAGGTCGGCTATTGGCTCTGGGAGCCTGCGGCCAACAAGGTCCTGCACACGCTGGCGATACCTCGTGGGCAGGTGCTGCTGGCCGCCGGCACCGCCGACGCGGACGCCACCGAGTTCGAGGTCGAGGCGGCACGCGGCTCCGAGGTCTACGGCATCGTGTCGAACCCGTTCCTCGAGGCTGCCTTCCGGACGGTCAGCTTCCGCATGCGGGTCACGGTGAACAAGGACGGCACGTGGTCGTACGAGGAACACACGCAATTGCAGATGCCCGACCGTGAAGGACTGGTCGATCACGTCGACCGCAACACGCTCAAGCGGATCGGGGAACCGACGCCGAATCCGCTCGCCGCGCCCACAGCCTGACCAGCGCGTGAGCGCGGCAAGAGGACACGTCAGCGTCGCCGTCGCTCCCAGGCCCTTCCCAGTCGACACGCACGAGAACGATGGAACGTGACCCTTGACCCTTGACCCTGTCCGGTAAGGGGTGGAACATGGCCTATCCCTTGGCGATTTGAGGAGCCCAATGACGACGTTTGCCCCAGTCCTGCCGACCCTTGACGTCCCACCGACGAAGGTCGCTGCCGACACGTATGTGATCCACCAGGTGCAGCCCGCACTCGGCCAACCCTTGTTCGTGTACCTCAACTCGATGGTGATCCTCGGCAAGGAACCGGTCATCGTCGACACGGGGACCCCGGCGAACCGGGAGAAGTGGTTGAAAGACGCCTTCTCGCTCGTGGAGCCCGAGGATGTGCGCTGGGTGTTCCTGTCGCATGACGACGTCGATCACGCTGGCAATCTCGTCGAGGTCATGACGGCGTGCCCCAACGCAACGCTCGTCTGCAGCTGGGCGATGGTGGAGCGCCACTCGAACTGCTTCGACTTTCCACTCGACAGATGCCGATGGGTCATGCACGAAGAGTCCTTCGACGCGGGCGACCGAACGCTGCACGCCATGCGTCCGCCCCTCTACGACTCTCCGACCACGCGCGGTCTCTTCGATTCCTCGACGGGCGTCTACTGGGCGGTTGATACCTTCGCCACACCGCTCCCGTCGCCGGAGATGCCGGTGGCCGACCTCGACCCAGAGTTCTGGAACTTCGGCATGACGCTCTTCGCGTTCGGCGCGTTGTGCCCCTGGCTGTCGCTCCTCGACGCCGAGAAGTTCGGGCGTTACGTGGACGGCATCGAAAGACTCGACATCAAGACCGTGGCCGGGTGCCACACTCCGGCGATCGAAGGTCCCTACATCAAGCAGGCGTTCGATCTCGTGCGTGGCCTGCCTTCGGTCGAGTGCCCACCCCTGCCTGACCAGTCGATCCTCGATCAGATCATCGCGGCGACGTCGCAGCCCTGAGCTGAGAGCTGCTCAGCAGGTCAGTCCGCCGTCGACGACGATCACCTGGCCGGTGAGGTAGTTGTTGGCCGGGTCGGTGAGGAAGAGGACGGCGCGGGCGACGTCGGCGGGGTCACCCAGGCGTCCCATCGGTGTCCGCCTCGCGATCTGCTCGAGCTGGTCCTCGTCGAGGCCGTGGCTCATCTCGGTGCGGAGGTAGCCGGGGGCCACGCTGTTCACGGTGATACCGCGTGAGCCGAGCTCACGCGCCAGTGCACGGGTGAAGCCGTCGAGCGCCGCCTTGGTGGCGCCGTACACCGTGAGGCCGCGGTAGCCCGAGAGCCCGACGATCGACGAGATGTTCACGATGGAGCCGGAGTGCTGGCGCAGCATTACGCGGCTGGCGGCGCGGGTGACGTACACGGTGCCCTTCAGGTTGAGGTCGATCACCGTGTCGACGTCGTCGTCGCTGAACAGAGCGATGACGCCGTCACGCGCGACGCCGGCGTTGTTCACCAGGACGTCGATGCGACCCCACCGTTTGGCCGCGTCCTTCACGAATCGCTCGGCATCGTCCCTCTTGGAGACGTCGGCGACGGCGAAGTGGAAGCGTTCCTTCAGCTCGGGGTCGTTCTCCCAGGCCTTGACCCTGTCGGTCGACGAGCGCGAGCAGGTCTCCACGCAGTAGCCCGCATCCAGGTAGGCCTCGACGAGACCGGCCCCCAGGCCCTTGCTGCCACCGGTGACGAGTGCGACCCGCGGCTGTGCTTCGGCCTCCGCCATCAGTCCTCCATCCCGCGGATCGTCTTACCGCCCTTGGTCTCGATCGCGTCCACGAAGGTCACGCTACGCGGCTGCCAGGCCCGCGGGAGATCCGACACCGCCTCCTTGATCGCCGCCCGGATCGCCTCGACGTCCGCGCCCTCGGCGCCACCCGCCGGCACGATCTCCGCGGCGACGATAGCCCCGGTCAGTTTGTTGGGCCGCCCGAAGACGCGCGCCAGGGCGACCGAGTCGAGCGCGGTGATCCGGTCCTCGACGGGTAAGGGGTGCACCTTGACTCCGCCCACGTTGATGACCTCGGACTTACGGCCGCGGAACATGACGCGGTCGTCGACGATCTCGACGAGGTCTCCGGTGCGCCGCCACCCGCCGGAGTCGCCACCGTCGGCGTCAGCGGCATCGGTGTCGGCCGCGGATGAGGCAGCGGGGGACCCGCCGGCGTAGCCGAGCATGCCCGCGCCCGCCCGGACCCACAGCTCGCCGTCGGCGACGCGGACGTTGGACGTCGGGTTCGCCTCGCTCCAGAGCGAATCCACGGCGATGCCCGGCTTGCCGTCGCGGACCGACGTAATGGAGCCGAACTCGGTCGACGCGTACACCTGCGACACCTTGGCGGTCGGGAAGACGGCCTGGATCTCCTCCAGCAGATCGCCGGGACTGGCTTCGCCGCCCAGCGTGATCTGTTCGAGCGGCGGCAAGGTGACCTTGCGGCTCCGGGCCTCGGCGAGCAGGAAGCGCCAGAAGGTCGGTGTGGCGCTCACGCACGTGACGCCCTCGTTGACCAGCGCGTTGAGACCGTCCTTGGGTTGGCGCGGGAAGGGTGCGACAAGAGTCGCGTGGCTGGCGGCGACGTGCAGCAGCACCTGGACGCCGGCGAACTGCTGCGGACCGTAGGCCAGGAGCCAGCGCTGCTCGGGCATGGGCCGGACGCCCGCGACCGTCTTGCCGAGGATCCTCCAGTCGTGCCGCGCCGCCTTCGGCAGGCCCGTGGTGCCGGTGGTGCGGATCATGAGCGGTTGTTCCGTGTCTTCACCCGCCCGCAGTGTGGTGTCGGCGTCTTCGACCACCAGCGTCTCGGGGCCGATCACCTCGAAAGGGCCGTCGAGGTCGTCGCGGCGGGACAGCACGAATTTGTGGTCGAGCATTGACGCGTGGTCGGCGAACTCCGTCGCGTCGGTGTCGGGTTGGTACTGGCAGGGCTCGGCGCCGGCGAGCGCGGCACCGGCCAAGATCCGGAGCACCCACGCCGCGTCGGGTTCGACAACGGCGAAACGCGTGATGCCCTGACGGCGCAACGCCGTTGCGACACGACGGGCGTCCTCGAGAAGTTGGCCGTAGGTCGCCGAGCCCTCCGAAGTGAGGACCGCCGTCCGCTCAGGTTCAGACCTGGCCGCGGCCTCGAGGAGCAGGATCACTCGGTTGAGACGGTGACATAGAACGCCAGGACGTCGCCGACGGTTTCTGGCAGGTCCCCACCCTCGGAGAAGGGATCCGAACCGAACTCGTCCTCCAACAGCGCGGAGAGCTCGGCCGCCTCGAGCGAGTCCAGTTCCAGCCCCTCGCCCCACAGGCCGGTGTCGTCGTTCCACCCGGCAGCGCCCCTGTCCGCCGACTTGAGGAAGTCGGCAATGACTGCTCGCGCCTTGTCCTGGTCTGTGACCACTCTCAGGTCCTTTCGTATCGTTCCGTTATGGGCCTCTGGGCCGACCGTGGGGCCAAGCCCAGCGACGACCGGCGGGGTACCGCGCATCGACTCGCCGAAGACAGTTGCTACGACGCGGCTGGCTGCGTGCGATCGAGGCTTCCGTTCCCAACCCTCGGGGCGAGCCCCCGGGTAGGGAGGCAATTTATCCGCTCGCCGGGAAGGAGCCGGACCGACACACTGGCGCGGTTGTCCACGATGGACCAACGGAGAAGGGGGGTTGGGCTTACGGCCCGCAACCGAGAATTTGCCGTCTCGGAGCCCGTGGGTGAGCCGTGAGGGTCACACCCCACGAGCGGCTCCTGTCTGTTCGGATTCCCTGGGTCGAGCACTACAGTTCCTGCCCGTGGACTGGGAGTGCGTGGTGGGCACCAGGGCGGACAAAGGCTGAGATGCTGCGCCTCGCCCTCGCGTATGTCTTCAAATTCCTCCCGATGTCGCTGAAGCGAATCGTGGCGAAGTGGATCTACAAGTGGGACATTCATCCGACGGCCTATATCGGGCCCAGCGTGCTCGTCATCGATGAGGTGACGATGGGGCCGGGCACCCGCATCGGCGCCCGCAACGTGATCACCAACCTGAACGAGCTCCGGATGGCCGAGGGCTCTGCGATCGGCTCGGGCAACCTGATCAAGGGTTGGTGGGACCATCCGACCGACGCGTTGAACAAACGCAACCCGGCGATCTTCTTGGCGGAGTATTCGCAGATCGCGTCGTACCACTACATCGACTGCGTCGACACTCTCGAGATCCAATCGCACGCGGCCCTCGCCGGTTTCAAGTCGACGGTGCTCACGCATTCCATCGACCTCATGCGCGACCGGTACACGACCGGGTCGGTGGTGATCGGGGAGTACTCGGGCGTCATGTCGGGGTGCATGTTGTTGGCCGGGACGCGGATCCCGCCGCGCAGCATCATCTCGGCCGGCTCGGTCGTCACCACGAGGCTCACGCAGGAACAGGCGCTGTACCGGGGCAACCCGGCGGTCATGGTCCGTCCGATCTCCGACCGGATGGCGTGGTTGCGCCGCGGCGACCGGACCGCCTAGGACTGCTGCCGTGCGCAAACTGTGGGCGCTTCTGATGCTCGTGCTTCCGGCACCGCTCCGCGCGGAAGTGGGACGGCGGGTCTTCGGCTGGGACCTGGATCCGACCGCGTACATCGGCCGCAGCCTCATCCTCGTGCAGCACGTGTCGATGGGCCCCGAGACGAGCATCGGTTCGCTCAACGTCATCCGGAACCTCGAGGAACTGCGGCTGGCCAAGGGTGCGAGCATCGCCACGAGGAACTTCATCTCCGCCCATCCGATGGCCGCCCTGGCGTTCAAGACGAAGAACCGGCGGGCCTGCCTCATCATGGGGGAGTGGTCCAAGATCACCGTCGGCCACGAAATCGACTGTTCCGACACAGTCGAGATCGGCGACCACGCCGGGCTGATCGGCTACCGGTGCCAGATCCTCACGCACAGCCTCGATCTCATCCGGGACGAGCAGGTGACCGGCCCGGTCAAGATCGGCCCGAACAGCGGCGTCATGTCGGGCTGCATCCTGCTCAGCGGGACCAGGGTGCCCGCGCGCTGCATCATCTCGGCGGGCTCAGTTGTTGCGACAAAATTGACAAAGGAGCAAACGTTCTACCGCGGCAATCCCGCCCAAGCGGTGCGTGACTTGCCCGACCTTCCGGCGTTCCATCGCGGCGACGCCGAAGCCCGTCGTTACACCATGTAAGGAGCGGCGCCCTGGGCGCCTGAGCGCGCCGCACGCGGGGTCCGTCTGCGCCGTCGAACGGCACGATGCGGCCTTCGGAGCCCTTTTTCGCGACTGCTACATTGTCCCCCGTGCCGGTGGAGCAGACGACCGAGTCGACGCGTCTGTACCTCGACTTGCTCAAGCGCAGCCTGACGGGCGCGCTGGCGGAGGACAACGACAGCATCTTGGGCGGCGTACGGACGGCGGGCTCGACCTCGCTGAAGCGTCGTGCCGCGAACGCCGTCGGCCAGCTCGCCGGGCGCATGAACATCGAGATCGTGTACAAGAAGCCGTACGACGCGGCCCAACGCGAGGTTGGCCGCGACTGGCCGGCCCGGGCCGAGTCGATGATCGGGCTGCGCCGGATGGACAACATCCAAGAATGCGTCCAGACCGTGCTCGACGACGACGTGCCGGGCGACCTCATCGAGGCCGGTGTGTGGCGCGGCGGCGCCTGCATCTTCATGAAGGCGAACCTCCTTGCTCGCGGCGACACCAGCCGTACCGTCTGGGTGGCCGACTCCTTCGAGGGCCTGCCCCCGCCCGACGCCAGCCGGTACCCGGCCGACCAGGGCGACGACCTCCACACCCGCAGCGGCCTCGGTGTCGGGGCGGACCAGGTGCGGCACAACTTCGAGCGGTACGGGGTGCTCGACGACAAGGTCAAGTTCTTGGTGGGGTGGTTCAAGGACACCTTGCCGGTCGCCCCCATCGAGACCCTCTCGGTCATGCGACTCGACGGCGACATGTACGAGTCGACGTGGCAGGCGATCGAGGCCCTCTACCCCAAGCTCTCACCGGGCGGCTTCTGCATCGTCGACGACTTCGGGAGCCACCAGTCCCAGGCCGGCCAGGCGATCATCGACTACCGCAAGGCCAACGGGATCGACGAGGAGATCGTGGACATCGACGGCTTCGGGGCCTACTGGCGCAGGAAGGCCTAGGGCTGCGGACCGGCATGGCGACCTCGGAAGTGGCCGGGAAAGAGGGGGCCATCCGCGCCCAGGTCACGCGCGCCGTCCAGTGGCAACCAGCACGGAACTCTCTCAAGTACGTCGCGCACGCTGCGGCCCGCGGCCGCGCGGAGGTCCTGCGGGTGCGCGGGACGATGCCCCAGGTGGCGAACATCTTCACCGGTTCGTGCCCCAAGTCGGGGAGCCAGTGGGCCAAGGCGTTGTTCGACCACCCGGTCGTCCGCTCCCACACCGGGCTGTTCACCCTGCCGCAGCTGGCCTACTGGGAGCGTCCACTGCGCGGCTTCCCCGGCGGGACGTTCGTGCCGGGTCTCTACATCTCCTACGACCAGTACCAGGCAATGCCCAAGCCGCTGCCCCACCGCATGGTGTACGTCTTTCGTGATCCGCGCGACATCGTGGTCTCGGCGTACGGGTCCACGTTCACACACCGCCGTCTCAAGAACGCGGGGGAGATCGAGGCCGCGTTGGACGGGAAGTCGATCGACAACCAGTTGCTCTGGCTCCTCAAGAACGGCGAAGGCCACCTGCGCGACATGGCGACGTGGGTCGGGGTCGAGGAGCGGGACCCGAGCGTCGCCACGTGGCGCCTCGAGGACATCGGCGCCGACCACGCCGGGGCCGTGAAGGGCATGCTGGACCACTGCGAGGTGGAGCTCTCGCAGTCCGAACTGGACCGGGTGCTCACCGAGACCTCACGTGAGGCCTTGCAGAAGCGGGACCTGGCCGAGCGCGCCGACCCGAGCTCGGAGTCGCACTACCGGGTGCGCCGCCAGAGCTACCAGGAGCTGTTCAAGCCCGAGCACTACCTCGCGCTCGAGGAGGTCGTGCCGGGGTTGATCGAGAAGCTGGGATACCCACCCTCGGAGTACTGAGCACCCGCGGAGCGAGGGCGAGAAGCCCTCAGCCCCAGCTGCCGGCCCCGCCCGAAAAGCGCTCGTTCAACTTGCTGGTCACCCTCGGGAACCGCCTGCGCACCTGTTCGTATGCCTCGGGAATCACGATGCGGACGCACTTGGCCGTCTCACCGATCAACCCTCGGGCGATCGGTCGCCAGGCCTGCCGGCGCCAGCGTTCGTAGGCGTCGGCCTCCGAGGGGTCGAAGGGCGAGGGGAGCGGGCTCGCGCTGGTCTGCGCCTCGCGGCCGTACGCCCGGCGCAGCTGGCGCGAGATGCGGCGACCCCGGGTGTCGAACCAGTACGGGTACGGCGGAGCCGGAGGAAGGCTCTGCTCGTAGCCGACGAGGACGTCGGCGTACTCCTTGCACAGCTGGAGCACCGCGCTCTCGTCGGTCAACTCGTTCTCCGTCGTGTGGCGGAAGCGCACCGAGAGCTTTTCCGGCGTGCTCGAGTCGAACGCATGGAAGTGGAACAGGCGCAACCGGTCGCCGTTCGACGCGATGAAGTAGCCGTCGGCGTCCTGGGCCAGCGGTCGCTCGGACAGGTTCGCGACGCCGACGTTGTATCCCGCATGCCGGAACGACGCTGCTCCGAACAACGTCGCGCCGATGTCCATCCACTTCTGGTCGACGAACAACCCCGCCAGCGGGTCGTAGAGGCACTCGGTCCGCAAATGCCCCCACCACCAATCGAGCATGTCGATGGAACGGCGATCGAACCCGCCGAAGCCGAGATTGTTGACGCCCACCAACAGCATGTGTCCGTCGGTGATCTCGGCGCCGCGTGGCGGTGGCCGCAAGAAGTGCGGCGTCAACAAGATGCCACCGTCGGACGCCGCCAACGCGGGCGACAGCTCGGCCATCGGCGAGACCACGTACGTGTCGGGGTCCAGGTAGAAGACCTCGTCCGCGTCCCGCAGCAATTGCTTGAAGAGGAGCGGCTTGATCGCCGTCGCGAACTCGACGAGGTCGTACGACATCACCAGTTCCATGACCGTCCGGCGGGGCAGCCCCAGGAACTCGGTGCTCAGGCAGTCGACGCCCTCGAGCTGCGGCAATCCTTCGTCGTCGGCGTGGTCGATGAAGAGGATCTTGAGGCGGGCGCCGTCCTCGTGGCGCCGCAGGCTCTCGCCGAGCGCAAGCGCCTTGGGCAGGTAGTTCGTCGAGAGGACTGTGCAGAAGGTACGCGTGGTCACGGCGTTCGGCCGAGCGGCCGTCGATCGCACAGCACGTGTCGTGCCGCCATCCGCCCGGAGCGACGAGAGTACCAGACCCCGTTCGCGCCCCCGGCTGTCCGAACCCACCCGAGCACGACCGAAACACCACCCGAGGCACGAGACCTTTGTGCGCGTCCCGCAGCTTGTCGACTAGAAGATGAGTCCGTGAGCCCTGCCCCAGAACCCGACCTGGCAAAGACGCGCTTTCGCCCCGCCACTTACGCCGCCGCCGACCCGGAGCGCCCGGCGGTGATCACGGCCACCGGGACGACGGTCACCTACGGCGAGCTCGAGGAGCGGAGCTGCCGGCTCGCCCAGGCGCTCCACGCCCACGGCCTGCGCGAAGGGGATCACGTCGCCGTCCTCATGCTCAACGACGAGCGCGCCCACGAGGTGGTCTTCGGTCTCCAGCGCGCCGGCCTCTACTACACGATGGTCAACACGCACCTCACGGCCGAAGAGGCCGCCTACATCGTCGCTGACTGCGGCGCGCGCACGCTGATCACCAGCGCCGGCCTGAAGACCCTGTCGGCCAACATGATCCCGCTCACGCCGAACGTCGACCTCCGCCTCGTCGTCGGCTACGGGCCCGTCCCCGACCAGCACACGTGCTACGACGACTTCGTCGCGCCCCACCCCGGCACGCCCCTCGATGACGAGCTCGAGGGCTTCGCCATGCTCTACTCGAGCGGCACCACCGGGCACCCCAAGGGCGTCCGCCGCGCCCTCAGCCACCAGCCCTTCGGCACCTCGGCCACCCTTGTGCCGATGCTCGAGGGCATCATGGGCTTCAAGGAGGGGGACGTCTATCTCAGTCCCGCCCCGCTGTATCACTCGGCGCCGCTCGTGTGGTCGATGACCATCCACCGCATGGGCGGCACGGTCGTCCTGATGGACCGCTTCGACCCGACCCGCGCCCTCGAGCTCATCGACGAGCACAAGGTGACCCACGCGCAGTTCGTGCCGACCATGTTCGTCCGCATGCTCAAGCTCGATGACAATCAACGCGCCGCCCACGACACGAGCTCGCTCCGTTCCGTCGTGCACGCCGCCGCGCCGTGCGCTCCGGAGGTCAAGAAGCGGATGATCGAGTGGTGGGGTCCCATCATCCACGAGTACTACTCGGGCACCGAGGGGCTCGGGCTGACCTGGATCACCTCCGAGGAGGCGCTCACGCACCCGGGCTCCGTCGGTCGCTGCATCTGGGGCGAGGCGCACGTCTGCGGCGAGGACGGCGAAGACCTCCCGCCGGGCGAGGACGGCGTCGTGTACTTCGGCACCGGGAGCGCCCGGGCCGGCGTGACGTTCGAGTACAACAACGACCCCGAGAAGACGCGCCAGTCCTTCAACGACAAGGGCTGGGCCACGCTCTGGGACATCGGCCATCTCGACGAGGAGGGGTTCCTCTACCTCACCGACCGCAAGCAGTTCATGATCGTGAGCGGCGGCGTCAACATCTATCCCCAGGAGATCGAGGCGGTCCTGGTGCTCCACCCCACCGTCGCAGACGTCGCCGTCTTCGGCGTCCCCGAGCCCGAGATGGGGGAGGAGGTCAAGGCGGTCGTCCAGCCCGCCCCCGGCATCACCCCCGGCCCCGAGCTCGAGCAGGAGATCCTCGCCTTCTGCCGCGAGAACCTGTCGCACTACAAGTGCCCCAAGTCCGTCGACTTCACCGACGCGCTCCCGCGCCAGGACAACGGCAAGCTCTACAAGAAGCCGCTGCGCGACGCCTACTGGGCCAGCTCGGCGCCGAGCACGACCTGAACCGAGTCGCCCGGCGGGCGCACGTCGGCGTACCAGGCCAGCACCAGAGCCACCAAGGCGCCGAACAACAGCACGTTGGTAATGCCGACGGCTTCGACCACCGGCCCGACGAGCAGGTTCCCGACGCCGACGGTGCCGCCGAAGCCCATCATCCACAACGCCATGACCCGGCCCCGCACATTCTCGGTCAGGCGCGCCTGCAGCGTCGTGTTCAGCGCAGTGATGAACGCGAAGTAGAACGCGCCGGTGACGGCGACGTTGATGTACGCCGGCAGCGGCGCGCGCTCCAGTGCGAACGCACACAGCGTCAGCGCGTACCCCACCAGGCACACCCGCACCAGCATCGGTTTGGAAGTCCGGGCGAAGACGGTGCCGATGGAGATGGCGCCGGCCAGCGCACCGAAACCGAAGCAGGCATAGAGGATCCCGTAGTCGGGCGACGTGGACAGGTTGATGCCGAGGTTGTGCGCCGCCACCACCGGCATCTGCCCGATAAAGGCGAGCGCCAGCAACGAGAACACGAACACCGTCACCAGGCAGCGCCCCACGACGGGGTCCTGGCGCGCCACCCTGATGCCGGCCGTCAACTGGCGCCACCGGCTTCCCTCGGCGGTCTGCGGCACCGCCGGCAGCGTGACCATCAACAGCGCGGCCACCACGAAGAGATACGTCGCCGCATTGCCGACGAAGACCCACGCCGGCCCGATTAGCGAATACAGGACGCCGCCGATGACCGGCCCGATGACCCTCGATGCGTTCATCTGGGCCGAGTTCAACGAGATCGCGCCGGGCAGATCCTCCTTGCCCACGAGCCCAGGGAGGATCGCCGAGTAGGCGGGCCCGAACATCGCGCTCCCGCACCCGACCGCCAGGACCATCAGCACCAGGAGGACGTGCGACGGGTGCGGCGACGAGACCACGAGGGCGACGCCGAGCGAGAACACGAGCTGCTCGAGCGAGAGCAGGATCAGGAAGCGCCGCCGGTCGACCTTGTCCGCCAGCAGGCCGCCCACCATGGGGAGCACCAGCGTCGGCCCGAGCTGGGCGAAGATGATGATCCCGACGAACGTCGCCGAGTGGGTGAGGTCGTAGGCATAGGCGCCCAGGACCACGTTCTGCATCCACGTGCCGATGTTCGAGGCGAAGGCACCCAGAAAGACGATCCGGAAGGTGCGGTGCCGGAGCGCCGCCCGGGCTGTGCCGCTCCCAGCTGGGACGATGCTGTCCCCGTCGACGACTGCGTCCTCGATCTCCTCGAGGGAGATGCCGCCCGGTTCCACCCCGGGTCGTCCCGGCGTGCCCGCACCTTCCGATCCGGCAAACCCCAGGTCAGGCGCGGTTCCATCGTCGGGAGAAGCGGGCGGCACGATGCGGCCAAATTAACGCCTCATCGACACCGGCCGTCCCGGGGAACCAGCCCCCTCTCCCACCGCCCAGCCGAGCTACCCCATGCCATAGACGACCGCGCGAGAAGAACGCCGTCCTCAGGGACCCTGCGGCGAGCACACGTCGCCACAAGGGTCGCTGAACGCGGACAGCGGCGCCAACGGCACGGTCAGCGAGGAAGCCGCTGTGGCATTGCGTTGCACGCTGTAAATCCCGCCGAACAAGTGCGGCGCTTGGGCCAGCGACGGGTACAGGTGCGGCGTGTCCCCGGTCGTAATGGTCACCCGGAGCCGCCAGCCGGCCGGCAACTCGGTCATCGTCGGGAAGACCTGGATGTCCTCGCGCGTCACCTGCCCCGGCACGACCGGCTGCGCCGACGCTTGGGTCAAGGGATGGACCGGCCGGAGCATCGCCCCCGAAGACGTCGTCCAGGTGCTGGTCGCATCGAGTGCCCGCATCGACCCCAGCAAGGCACCCGACGACATCGGCAGGCTCTCGCCGGTGGGCGAGACGGCCTCGACGGTCGCCGCGAGTTCGGTGTCGGTGGTGATCGACGTCACGTACACCGTCGCGTCGATCGGGCCCGCCAGCACCTGCGGAGAGCTGAACGGCGCCGAGGTGTAGACCAGCGATCCGGGCCCCGCTCCCAACGTGACATCGTTGAGGTCGCACGGATCATTCAGGCGTATGGACTGGAATCCCAACGCGAGCGCCCCCGCGCCCCACTGGTCCGTCTGGATGTCGCACGGGCTCGTCGCACCGGTCCAGAGCACCTTGTCCGATCCGGCCCCCGACGTCGGCGCCGACAGCGTCAGCGTGC
The DNA here is from genome assembly GCA_036491435.1 of Acidimicrobiales bacterium. GTDB lineage: Bacteria > Actinomycetota > Acidimicrobiia > Acidimicrobiales > RAAP-2 > Bog-473. The sequence goes on from DASXBZ010000016.1 coordinate 15,850, forward strand.
CGTCGTTCTGCGAGACCCCGTCGGTCCCGCTCTGCCCGGCGCCGAAGTAGTACGAGGTCGGCGTGGCGTTCGGCAGGGGCCAGTCCGCGGCGTCGACCCAGTTCCCCGTGCCTGGGCCCGAGTTGCGGATGTCGAGGTGCAATGGCGTCGTGGTCGTCGACAGCGGCGTCTGCTCACCCAGCAGCCACGTGTCGAACCATTCGAGCTCGAGGGCCGACATGTTCACGCCCGTGCCGGTCGTCACGTGCTGCCACGGTCCCATGAGCAGCTGGTAGCGCGGAGTCACCGCCTGTCCGGACGTCATGGCGGCCGTCTGGGGTCGCCCGTCGTAAAGGTTTTGCAAGCCGACGTAGTTCATCGGCTCGCCCGACTCGAAGAGGTCGTTCCAACCGCCCACCAGGAAGGCCGGGATGTGATCGGCGACGACGGCCGACAGGTCTCCCGCCGGGCTTCGCGCCGCCCAGTAGGGCCCGTCGTATGCCTGGGGACCCTGGCCCGTCTCGATGGACAGCGCCTCCTTCAAGAAGTCGACCAGCACCTGGCTGTGCGCCACCACGTCGGGCGACAGACCCAGCAGCCCGAGCGCCAAGACCTGCGTGTTGCCGGTCGACGCGGCCTCGACGAGCGGCTCGAGGGCTGGGTTGGTCAGGTTGAGCCCAGACAACAACGCGATGTACGTCGCATCGAACTCCGCATCGGGTATCCCACCCTGCGTCACAGTGTCGGCATAGATGTCGTTCCCCGCGATGATCGGGAACATCGCCTTGATCGGCGACCCCTTCCCGGCCGCCGCCACCGTCTGGAACTGGTTGACGCCCATGTAGGACTCGCCGAACAACCCGACGTCGCCGTTGCTCTGCGGCAGATGGGCGGCCCAGTTGGCGAGGGTGACCCCGTCCGTCGACTGAGTGGGGTCGAAGAGGTCGAACGTGCCACCCGAGTCGCCCGTGCCGCGCACGTCGGCAATGACGACGATGTAGCCGCGGTCCACCAGATAGTTCACGTCGGTCTGTGCTATCGCCGCCGCATAGACGATGAACGCCTTGCCGTAAGGCGTCTGCTGCAACAGCACCGGGAACTGTCCGGCGGCCGGTGTGGTGGTGCCGGGCGTGGTGGGGAAGTAGACGTCGGCCTTCAACACGGTGCCGTCGGCCATGGTGACCGGCTGGTCCAGCACCTTGCCCGTTCCGTACACGGCCGGTTGGGGCGACCAGGTCGCGGGTGCGGAAGCGCCGCTGTTCGCCGTTGCACCGGTTTGCCCCGAGTTGCTCGCGGGAGCACTGGCCACCGCCCCCGTCACTGCGCTCTTCGAACTGCTGGCAACGCCCTGGGGGTTCCTATGCCGCGCTCCGTGGTTGCCGGCGGACCGGGTGGATGCCGTGCGTTGTGCGGCGAGATGCACGCTGTTCGGACCGTGCTGACCGGGGATGAACTGCCCGACGACGAAGGCGGAGAACGGAATCGCGAGCGCACACGCTCCCATGAACAGGCGCCACGACACTGTGCCCCGCCAACGGCGACCGCGGCGCAAGCCGCGCCAGAAGCGCGTCTCGTGGTGTCTTCGATGATGCGCCGGCAATCCGAAACCCCCCGGGCCTCCTGCCGGCCCCGATCGGGCCGTCTCCTCGTTCCCAAGGAGAACGTGGGTTTTGGCCCTGACCTGCGGTTGCAGCCCTCACGCCAGACGGACCAGCCCGAACGCCGACGTTCTCCCTGGTCCACCGGTTGGAGCCGTGAAAAGGCCCGGCGACGCCGAGTCGGTCGACCCTTGCCCGAACCCACCGGCCGGCGAGCCGCCGGCCAAGGGGCTACACCCGGCGGCTGCTCACCGCGTTGACCAGCAGGGCCAAGCCGATCCCGAGGATCAGGCTGAAGATGGCCGCCAGGATCACGTACTCGATCGTGTGCGGCGACGACGGCTTGGTGGGCACGGAGGCGGCGGAGATCACGCGGCCGACCTCGGTATTGACACCCTGAGTCGCCGCGAACTGGTACTCCTGCAGTTGGTTCTCCAACGAGGTCTGCTGGTTCTCGAGGTCGCCCAGCTGCACCTCCGCGGCGGCTTGGCTCACACCGGCCGGGGTCGACCTGATGGTGTCGTCCAGGTTGGAGATCGCGAGCTGCACCGTTTGGAGTTTGTTGGCGACCTGGTTCGCCGCCGAGTTGAACACGCCTTTGTTGATGCCTCGCTCGAAGTTGATGTAGGCGTTGGCGTAGGCGTTCGCGGCGGCCGCCGCCGTTTGCGGGTTACCTGACGACGCGGACACGGTCACCACGTCGGTGGTGGCGAGCGTGCCGAGCTGCGCGACCGAGACCGAGGGCGGGTTGGGGATCGTCCGGGCCACGATGTTGGACACCGAGGAGCTCTGCATGACCTGGATGACGTCCTGGACGTTCACGAGCGCCGTTGTTGGATTGTTGGCCGTTTGGCTCGAGAACAGCGTCGAGACCGGCGGCTCGAGCAAGACGGTGGCCTGGCCCGTGTAGGTCTTTCCCGAGATCACGCAATAGCCGAGCACGCCCCCGACCCCGAGGACGAAGACGACGATGATGATCAATTTGCGTTCCCACAGGACACGCCCGTACTCAGCGATCCCCGAACGCTCGCCACCGCTTATCGGTGGTGCGACCTGGGGTTCCGACACGCTGCCCGCTTGTGCTTCAGTCACCCTCGTGCTCTCCATCTCCGCCTCGGGCACGAGCAGCTGCGAACCACTCACGCCCCGATCCTTCCGAGAGAATGTAACGCGCCAGACAAGGTCCACCGACTCAGCCAAACGTGTGAATCATCCTCCCCCGAAGGGAGGATTCGCCAAGTTGCAGCGTGTCCTGAGGTCGAATTCTTTGTTTCCATCAGCGTGTCTCCCTGTAACTTTGGGCAAGTGGCCGGGGCTTGGGCGAATTGGAAGATGGCCTCGAAGCGAGAAGACCTTTTCGTCTTCATTTCCCGAGGGTTTGTCTACGTGGGGATGTTCTTCCTGCCCTTGTTGCGGTTCAAGGTCACTCATGGGTTGAACGTCAGCGACGCCATCTTCTTGCTGGGATTCATTTTTCTCGTCCTGGCCCGCAAGCCGCCGCCCCGAGCGCCGCGTACACCGGCCTGGTACGTCGGCGCGTTCACCTTCCTCCTGGCCGGGATATTGGCGAGCACGCAGGCCGATGCGGTGCCGCAGTCGGTCATCGTCGTGTTCAACGCGGTCTACGTGTTCTTCATCCTGCAGTACCTGCTCCGCCAGCAGCTGGGCACAACGCTGCACCTCCAACGCGCGATCGGGTTCTTCGTCGCCGGGGCTTCGCTGTCGGGCTTCGTCGCCATCTTGCAGGTGACGCTGCATGTCTTCCTCCCCAAGGCAGGCTCCATCGCCGCCGGCGGCGGAGCCATTGGCGGCAATTCGAGGGCGGTCGGTCTCAGTAACCAGCCGAACCTCGCCGGCATCGTCTTCGCCCTGGGCATCATCTTGGGGGTCGGGCTCCTGCTCCAGATCGGCTGGCGCAAGCACTGGTACCTCACCCTTTGTGTGTTCGTGACCGCGATGGCGCTGCTGCTGGCCGCAAGCGTGTCGGGCATGGGGACCGTGATCGTCGGACTCCTCGTGCTCTTCATCGCGCGCGGGGTGCCGCTCAAGACGGTGGTGTCCGTCGTGCTGGCGCTGGCCGCCGTCTACGTCCTCGTCTTCGGTGTGATCGACCGCGGGTCCAAACTCGATCCGATCACGCGTATCGAGAAGACGACGAACTCCAGCGCGGGATCAGGCGGCGGAACGCTGCAACTACGGATCGACACGATCACCAAGGCTTGGGGAGAAATTCTCCAGAAGCCGATCACAGGGCACGGGCTCGATCAGCAGACACTGGCCGTCTACTTCGACAAGCAGCTCTACGTGTATTACCCGCCGCACAACCTGATCGCCCTGTACTGGTACGGCGGCGGTATCTTCATGTTGGTCGGCCTCATCATCATGGTGGGGTCATCCTTCAACCGGCTCCTGCACGGTCGATTACGCGCTGGAAAGAATTGGGACCCCATGCGCGACGTGGTCCTGGCAGCATGCGTCGCCGTGCTCTTCTTCTCCATGCAAGGCCCCGAACTCGTCGACCGATGGTTCTGGATGCCGTTCCTGCTCGCGCTCACTTTCCGCGACTACACACCGCCGCCCGCACCGGAGCACGACGCGGTCGCTCTGCCGGTCAAGGTCCCCGCTGCATCACAGGCGCACGTCGGGAACGGCCAGCCGCGCCGGGTCCGCGGAACGGTCGGGCGGCACGCCGCCGCGGATCCGGCGCCGATCGAAACGGACGCGCCCGCCGCGCGTGTGCCCGCAGCCGCAGACCCTGAAACCGCGGCCCAAGTGGCCGAAGGCCGCGGCCGGCACGTCGCCCCCTCCCAACGACAGCCCTAACGCATGCAGAAACCAGAACCAAAAGGGGCGACGCCAGTAACGACGCGGACGACGAAGCGCCGCG
>DASXBZ010000017.1:0-1595 GCA_036491435.1 Acidimicrobiales bacterium
ATCGAGAAGGCGTTCGATCCCGACGGGCTGAACATGGGCGCGAATTTGGGGCGCGCGGCCGGGGCCGGCCTGCCGGGTCACTTGCACCTGCACGTGCTGCCGCGCTGGTCGGGCGACACCAACTTCATGACGTCGGTGGCCGAGACGAGGGTCCTGCCCGAGACGCTGCAGCTGTCCTGGAAGAGACTGACCGACGCCTGGCCCCGATAGCGGACCGACGGGGGAACCGGGGGACCTGACGGGCGGGTCCGGTGGCGTCGGGACGCGTCCGGAGGTCGCGGGCGGAGCGGTGGCGTTGGACGGGTCAGGCGCGTCGGGCGACGGCGCGGCCACGGTGCGCCAACTGGCCACGGAGCTGGCGGCGGGTTCGGCCCGCTGCGAGGAGATGGAGCGGCAGGGCCGCCGGCGCCGGTTGCCACGGTGGGTCGTCGCGGCGTGGCCGGCGGCGCGCATCGCCATCGGCTTCGGGTTGATCGCCGCCGCCGCCTGGGTCCTGTCGTCGAAGGGCTCGGAGCTGTCGGGCTTCACCACCGTCTTCTCGACCATGAATTGGTGGGTGGTGCCGCCGGCGTTCTTGTTGGAGATTCTCTCGTACGCCTGCTTCGCGATGATGCAGCGCGAGCTCCTCTTGGCCGGGCACCTCCGCCCGCCGTTCTGGACGCTCTTCAAGCTGACCTTCGGCTCGCAGGCCCTGACGAACTCGCTGCCCGTCGGGAACGCGCTGGCGACGGTCTACGGATTCCGGTGGTTCCGACGCTTCGGCGCGGACTCCACGCTCGCCATCTGGGCGCTGGCCGGCACGTTGATCGCCTCATTGGTGAGCCTGTCGCTGGTGGCGGCCCTCGGGCTGGCGCTGGCGACCAACGCAGGTGCGTCCCTCGACCTCGTGCCCGTGCTGATCGGCGTGCTCGCCGTCGCCTTGGCCATCGGATCACTGTTCGTCTACGAGCGGCCGCTGCACGTCGTCGTGACCGGTCTCCTGCGGCTTTCGGTCGCGCTGACCCGACGACCACGGGGCGACACCCACGAGCAGATCGGCCGGATCATGGCGTGGATGACCGCGGTGCGTCTGTCGTGGGGCCAGATCGGGCGCGCCGTCGCGTGGGGCTCGACCAACTGGCTGTTGGACTGCGCCGCCTTCGCCCTCATGTTCACGGCCATCCACGCGCCGATTCCCTGGGACGGGTTGCTGCTGGCTTACGGCGCCGGCCAACTCGCGGCCACGCTGCCGATCACGCCCGGGGGACTGGGCGTGGTCGAGGGCTCACTCACGATCGCCCTCGTGGCGTTCGGCGGCCAGGTGAGCAGCACGACGGACGCGGTGCTGCTGTACCGGCTCATTTCGTTCTGGTTCATCTTGGTGCTGGGGTGGCTGTTGATTGGGGAGATGGCCCTCGAAGTGCGGCGAGGCCGGTGGCGACGTTCGGCGTTTGACGCGCCGGTGGAGGCGGGGCCGGTGGCGTACGAGCCGGGCGGGGTCGGGGTGGCGCTGGCCGGTGTGGGCAGGGCTCCGGGCGCGGGTCAGGCGGCGCGGGAGAGCGCGACGTGACGCGGAGCGCGGGCCTACGGCGACTGGGCGTATTGGTGGGCGCTCT